>CAZKPR010000362.1:0-1519 GCA_964554685.1 uncultured Leptospirales bacterium | reverse complement strand
GGCGCAAAGCGAATAGATGCCCACCGCGATCCCCTCGGCGAGCTCGTTCTTTCGTTTTGTGAAAAGGTGACGATCCCTCTTCCGGTTTAAATACCCCAGTTCGATAAAGGCATTGACCGCGTTGACATGGAGCGGCATGATCCAGACTGACACGTAGCTCTTGCCAGGCTTCTGTGACGGGTGATCATCGCCGTTCATTCGCAGCGAATAGCAGATATAACGTATGATTTCGTACGAGGCGTAGGCGTTATCACCGCCAAATCCTTCCTCGCCGCCTCCCCGCCTGAAGTTCTCACAGGTGGATCGTTCCCTGGCCCAGAATCGACCTTCCGCCACGAAGTCATCGACCCGCGGGGCATACCTGCTTGAGCGTATCCGGTGCCTGGCAGCCCTTTCCCATCCGGGGTCGTCCGCGTAGGACCAGTTCACCATGTTATAGCGGTATCCCCTGAACCGCGTCATGTCCGTTTCCCTGTCTCTCCTCAGGGGATAACCCGTGAAATAAATGGAGGTATCGTTCAGGAACCAGCTGAAATCCGATCGCGAGGTATTCTCGATGAACCAGTCCCGGTAGGGGCTTCTGCGGAAGAACGCTGATCCCTCCCGCTGACCCCGCAAATACTCAAAGCCCTTTCGCAGAAGACTATGGGGGGGGATGATGACCGGGTTCATTCCCTCGTAATCCCTTGGGCCCGCAGCGGCCATGTGAAGGGACACCACGAGATGGGGCCTGCCCTGGTTTATTCGCGAGATTCGTCCCTTTTGCATTGCCCCCCTCGCGTCGGGATAGTCAAATAGCCGGAAGGGAGCGTTTGGATCCTCCACCAGATCCGACTCCTCCTCGGTGATCGATTTCCCCCTGCTCATGCCGGTTTCAATGTAAATAGCGCGGGGCGTCCTGACGGTGTATTTTTTCAATACCCGATAAAAGCGTTCTGCGTCCCCGCCCGGCGCGAGGTGTCTCAAAAGCCTTTCCGCCCTTCGCGCGATGTCATACACAATAATATGTTCATGAAGCGCCCTGCGCGATGCGCCCTCTTTGAAGGTTTCAAGATACCGTCCCTGGATGGTGTCATACCGGTCACCGTGAACAGACATCGGATGTTTCGCTATGCCGCCATGCCCAGGGTCAAGGATGACCCTGTAGGTGGGGATCTCGTGCTCCTGGAACATGGAAGGATAAAATAAAAGAAAAAGCATGACGAGAGGGACGATGAACCTGCGTTCCAGGAATAAGCGGGACGCAAAGGAATAGAACTCTATTGCATGAAACACCAGGAGTTCAGTTCTTCTAATTGCCACCTTCATTTTTTTCGCGTAATGCCACCGTTGATCGATTCACTGAATATACTGCCCGGGGGAGATGATGATGAAGCATTCGTCGCGAGTGCGCACCTCTCCCCGGTATGGCGAATACTATCAACCCGGCATGATATCCATTGCAATACAATTATTGATTACGAAAAAAAAGGGGAGCGTCTCCCCTTTTTCCTGATTTCAGATCACGCGCACCTTCGCG
>CAZKPR010000361.1:0-1577 GCA_964554685.1 uncultured Leptospirales bacterium | reverse complement strand
GGCCAGCTGTTCAGGGGGGCGAAGCGCTGGGTGCCGGACCCGGCGCCGCCGCGGCCGTCCCCCATGCGGTAGGTGCCGGCGCTGTGCCACGCCATTCGAATTATGAGCCCGCCGTAATGCCCCCAGTCCGCGGGCCACCACTCCTGCGATTCCGTCATCAGGGCCACGAGGTCCTTCTTCAACGCCTTCAGGTCGAGCTTGGCGAATTCCTCGGCGTAGCTGAATTCCCCTCCCATGGGATCGCCCGCGGGAGGATTCTGGTGAAGTATCTTCAGGTTCAACTGGTCCGGCCACCAGTCCTTGTTCGACGTGCCGCTCCCCGTGGTGTGAATATGAAAACTGTCTTCTTTTTTCTTCTTCATGGTTCCTCCATTTTGCTAAGATTTGTTTAAACGACGCCATGAAAGAACGGCGTCGTCCCCCCTTCACTGCACCGGGCGCCTCCCCCGCCGCGGACGCCCGATTTGTCTTATTTCCTTTTCTTCCCGCCGCACTTCGCGCAGGTGCCGTAGAAATTGATCGTGTGGCCGGTGATGGCGTGCTTCGACAGCGCGCGCGCCTTCTTCATGACCGATTCCTGGGGCGGCATCTCGAAGTCGGTGATCCCGCCGCAGGCGTCGCAGATGAAATGGTAATGCGGCGTGACCACGGCGTCGAAGCGCTCGACCCCGTCGGGGAAGACCCTGCGCCGCACGCGCCCCTCCTCCACCAGGATGCCGATGTTGCGGTAGAGGTTCCCCATGCCCAGGGAGGGAATCTCCTTTTTGAGCGCCTCGTACACCTCCAGGGCCGTGGGGTGCCTGTCGCTCCCCCTGATGACCCCGTAGATCCGCTCCCGTTGTGCGCTTTTTCGTCTCACCGCTTTCATATTAATAATAATTCTTAATAACGTAAAGGGGCAAAACGGGAAATCACGGAAATATCAGAAATTTATATCGCGGATCGCAGCGGAAGGGTACATTCGAGATGAGGGTGTATATAAAAATAAGAGATTATCTTAAAAGGAATGAGTGCGTGTGCGGGTTGTATACCGCAGGCATATCAGCGGGAACCGAACTTCCAGAACCTCCTGCCCGGCCCCGGACCCGAGGATAAAGCCTTTATGGGCAAAACCGGTGGTGTAACGTTGAGACTGCCATAAGTTAAAACTGCCAGGCAGGGGGCCGAAATAGTATGTCCATAGTATTACCGATCTTATATGAAAACCGATTCACGGCTCAGGTCATTTATAGGCTTCGGGGTTAGTTTTTATTCTTTGTTTACAATCATCTCTACAATATTTTTCACACTCAAGGTTCACTTCATCCATTTTATTAATGTTAGTTTCACCAATAGTGCAACTTTCAAAACAAGAATCATAACATTCTTCAAATCTCTTATCATCTGGAGTTTCAACAGGGCCCACCATATTACTAATATTTCCAAGCGCTCTACGAAGTTCCGGTGATATAGTTACAGGTTCAGGTTGCCCTGTCCGGCATGCTGTTCCCATGACCACACACAAAGCGATGATGAGTCCCGCCAGTTTAACTGTATGTTTCATGACCTTTTCCTCCCAAAAAATTGCCCATTCATTG
>CAZKPR010000360.1:0-1593 GCA_964554685.1 uncultured Leptospirales bacterium | reverse complement strand
TCCAGTGGTTCCTCCTTGAAAAGAAATTTGTTTTCACCATTCCGATGTACATGAAAGCCGAACTGGCTGGTCTTACGCTCGGGCACAGCGGGGCATTTATCGTCATCGAGGCGAACGGCGCCGTGGGCCTGTCGAACGCACGCAAGGGCGATGAAAACGGACATTGGGCGTCGGATCATTATCACTCTTCGAAAATTAATCTCGGGGACGTGGCGACGGCAAATACCCCTGATTACAGGGATTCAAGCAGGCCCGGGGACGGCCGCATACTGGTCTTCGTCAGGTATCTCAACCTGGCGCTTGTAACTATTTCGAATGATTTTCTTTTCAATACCATACTCGGCAACGGGTATGTGCTCCCCGACGCGGTCGGGCGGAACATCGATCCCGTGGTGAGGATGGGTTTCCTGGTCTCCGATACTGACGGCACGGACGAGAACGAGGCATATGTACCTTCCGGCCATGCCGACATCGGCGTGGACGGGACGGACCTCTGGGACAACCGGAACAAGTTCTTCCCGCTTCTTCTCGCCATAACCGGCACGCTCTATGAGGGAAGCAGCTATACGAAGACGGCCTCGGGGCATAACTACAACTATGACCAGTCCCAGCACAAGTATCCCCTGGCCGATCTCCTTGAAGGGGTCTTCATACCCCTCTCAAAGCCGCTGATGCGCTACTACACCGCGGATAACCGCTGGGTGCCCCGGGTGAAGTCCGAGTCGGGATATGATTACCAGTACTTCAATCCGAAGACGAGCCACAGTTCCGATCCAGTGGCCGAGCAGGGCCCCTACCTTCCACGGCAGGTCGCATCTGACGGAAGCACGCCCCTCAGGACCATGCTGAGCGTGCTCACCGGTAACGGGGCGAGCGAGACAAACGGCATCCTGCCCCTTCTCACGGACAACACGGGCCTGGTGACTCGGCTTATCTCGATGCTGCAGATGCTGGGCGACGAGACCTATGACGCGGAGCGGGAGGACATCGCCCGGGGCCTCGAGCAGGTGATGACCGCCATGAAGATCAACAAGAGCGAGGCCATCACGGCGGGGCTCCACAAGACGCTCGATTACTCAAAGTACGAGTGGGTCTTCAACAAGCGGAACGAGGACATCGACATGGAGGACCTCCTCGGCTACGAGGGTCCCTTCCGGGTCACGGACGACTGGACCGCCGTGGATGATTCGATCGACGTGCTGAAGCAGTTCGTGGGCGGCTCCCGGGACATCACGCCGAACCTGGTGAACGTGGTGAACGCGGTCCTGGCAGAACCCCTCACGGAGGAGCAGGTCCACGGCCTGATCTACACCGCGGGCAAGATCTTCGCGCGGCACAACCAGGTATATCCCGGCGGCGCCTGGGAATACCATGGCGACGAGGAGGAGAACGACGCGCTCCTCGGGGTGCTTTCAACCCTGCCCCAGATGCACGACATCCTGGCCGACGGGTCCGGCGGGAACTACGGGCTGATGATGGCGAACATGGACC
Source organism: uncultured Leptospirales bacterium (assembly GCA_964554685.1). Lineage (GTDB taxonomy): Bacteria > Spirochaetota > UBA4802 > UBA4802 > UBA5550 > RBG-16-49-21. Next base: position 102 of record CAZKPR010000360.1, on the reverse strand, counting down.
AGCTCCTCTCGGATCATGACAGCCTCCTCTACTACGTGATGGAGAACATGACCACGAGCTACGGATCTGAACAGATCCTCATGGACCTTCAGGCCTTTCTCC
>CAZKPR010000359.1:0-1615 GCA_964554685.1 uncultured Leptospirales bacterium | reverse complement strand
CGGCGCCATCGAGGAAGCAGGGGATTCGGACGATTTCCGTCCCGAGCCGGCTCCCTCCGCCGAGGGGGTAACGCTTGCCGGTGACGAGGGAGAGGATATCCCCGATCTTTCGGAGATCTCCTTTGATGATGACGCGGTGATGTCAGAGGTCCAGGACACCGATATCCCCGGCATGGATATTGGCGCTGAACCTGTTCCACCTGCCGGATCCTCCTTCGGGGAAGAAGAGCCGGTGGTGGATGATTTTGCCGATGAGGAGCTTTCCACGATCGAAAGCCTGGGGGATTTCACTGAAGAAAAGGAGTTGCCCTCTTCAAGTGATATCATACGGGATGTTTCGGAAAAAATGAAGACGCCCCCCCCTTCCGAAGATGTGACCCCGGGCAGATTAGACCTCCCCTCTGTTGAAGAAGAACCATTTGAAGTGGAAATGCTGGATGACGAGCCGAAAAAGACACCACCGGCAAGGAAAGCGGAAGCACCCGAGGGAGGGATCGAGCTATCTGACCGTGACATGGTCCGGCTGAAAAGGGCGCTCCTTCTCTTTAACGCCTCGGTAAGGCAGGCGGTAAAGGACGTGGTGGTCAATGATCTCCTGCCGCCACGGGAGACGAGACAGCTCATCAATATGATCCTCTCCGGAAGATCGGAGAGCGATATCCATCGTCATCTCGAGGGAAAGCTCAAGAAAAAGATACCCCTTGTGGAAGAGACGCCGGCACAGGCCCGCCGGGTGCTTACGTCTCGGCCGGAATATTCCCTTGCGGGAAGGGAGCGCCAGAAGAAAATCCTTCAAACCACGAGGGTTTTCGGCATCGCGGCCCTCGTCGCATGCGCCCTCGCGATTACAGGGTACCAGCTGGTGTACAAGCCCTTCATGGCGAAGAGATTGATCCGCCAGGGAACCGCCCTTATCCGGGAAAGCGGTGATTATGTTAAAAAGCAGAGGGATTACACGAAGGCCGAGGAGTTCTTCAGGGAGGTTGACGAGGATTATATCCCCGACTACCTGTATGGCTATACGGAATACGCCCATGCCTATTTTGACAGGAAGGAGTACAACGCGTCACTGCAGAAGCTCAACAAGATATACGGGATCTTGAATGAAAAGGGCCGCGCCATAGACAACGATCTCCTCAACGCCCTCGGGCGTTACTATTCCAAGGTCCCGTCACAGTACTACAATACCATCAGGCTGAACATCGACACATGGTATTACCCCGGGAGCGAAAAAAAACGCGAAGAGTGGAGTCAGCTCGACGTTGCCATCGAGTTTTATCGCAGGTCACTCCTGAGGGACGAAAAGGATGTCAATGCGATGTACGGGATAGGCAACGCGTATTTTCTCCAGGGGGAGTACCTGAAGGCGAAGAAGTACTACGAGGATATCATCGGAATCGAACCGGATTCGGCGGTCGGCTACTCGGGTCTTCTCAATCTCTATGTCGAACGTGACGTGTTTGAAAAAGTCGTCGAGGTTCACTCGTCGCTGACTGAAAAGAATCTGCTGACGGAAGTTCCATCGCCCCTGCTGGCAAAACTGGCCTCATACTACCTGGATAAACAGAAGACCGCCGAGAAAAATGTCCGGATAGATTACGGGGTACAATCTCCT
>CAZKPR010000358.1:0-1628 GCA_964554685.1 uncultured Leptospirales bacterium | reverse complement strand
TGATGACCGCCAGGATGGCGAAGCCGCCCGAGAGGTAGTAAATTTTTTTCGACTCGCTCGCTATATCGGGTATGAATTCTCCCTTGAGGAAATTGATGGATGAGCGGCGGCGGTTAATGTAGGCCAGGACGGTCCCGAACGCTATGGGGAACTGGCTGCGTATCTGTCGCTCCTTGTAGTCCTCGAGAAAAGGAAGGGCATCCACGGGGATATCAAGCTCCCGGTATATATGGGTGCCGATGCCCGATATGTTCGAAACCCCACCCGATATAAGGGCCCTGTTGAAAAGGATCTCGCCGCATTCAGCGGTAAGGGCCTTGATGGTAATGATGATCTGTTCCACGAGTGATTCGGCGGTTTCCAGGGACTCGGCGTAAATCTTCTTTAACTGCGGCCTGGTAATGCCAAGGGTGCGGTAATGTTCCCGCTGGACGTTGTTTTCGAAGGATGTGAGGTCGAGATTGAGGTTCTCGAAGAGACGCATCGCCTCGACGGAGGAAATCTTTGATGCCGTGGCAAGTGCTTCTATCATGGCACCGGCGCCCACGGTGACGCACCGCGTGAATAATAGTTGATTGTTCGAGATGAAGTTGAGGATTGTCTTGTGGTGGCCGATGTCTATCTGCACCACCGACTCGTTTTCGATTTTATTGAAGTAGCGGTAGCACTCGTAAAGGGCGTTCGCCTCCATGCCCATGCGTATCGGCTGAAGGCCGTTTTCATAGAAGGGCAGGAGGAAGTCATGGAGTGATTCCTTCCGAGCCGCGGCCAGCAGTATCCTGCCCTCGGACTCACGGTTGCTTCTCAGCGATTGAAAATCAAGAATCAGGTCATCGATTTTAAACGGGATGTTTTCCTCGGCCTCGTATGGTATCGCGTCGGCGATTTTTTCAACGTCGCTGAACGGAAATGATATGGTGCGGATTATCTCCATTTCCATGGGGAGGTTCGTTATCAGGCGATGACCCTCGAGGTCTTCTTCGGCCATGATTTTTTTCAGCGCCGTTGAGACTGCCTCTGCACGATTTTCAATGCCGGGGTCGATTTGTTCGTAATTAAAGGCCTTGAGCTGGAAATCGCGGAAGCCGGTTCTGACGGTTACCAGCTTGATCGAGGACGTCCCGATATCTATGGCGGCTATGCTTTCAAACACAACAGCACCCCGGTGCCTTATTCTTCGCCCCAGTAATAAATGGTGCGAAGGTTTCTGTTGTAAAACGTCGTGATCGTGACGCTGGTATCGCCCACCGTGGCGGTAGAAACGATCTTGAATACATATGAGCGTACGGTAAGCCGGTCCAGTGCCGTCTGATCGTCCATGAGGTCCTTTATCTCGTCCACGGACTTGAATGGCTGAACCAGCCTGCGGTGTATCACCTCAGTCACGATATCAGGGGTCATTTTATCTGTCAACGCTGATATGACGCGATACGACGCGGTGTTGATGTTGATTTTATTCATTTCGCTGGTCCAGTCCTGCCTGTCGCCGTATACGGTGAAGTAGTCCCTGAGCTCCCTGCTTTTTTCCCTGCCGATGGCCGTGAGGAGCCTGCCCGAGTCATCGGCAGGTTTTTCTCCCGAATCGGCGCTCCCCACCATCTCCTGGATCTTATCGAAGTCCAGGGACA
>CAZKPR010000357.1:0-1637 GCA_964554685.1 uncultured Leptospirales bacterium | reverse complement strand
CCCCCCCCCCCCGCGGGCGTGGGCGGCCCCCCGCGGGGGAGTGCAGTGGGGGTGCGCGTCCCCGCCCCCCCTCGCGCCCTGGCCCGACCAGCCCCTGGTCACCTCCCTGCCCCGGGTGGGGCACCCAACATCAAACACCCGGCTCAGGTGCGAGCACCAACATACTGCACCCCACCCCGGATGGGGCAATCAACATCCTGTTGTTAGCCCCCTCAAGGGGCAGGGAGCAATCCCCCCTTATTAAGGGACGGCCAGGAGGGGATATCCCCTCACCTGGGTAGTGCCGTGGGAATTCCCTGATAACGTGAAAGGCAAAAATCGCTGGACAGGAACCCTAAAATGCATCAATCATATCACAGAAGAGGTAGGCCATATGAACAATTCCAAAATAACCTTTCGCCGAAGCATCGGCATAGCCGTATTCTGCGCCCTCCTTGCCGCCATCGGGATCGCGGGCTTTTCCCAGTCATCGGGCCCGGTCCATAGATGCAGGAAATGCGACAAGCAGGTGTACCCGATCGACAGGATCTGCACCAGTGACGAGATGTGCTGGCACAAATGGTGCTTCAAGTGCTACCGGTGCGGCGCGCAGCTGGATCTCACGAATTTTATCTTAAAGGAGATGGCCCCCTATTGCAAGAACTGCATAAAGCATATCGAGAAACCGGCGCCGAAAAAGAAAAATCCAAAACCGAAAGACAGGCAGATTCAAAATAAATCGAAATTCGACGATGACGGCTCACCCCGGCCGGTTGAGTACGAGTAAGAAAACTGATGCGCGGCGCTCCCCCTCGCGCTCCTTCCCCCCAGGGGCCCATGACCCCGTGATCGGGGATTCCGCCTGCGTCTGCGCTTTCAGGAGATAATGCCAGTCGCGATGAACAGTTCAAGGGTGTCGAAACTCGTTGCCGGACTCTGCTGCGCGGCCCCCCTGGCCTTTACGGTGTTCGGCCTTGCGCCCCTGGTGGTCCACGTGTCCGACATGCGCGGGGTGGATTCCATCGAAGGGGCCATTTCTCCAGATTACACCGCGGTCATCGCGGCCGCGGCGCTCTTCCTGCTCTTCACCTACGGCGTCATGATCGCCCTGATGGTGCACCTGTTCCGGAGGGGCGGCAGCGCGCCGGGCGCTCCCAGCTCTTCTGGGCCCTCATGCTCTTTTTCGGGAACATCGTGAGCTTCCCGGTCTACTGGTATCTTCATATATGGCGCGGGGGCGATTCCCCCGTCATGGAAAAAAGGCGACCCGCCTTCATGAAGATGCTCTTCTTCGCGCCCCTGGCCCTCTTCATCTTCATCATCATCCTCGCGGCGCTCTACGGGGCGCAGGGCGAGACCCTCCCACAGGGAATCACCCTGGCCTGGGCGGCGGTCTTCGACCTGGTCTTTTTCCCGATCCTGGTCTATCTCGTGGTGATGGCGACCCGGAACAGGGAGCTGTCCACGGCGAAAAAGGCCCTCTGGATAGCGCTCCTGATCCTCTTCAACATGATCGTGTTTCCCCTCTATGCATCGCGACACCTCCGCGAAGTCGAGGATGTAGGGTCATCGCATCCTCCGGGCAGGCGCGTATAAGAAACGGGGGGGGGGGGGGGGGGCCCCCCCCCCCCCCCCCCCCCGCGGCGGGGGGGGGGGGG
>CAZKPR010000356.1:0-1670 GCA_964554685.1 uncultured Leptospirales bacterium | reverse complement strand
ATGTCCCAGAGGTGTCTTCGCGCCTGTGGGTCAAGACCAGTGGTCGGCTCGTCAAGGAATATCAGCTCCGGGTCGTTTGACAGCGCCATCGCCAGGAGGAGGCGCTGTTTTTGCCCTCCCGATATTTTTCGGTTATCCCTGTTAAGGATATCACCGAGCCTGCACGTTTCAATGAGATAATCAAGGTCGGACCTTCGGTCATATAGATTTCGGAATGTGAGAAGCGTCTCCCGGACCGTAAGGTAATGAGGAAGCTCTGTATTCTGAAATTGAATTCCAACTTCGTTTTTGTAACGGGCCCCGCGTCGCGCGCCCCTGTAGAGGATTTCCCCGGAAGTCGGCCGGAGAATCCCTTCAATAACCTCTATCGCCGTTGTTTTACCCGCGCCGTTGGGGCCCAGGAGACCGAAACAGGTACCCTGCGGGATGGCGAAGCTGATGCCGTCAACGGCACGGACACCCGGGTAGTATTTCCTGAGTTCCATGACCTCGAGTATGAGCGTCATAGTATGGAAACCCCCATCACGGAATCGATTTTCGTTAAAACCCCTGCCAGTTCAAGTGATTGTTCACGGGATATCTCGCTTCGCACTGCGTTGAGCTCGGTGAGTCGCTGCCGGATTCGTTCGAAGGCCGTTCCCGCATCCAGGTCATTGTCCATGGCCGATTCAAAGTCAATCACGAGATTTCGTATGATGGAATCCGCGCGCGAATCAGCCCGAATTCCCCGCGAGTGGACCCTGGCAAGGGAACCGGCGAGACCCCTGAACGCATCGATCTCGCGGCAGGATGCGACGTACTTCTCACGGGTGAAGTTCAGCTTTTTCCTGTAATGCGTGCGAATGAGGAAAAATCGCAGGTCCTCGGCCGTGCCGCGGTACCGGCACACGTCATCGGGATAGAGGATATTCCCCCTGCTCTTTGACATTGTTTTTCCGTCAACCACGAGATGGGCTCCGTGCAGGTATACCCTCGCAAATTCCTTGCCCGTGAATGATTCCATGATGGCGATGTTGTAATCGTGGTGCCTGTAAATATTGTCGATTCCGCCGCAATTTATGTCAATCTGTTCACCGAGGTGGCGGATGATCACCGAAGGATCCTGTATGTTCCAGGATGGTCTTCCGGGACCAATGGCGGTGTCCCAGCATGGAAGGTCATCGTTCCGATGGCCGTGCCACAGGATGAAGTCACCGAGGTTCCACCTGTTCCCGTGATAGGTGTCCCGACGGAAGCGTACTTTCCGGGTGGGCCATTTCGACATGTCAAGGCCGAAGAGCTTGCCGAATCCGCTGAACGTGAGTGGATCAAAAAACAGATCGCCGCCGTGCCTGTAGGCGTGTCCCCGGGCCATGAGGTCTTCGATTATCCTGACGGCCGTGGGAACACACTCCGAAGTTCGCTGCGGCGTATCGGGAAACAGCATGTTAAGGGACTTCGCCTCGCGGATGAAAATTTTTTCAATCCCGCTGGTAAGTTTCAGTATGTCCTGGTTCTTCTTCCTTGCTTCCGAAATGGTTTTATCCTCAATATCGGTAAGGGGTATGGCGCGTTCAACCCGGAAGCCGCGATAGGCCAGGTACCTGACGAGCAGATCCTCATAGAGAAAGGTGCGGTAATTCCCTATATGAGGTCTCCGGTAGATAGAAGGTCCACAGGTGAATACCTTG
>CAZKPR010000355.1:0-1679 GCA_964554685.1 uncultured Leptospirales bacterium | reverse complement strand
CAGGCCCCGATATTCGGGATCATCTGGATCTGGAACAGCGGGGCCTGGGGGCTCGAAACCATCCCTTCCCTCCTGGTGGCGGGAGTTGTCGTGTCGGTGTTCATACTCTTTTCGGTCTACGTGCAGCCGATCATTGACCGCGCCTTCAAGCGGAAGCAGTACGCCTTCGGTTCGGTCGTCGATAATTTCGTCCGCGATATTGCTGAAGAACGCAACCTCGATGACATCGTGCGGCGCACCGTTGATCTCCTCCACGAGGGTCTTTCCCTGCGTCACGCCTTTTTCATCCTTCTCGACGACGAGACACGCACGTTCAAGCTCTATTACTACAAGGGCGACATGGAAGGGTTCACCCTTCCGCCCCTGGAAAGAAACAGCTCGCTGATCCGCTGGTTCGTGCGGAATTCCGAGATGCTGCAGCTCTCCCGCGTGTACACGGACGACAGGTCCTTTGCCGACGTCAGGGATGAAATCTCGTCGTTTTACAACGATAACGGGCTGCAGGTCGTCATACCCCTCTATCACGAGCGCCGCGTCGTGGGCCTGCTCTGTCTCGGCGTCAAGGAAACCCTTGCCGGTTATCACTCTGATGAGATAGAAAAACTGCATCAGCTCCAGATAAAGAGCAACGACTTCATCTCCACGGCCCTGACCTACCAGAAAACGATGCAGGACCAGATGGTGTCGCGGACCGTGGACCTCTCGGCGCGCATCATCGACCTGTCCACACCGGAGTCGCTTCCCGTGATAGGCGCCGTGAAATTCGGGGCGTTCATCATCCCCAAATACGCCAGGGGAAGCGACTACTTCGACTTCATCAGGCCGGGAGAGCAGGGTGTGGGCCTCCTCGCGACCGACATCGCGGGTGTCGGCGTCCACAGCGCCCTCTACTCTGTCCTGCTCCGCTCCGCTTTTCACGCCAGCGTTCACGACGCCCCGGCGACGCAGACGGTTATGCAGAACATCAATACCGTTCTCTGCGACTACGGGAAGGGGAAAGGGGCCATGGTAACGGCCTTTTACCTCTATTACGACATCAGGTCCATGCGTCTCATGTATTCCAATGCGGGATATCCCCCCCTCGAGCTCTTCAGGATCGACAAGAACAACTTCGATACCCTGGACACTGAGGGAATTCCCCTCGGCTATGAAAGGGACGGGGGGTACGGGATGGGCAGAACCGACCTGGAGCGGGGAGACATCGGGATCCTCTACTCGAAGACCCTGACGACATCGAAGAATCAGCGAGGCGAAGAGTACGGACTCCGCCGGCTCAGGGGCGTCATATCGGAAAACAGAACGCGCGGCGCATCGGATATTGCCGGGCAGATCAAGAATTCATTCGAATCCTTCATGGGACTTGCCTCGCCGACCTCAGACCTCGTGGTGATTATCTTTAAGATCATGTAACCTGGCGATTCCCGCACCTGCCGTTGACGGCCGGTGGAAACAGCATGTCGCCATGGGAAGGTTTCTATAGGAGTATTCACTGCCTTCGCGTGATCAGGCGATATTTCTGGCTTTTGGCATGAAAAATTTTCATATACGTATTGACGTTTTATGAAAAATTGTATAAGATATATATGATTCCTCGATCACGCGTTACCGGATGTAAGCGCGATGATTCTGTCCGTGACGCTGGAAAGCGCATTCCCCGCCACGAGAGCACGGAACAAAAT
>CAZKPR010000354.1:0-1703 GCA_964554685.1 uncultured Leptospirales bacterium | reverse complement strand
CGGGCATCAGGCCCATGGCCGATGACCTGAACGCGAAGACCCTCCCCGCCGAAGAGCTCGCCCTCATCATTGTAACAGGTACCTGCGAGGCAAACGACGAGGCGCAATACCGGAAGAACATGAGCCTCCTCGCGCAAATGGCGAAGCACTCGAAGATCAAGGCCGTGCCGGTGCTCTTTCTCGGGTACCGGGGCGATACCAGTCTCTCGGAAGCATGCGAGGGATGCGGCGCCGCCTACCTGGACCTTCCGGTGAGGAAGAGCGCGCTTATCGGGAAGATACGGGAGCTCGCCACGCCGGTGCCGCTGCCTGTTAGCGGCGGGTTTAAACCCGCCGCTACGATGCCCGCCGCCGAATCCGAACGCCGCCTGGCCACCGTCATATTCGCCGACATCTCCGGCTTCACTGCCATGAGCGAGAAGATGGACCCGGAGGAAGTGACCTCGGTGATGAACGGCGTGTTCCGGGAAATGGAAACGGTGATAAAGAGTCACGGCGGCACCATCGACAAGTTCATCGGGGACTGCGTGATGGTCCTCTTTGGAGTCCCCACCGCCATCGAGAATGCCCCCCTCCGGGCCGTCAATACGTCAATAGAAATGAGAAACCGGCTGTATCAATTCAACAAGGATAACAATCTTGCCATTCCCCTGGACATCCATATCGGCGTGAACACCGGCCCGGTTGTGGCCGGCCACGTGGGCGGAGCGGACAAGAAAGATTACACGGTGATGGGCGACGCCGTGAACCTTGCCTCGCGCATCGAGGGCGTCTCGGGGAAGGGGCAGATCCTCGTGGGCCCCGACACCTTTCGCGCCACGGAGAATGACTTCGACTACCTGACGCTCCCTCCCGTGACCCTCAAGGGCAAGGCCGATCCCGTGCCGGTGTACGAGGTGCTTTCCACGAAGGAGGCGGCGTCCCGGCGGGCCCGCACCGGGGCGCGCGTCGCGCCGCGGAAGAAGAAGGAGGCGGCCGCCGGGCCGGACCGGATGATCTTCTCCGAGATGGTGGGGCGCCACGAGGAGATGAACGAGCTCCGCCACGCCGTGACGGGCCTCGTCCGGGGGAAGGGCGGCATCGTGAGCGTCATCGGCGAGGCGGGCATCGGGAAATCGCGCCTCATGGCGGAGCTTAAAAGCGACCCGGCCATGAAGCAGGTGACGCTGCTGGAGGGCCAGGCCCTTTCCATGGGGCGCACCCTCTCCTTCCATCCCATTATAGATCTGCTTAAAAACTGGGCGGGCATATCCGAGGAGGACCAGGAGGGCGCCCAGCTTGCGAAGCTGGACCGGGCCGTGCGCGCCGTGCACCCCGACGAGGCGGACGAGATCGTCCCCTTCGTGGGCACCATGATGGGGATGAAGCTCACGGGGAAATTCGCCGAGCGCGTGAAGGGGATAGAGGGCGAAGGGCTGGAGAAGCTCATCTTCAAGAACGTGCGCGCCCTTCTGATCAGGGGCGCGGAACTGCGGCCCATGATCATCCGCGTCGAGGACCTCCACTGGGCCGACACCTCGTCGATCGAACTGCTGATCTCGCTTTTCAGGCTCGCCCGGGACCACCGCATCATGTTCCTGAACTTCTTCAGGCCGAACTACCCGGATACCGGGGATAGGGTGGCGAAGGCGTGCAGGGAGGAGTACGGCAGGGGGGGGGGGGGGGGGGGGGGGGGGGGGGGGGGGGGGGGGGGGGGGGGGGGG
>CAZKPR010000353.1:0-1728 GCA_964554685.1 uncultured Leptospirales bacterium | reverse complement strand
TCTTGATAGAAAATCGCAGACACCCTTCGGTTATTGACAATGTTCCTCCTCTTGAATTCTTGTCGATATTTCTCCTTCCTCTCTCCCTGCCTCCATGCGCTTCAATACCAGACCTTCCTTTTGCATACGCATCTCTTGCTTCTCCAAAAATGCCCTGGAGGATTAACTCTACAGGTCCAAATCGACTATATCTATTAGATTCAGTATTGTTATTTTCTTTTCTCCAAGTAATATTGTAAATGCCAACAGGCGTGTTAGAATCAACCTTTGTTCTATCAGCATGTGGGTTAAAGTTGTTATTCCTTGAAGGTAATCCATGCCCTAACACATCATAAGTTCCAACTAATTGTCCATTATCATTATATAACCATGCCGTTCCAGTTTGATTCCTATCTTCATTCAGCTGCACTAATATTAGATATTCCCCATTCGGGTCCACCAGCTTCACCGGGTTCTGGCCTGCATAATGGTACAGATCCAGATTTATAGAATTGAATACTCCTCCAATCCCCGGCAATTTGGCACTCGCATCCTGCTCAAGATACCAGAAATAATCATGCTCAGTATCAAAATCATTCGGGTTCGGAAAATACTTATCCAGCGCCGGGTCAACGGCGGTCCAGCGTGAGAGCCGCGCGTCATAGTACCGCGCCCCAAAATAAAACCACCCCGTCTCCGGGTCATATTCCTTCCCGGTAAACTTAAACGGCAAGGAAAGGTTGCTGAGCGAAGCCGAAGCATGGACCCAGGTTTCACCGTAAGGAAAGTACTCGATATTCTCATGAACACTTCCGGTCCGTGTCGTGATACTGTTCGATGAACCCAGGTGGTCGCCATGATAATAATAGGTCCCCGCCTCCTTCCCCTTGTTCGCCACCTTCGTGACCACCCGGGCGTTGCCCGCAAATATGTGCTTCGACTCTATCGTCCCGTTGCGGATCGAGAGGTTCTCGCCCGCGTAGAAGGTCTCGCCGTATTTCCCCCGCTTGATCGCCCGGGTGCCCCCGTCGTCATAGGCGTAGAGGGTTTCGTCGCGCCTGTCAAGCGTCTTTGTCACCCGGTTCTCCTCGTCCCAGGTGATCGCCCGGTCGATCGACGGGCCCTTCATGGTGGTCATGTTGCCGCTGGCGTCGTAGGTGTAGGTGGTGTCGCCCGTAGAGACCACGGCGTGGGGTTTTGCGCCGTAGGTGTAATGATAACTGTAGGTGGTGCCGGGCACCGGGGCCGTGGGGCCGTCGGTTGGGTCAAAATCGTTCACCTGTACCTTCGTGAGTATGTTCCCGATGGTGTCGTAGGTGAAGGCGTTCGTGTAGGTGTTTACGCCCTTCGGGTCCCGGTACTCCCCCTCGGAGGAGATGAGGCGGTGGAGGTCGTCGTAGGCGTAGGTCTGCTCCGAGGCGGCCTCCCCGCCACCGACGGAGAAGAAGCCGCGGTTCGTCTTGGAGAGGATGTTCCCCGCCCGGTCGTACTCGTATTCCAGGTTCTGCACGGTCTTTCCCCCGGCCGTGGTCACGAGCCTCGTGAGGCGGCGGGTCAGGGGATCGTACTCGTACTCGCTTGCCGCGTCGTTGCCGTAGCGAAGACGCGTACGGCTCCCGAACTCGTCGTAGGCGATGTCCCGCACGTAGCGTTCGAACACCCCTCCCTTGGAGCCGGATACCGCGAGGAGCCTTCCCCCGTAGTCATAGGCGTAAATGACCGACTCGCCGTCCGGGAAGGTCACGCTCT
>CAZKPR010000352.1:0-1752 GCA_964554685.1 uncultured Leptospirales bacterium | reverse complement strand
CATCATCATCGAGGGCCACGCCGGGCGAAACCAGCGGGTGTCGTAACGGAAAGGAACCATGGCGATGATTAAAAGAAAAATAAAGCACGCTCCCGACGAGCCGGACATGATCCTTGAGAGACTGCGGCAGGTCCCCTTCTTCTCGATGTACCGCGATGACCGCGCGACCATCAGAAAGATATCAGACATGTGCGCCCGCCGTTCCTACCGGAAGGGAAAATACATCATTCGCGAAAAGGAATTTGGCGACGAGCTCTACATAATATACAGCGGGGAAATCGACATTGTCAAGAAGACCCTGCAGCACGAGGAATACACGGTAACGAACATGTGCGCCGATGAATGCGCCCTCTACGTCGGCGAGATGGCCCTGATCGACAATGACAGGAGGTCGGCCTCCGTTCTCGCGAAAACGGACTGCGAGTGCCTGGTCATCAGCAGGGACAACTTCCTCGCCTTCGGCGATGAAAACCCCAGGGTGGGCCTCGCGATAACCAGGGAGATCGCGCGACAGCTCGTGATGAACCTGCGGAAATCGAACTCCGACATCATCACCCTCTTCTCCGCCCTTGTCGAAGAGATATCCACGAACGGGTAGAAACCTCTCGTACCGGCCATTCACCGCGCGAATGCCCCGCAGTATTAATCAACTATCAAAATTCTTCCCGGCCTGCCTAAGCGCATCCGATGATGGATGAGCGCCTCTTCGCCTGCTTCGCCTGCGGTACCTTATGCAGGAAATGGGAAATCGATCCAACCTGATGATCGCCATGAAAAAAGAGTGAATGCAAAGTCTTCTATCCTGCAATTTTTGCCTTGCAATTTCTTTTCGGTCGTCCCATAGTTTGCTACATACCATTGTGCATTACTTCTCCCGGAGTTGTGACGTTTAGTGTCGAAATTTTCTGGCGACCACCATGAAAGCGGCACATCCGTTTCATTAATGGTTTTTTCTATTCGCGAGGAAAACCATAGAACGGGGATATCGTATGCAGATGAACATTTTCAAAATAATTGATTCACCCGTCGACACCGTCGAAGACAGGAGCATGAAGCGAATCGCCCTTGGCATCATGTACGGTTCATCGGTCAACATAGTCATCGAAGGCACGATCGCCGGCATTTACGGCAGCACATCAGGGCAATATTTTCTTTACCTGTTCGCCTTATTCTGTTTCATCATCCCCACATTATACTTATGTACCGGTCATCACCAGATATACTATAGAATAGGCATCTACGGCGTCCTGTTCTTCCAGGCGGGGGGCCAGGTCTTCATGGGAGGGTTCGCCAGCTCCGGAGCGTTTATCGGCTGGGGCATCTGCACAATTCTCACCGGGGCAATAGTATTACCCTCGAAGGAAAAGTTTGCGCCCCCTGTACTCTACTTCATTATATTGACGGCACTGGGTATCTTCGATCCCTATATCAGAAAAACACAGCCGCAGCTGCACCCCACGGGCTCCCTGATCCTCTTCATGATCTTCTTCATAACAATTTCAATCATGGTATTTTCAATTATTTACATATATCTCACGGCATTGATAAAAGAGCGGTCCCGATCAGAATCCCTGCTTCTCAACATACTGCCGGGAAGCATCGCGGCAAGGCTCAAGGGAGGCGAAGGTACCATTGCCGATCTGCACAAGGAAGTTACCGTGCTTTTCACCGACATGGTGGGGTTTACCCAATTCGCCGAAACGCTGGAGCCGTCCAGGCTCGTAGAAATTCTCAACGAGTATTTTTCGGTTT
>CAZKPR010000351.1:0-1782 GCA_964554685.1 uncultured Leptospirales bacterium | reverse complement strand
GGACACACGGCAAGCCCGGTATAGTTCCTCATCAATAATTGTGATCGCTGTTATTGATTAGACATGGATCATTTGAGGATTATACTATGAAAAGCTTTTTAACCGTCCGGACGGAAATTAGCGAACTTGCCATCCAATAAAAATGAATCGAGATCCACGTGCCGTTGTTTAACTAGTAACTATCCTGGATGCCATGCCTTCGTCGGGAAATGAAAAAAACCCCTGAAGGGATCGCATAATGAGGACGCACAAATTTTCACAATGTGGTGGGTGAGGCAATGAATACAAAGAAAATCATTATCTGCATCATGGGGTTAATCTTCGCCGGTATTTCCGCTGATCTCCACGCGAACTTCGCCAACACCTTCGGCTACTCCGCAGAGGGTATATCCCGGGGCAACGCCATGACCGCCGTGGTCAATGACTGGACGTCGGTATGGTACAACGTCGGGGGACTGGGGAAGGGCCGCGCCAATGCCGGCACCAGCACCGTCTCGCGGGGAGGGGAGATGACGCTGAAGCTGAGAAAGACGGAAGGGGAATCCGAGACCTCCTCGGAAACCTATCCCAACTGCTTCGGCCTCAACGTGCTCTTCATCTATCCCCAGCTCAACCTGAACATCCAGCGCTTCGCTACGACCGCCAGCGGGGCCTATGTCCCGGTTAAAACCAAGGCCGCGGACATGGATTATTACGGCTTCCTTATCCTTGGAGGGGCCCTGGACCTCAACACCATCGTCAAGCTTCCCGACTTCATCTCGTCGTGCCGCCTCGGCCTCGGCCTCGGCACCAACTGGGACGGGAACCTGGTCAAGGTGAACGACCTCGACCCGAGGACCCACAACTTCCTCCGCTACGGGAGGGAGATCCAGACGTCCATCATCATGGTGGGACTCGGCATCGGGTTCCTTGACGACGCTTTCGGCCTGGGCGCCGGCGCCAACGTGTCCTTCGCGGGCCAGGCGAGCGCCATCATGGAAACCCAGCTCACGGGGGACCCCCAGATCCCCCTGGCCCAGGCGACCATGGACCTGAGCATCGCCCCCGCGGCCATCGCCGGGATCTACGTCAGCCCCGGCAAGTTTTTCAGCCCCATCGAGGGACTCGACATCGGCGCGTCCTACCGGATGGAGACAAAGATGAAGATCGATCCCTTCAACGCCGCCGCGGTCCTCTTCAACGGAAGCATCAACATGAACCTTATGCTCGCCATCGTCGACTACTACACCCCCCACACGGTCACGGGTGGGATCGCCTACACGCGGTGGGGCGTCACCCTCTCGGCCGACGTGAACTGGGAACTCTGGTCGATGAACTATGTTTCGAAAGTCCTCAAGTTCCACTATTTCGGCCTTCCGGAATTCGAGGACACCCTTTCCTACAAGGTGGGCATAAAGTACAAAACGCCCCTCACCCTCTTCGGCCTGGCGGTAATGGGAGGCTACTCCTACGTGCCGAGCATCCTGGCGGACAACGCCGGGACCACCATGGGTATCAGGCTCGGGACCGTGAGCAACAGCCTGGCAACGGGCATGTTCAACTACATGGACAACGACAAGCATATCGCATCCCTGGGCATTGAGTTCACGGTGCCGAAGATGTGGCGTTTGGGCGGCGAGATCGTCATCAACCTGGCCTACCAGTTCCAGTACCTGGTGCCGACGAGCGTGCAGAAAAACGGTATAATGATTACCGGCTCTACCCAGTATGACGTGCTTTAAAAATACTTTTTTAACCCGTTATACACTTACGGGGGTATTACCATGGGCCCCGCTTTTCCCT
>CAZKPR010000350.1:0-1896 GCA_964554685.1 uncultured Leptospirales bacterium | reverse complement strand
TAAAGATCAACAACCCTTTAAGTCCGGAGTTCCTTGGTCAATCGACAATACGCCGCACCTTCCTCTCTTTTTCCGGCACATCGGGTATTGATCTTCTTATCGGAGCGCATCACACCCTGACGCTCGGTCTTGGGGTTTCCCATTTCAACGTTGATGAGAGAAAATCATTCCGGCATCCCTCACAGACTCTTTTTGCAACCGTCATGACATCCCGCACAAAAATACGTTCATTGAACTCTGATTTCATTGCCGCGGCCTCCGTGTCGTTCTAGCGCATATGCAACCTTATTTATTCGCCCTTACGTTTACCGCCATGATCGCAGGAACAAAAATCCCAAGAAAAACTTGACATTAATAAGATCATACCTCTTTATGTACAAAGGTGCTATATCAATTAATTTTTTTTGAATATTTTTACACCACGACGGGGACGCAATTCATCGAACGCTCCCGAGCCAAAAATTGTTGACATCCGGGGATTCCCCTGGAAAACAGCGGGAAGAGAAGGGTGGATTCGATTAAATCACACAACGAGAAACGCGAAACTGTACTAAACGCCGTTTCTCCTTTCCCGGGATGGACTGAAAGCATGTCAAATCCGGGCGGCGAATACCATCATACACGACATCGCGCGATACAATGAAATTAAACCCGTTCAAGGAAAGCAACCTCAATGATCTGCAGAAGGACATCCTGCAGTTTCTCTCCGATCATTTCAGTTTACGGAGAGAAATGCTCAGGGAGTGGTGGAGGCGATTTGTCGCGAAAGGGAAAGAGCGCATCACCATCATGTTCATCCCCCATTCGGAAAAGCGCATCATCAATTTCCATGTTTCCATTTTTTCAATCGCCCTGATCGGGGGCATCGTTACCGCAACGGTTACGGTCACATCCATCCTGATCGCCAACCATACCTCCGCGATAAAGGAGGTCTCGAAGCTCAAGAGATACGGTTCAAATTCCAAGATCCAGATTAAGAAATACAAGGAAGAGATAAACGAACTGTACGACATCTTCCAGCGCTTCAAGCCGGAAATCACCCATCTCTATTCACTCACTCCGGGAAGCGATATTGATTCCCTCTGGGCCAAGGGAGGCGTGCATAACCCCAACCCCGACCTTGAAAACACCGGGACCGAGGGGGCGCCGTCACCCCCGATGGAAATACTGAACATCCAGGAAATCGAGCGGGAACTCAAGACCACGAAAAAGCTCCTGGCGAAAATCAAGGTGTTCCTCGACTACAGGAAAAAAATAATCGAAGCCACGCCGTCGATATGGCCCGTGAACGGATACGTCGTCTCCCGTTTCGGAAGACGTCCCTCTTCGTACGCGGCCGAAACGGAATTCCATAACGGGATTGACATCGAGGCCTTCCCCGGGTCCGACATAAAGGCAACGGCGCCGGGACGTATTGAAGAAATCCGCTGGGATCCGAACCTTGGTCTCACGGTAACCATCAAGCATAAATACGGTTTCACGACTTCTTATTCCCACTGCCAGAGGGTATCGGTGGAGCAGGGCCAGCAGGTTTCGAAGGGGGAAGTGATCGGATACGTGGGAAGGACGGGTAAAACCGCCCGCTACGCCTGCCATTATGAAATCATCATCGGTACCGAGGCCGTGGACCCGATGCCCTACCTTAATCGAATCGCAAAGTAGTCATCACAATATTTACTTTAAAACCGCGTCCACGCAGCCCTCTTTGTGTGGGCATCGAATAGTTTACCAGAAGCAGGAAAAGCAATCATTCACTGCAGTACATGCCATGCTGCACATGTCTGCAGATCCTTCTGGTGGCCCCTTTTTTGTTAAGGAATAGATGCGCCAGCAAATACCTGCAGAAAATAATCGACTGCAAGGATCAAACTCCCCGGGCATTCCTCATGCTATCCC
>CAZKPR010000349.1:0-1917 GCA_964554685.1 uncultured Leptospirales bacterium | reverse complement strand
ATCGTTTTCTCGACGTCGCGTATGATGATGGGCACCACGGCCGTGCGCGATTGACCGATATCGAAACCGAGGTTCTTCAATCCGGCCTGGAAATACCGGATGTTATCCCATAGCATGTCGCGCCAGCGGGGTTCCTCGTCGAGAAGCTCGAAGGAGCGATAGACCCCCGCCGCGGTCATGGGGGGCAGCGAGGCGGAGAATATGTATGCCGACGCGTTGTGGCGAAGATGGTCGATGAAGTCCGCGGGGCCCGCCACGAACCCCCCCACCGCTCCGGCGAATTTTGAGAAGGTGCCCGCGACGATGTCGGGGGCCTTCGTCATGCCGAAATGGTCCGGAAGGCCATACCCCCGCGGGCCGAGAACACCGAGGCTGTGGGCCTCATCGATAAGGAGCATGGCGTCATAGGTCCCTTTCAGTCGATTGAGCTCCGGGAGGTCCGCCCAGTCACCGTCCATGCTGTAGACGGAATCCACGACGATGAGCATGCGGGCGTACTTTTGCGACACGCGCTTGAGAAGCGTCTCAAGGTCCTCCGTGTCGTTGTGCAACCACATCCGCTTGTCGCTTCCCGAAAGGGCGACGCCGTCGATGATGCTCCGGTGCACAAGGCCGTCGAGGAGCGCGACGTCCCCGCGTCCCACGGCCGCCTGTATCGAGGCAAGCAGCGCCTGGTAGCCGCTGGGAAGGAGCACGCAGGCCTCCTGCTCGTATATCCCGGCGATCTTTTCCTGGAGCCGATAGTGTATATCCGTGGTGCCGCAGGCAAGGGGAGACCCGCCGATGCCGAGACCGTACTTCTCCATTGCCCCGGCGCAGGCCTCGAGCACCCTTGGATGCGTTGAAAATCCCAGGTAGTTGTTCGATATGAAATTGATGCGCTCCTTGCCGCTCACCACGATGCGGTTTTCGCAGGAGGAGGTGACTTCGAGACTGTACGTGTAGATGTTTTCCTTCCTCAGCATGGAAAGAAGCGCCGCCTGCTTTTTCATGTTTTCGCTGATAAGCCTGCTCATGGTGCAATTCCCCTAGGCCAGTTTTTTTTCCAGGTACCGAATCACCTCGATGACCGTCTGGAGCTCCATTACCTCGTCGAGGTCGGGATCGAAATCATACAACTCGGTTATCCGGGAAATCGCCTCCATGCTCTTGAGACTATCGAACCCGAGATCCTCCCTGAAGCGATCGCCGTCCTTCAGCTCCTCGGCCTTCCTGCCGGCGAGCTTCGCGACGATCCCGAGAAAGTCCTTGCGTATCGTGATCGGATCTATTCCCATATCATTCTCCTTTGTGCCGATGAGCCCGCGGCGCACGCCGCGGGCGAATGCTACAACGGCCCTTCGATTTAGCAACCAGTATTTTAAAGTGGTTCCGTCAGTGAGGCGCGGTTTCCTCCTCTCCAGGCAGGGGCGTCCCGGCGGCAGCCTCGCCGGACACTCCAGTCCGGGGAGGTGCCGTCTCCCTTCAGTTCGACAGGCGCCTCCGAAAGAGATGGAAGTGACTCGCGATGAAGGTCCTGGCAAGGACCAGGAAATTCAGGTGCTTTTTCGGTACAAAATCGTCTTCAAGGTAGATCTTCTTGCAGAGTATCCGCTGGACCTTCCCGCTCGTGGTCTTCGGTATGGTACCCTTTGGCACGAGCATGATGTCGTCGGGGGCGATCCCCAGCTTGGCCAGTATTTCCTCGCGTACGTTCCGCTTTATTTCGTCGTGCACCTCAACGTCCTTTTCCGTCGTTTCGCATACAAGGACGAGATCCTCGGTGCCCTGGGCTTCGTTATGCACATCAAAGGCTGCAATGCATCCCAACCGGACGCCCTTCACCGTGGAGGCGATCCGCTCGACATCGTAAGGGTAGATGTTTTTCCCACGCTTGATGATCATCTCCTTCTTCCTGCCGGATATGAAGAGCATGCC
>CAZKPR010000348.1:0-1932 GCA_964554685.1 uncultured Leptospirales bacterium | reverse complement strand
AAACGATGACCTTCAACAAGATGATCTTCGAGGAGGGCGTCTACGCGTCGCCCATCGTGCATCCCGCCGTTCCCCCTTCGGAATCGCGCATCAGGCTCGGCCTCATGGCGACGCACACAAGGGAGGACCTGGACAGGAGTTTCGATGTGTTCGGCAGGGTGGGGCGCAAGCTCGGCATCATCCCGTAACGGGACCTACCCGCGTAGCTAGTCGAGGTCGATTGATGCCCCCGACATGGCCTTCACGGGGCATGCGGCCTTGCACATGCCGCAGGCCACGCACTTTTCCTGGTTGAAGAGCACTTCCATGGTGGCGCGGTCGATCGACAGGGCGTCCACGCGGCATACCGAGGTGCAGGCGCCGCAGTGTATGCATCGCTCGTCGTCCCGTGATATCCGGTCGACGATGGGCTCGATGGTCACGCCTTCCCGCGCGAGATACTCCAGGCACGCGGCGATCGATTCCTCGCTGTTCCCCCGCAGCTCCAGGATGATTCTCCCCTCCAGTTTCGGCAGGATCTTCGCCTCCAGGACGTTGAAAATCGCGTCGAAGTCCCGGGCGAGGCGGTAGATGATCGGCTTGTACATGATCGTCTTGTTGAAAATCAGCAGCACGTTCTTGGTTATCATGTTGGGGCTCTCCTGGAAATATCGGCCAGCTCCACCTGGCCGAGGGCAAGGAGGCGGTCGCGGAGGACGATGAGCACTCCCCGGGCGCCGCGGCCCATTGCGAAGGAGGCGGCGTCCTCCATGTCTTCCTCCCGGGTCACGCGGTTGCACACCTCCGTGGCGAGCGCATCGGCCAGGGCCGCCGTGGGGGCGATGACCGTGGCCGCGTCGGCCCTTCCGAAGCTGAAGGAGGGGCCTATCCGCGCCGAGGAGGTGCATACGCCGCAGGGGGTCATGGAGGGGTCGATAACAAGGGCCAGGCCCCTGAAGGCATCGATTCCCGGATAGACGGAGACCAGGGCGGGCCGCGAGAGCTTCATCCAGACATCGCCGCCGTTTTCAACGATAATTTCCACTGATTCGCCCAGGAGCGCGCGGCCCGTCATTTCAGCGACGGCGCCCGCCACCGCGGCCATGGGACCGACGCCGGCATCCTCCGACGCGTCGTACATGAAAGACACTATTTCAGGGCATCCCTCACGCCGCTCCACGGGGGTGTATGAGGTAAGGAAGGATCCCTGCAGGGCGATCTGGGCCCGCAGCTCGTCACGGAGGAGACGGACGATCGTCTCGGCTTCGGCGGAGAGATCCCGCGAGGCCCTGACGTATAGGTCCGAGGTCTCGACCTTCACGCGGAAGCTCGTCCAGCGTTCCGTGTCGGGACTGGCCCGGTAGAACCTTTCAGCGCGCTTCATCGTTTTTCCCGTGGGGCACCGTGGGAATGGGGTACTGGGGCGCGCCGAGCGTGAAGCCGTTCATCACCCAATCGCGAAGCTCGCCGGCGATTGTTCTCGCCATGGAGTAGCTCGAAAGGGGCGAAGAGTCGATTGTTCGTCCCATGAAGTCGATGCTTCCGCTTTTCAGTTCCGCGTAACTCACCTCTCCCAGGCTCCGCGCGATTCCTGACGGGAAATCGTTTCCATAGTCCACGACGGGGCAGAAAATGTCACGATCGGAGCGTCCGGTGAAGCCGGCGAGTTCGGGGTTAAGCATCGGTATCGGGATGCCGATGCCGATCATGATCGAACAGCCGTAACCGGTAAAGGAGGCGCCGCGGACAAAGCGCGGGTCCATCGCCTTCATGTCGCCCACCACGGCCAGGGTGCCGCCTCCTTCCCGGGGAATTCCGTCGGGTCCCCGCCGGCATCCCGGGTTGTGCTGGGTACCGTGCCATGCCACGGAGCCCGGGGCGCCGCAGAGAAAGATCCGTGTGCCGGGCCCTATGGTCCAGTAGTAGGGGTCGTTCAGGAGGGGGCTGAGCTGG
>CAZKPR010000347.1:0-1943 GCA_964554685.1 uncultured Leptospirales bacterium | reverse complement strand
CTTCCAGCAACTATGGGGGGGAATAGAACTCCTATTATTGATCAAAATCATTTAGAGAAAAAAACAAATCCATGGGTTGAAGAATATCATATGCATTTAATGAATGGAGGTGTCCCATGTAAAAAGGTACCAAATTACTTAAGAAGAATAACAGTTGAAGAAGCAGCAGCAATACAAACATTTCCTTTAGGCATTCATTTTGCGGGTTCATCAACTGCACAATATAGACAAATAGGTAATGCCGTACCTCCTTGCTTAGCTTATCATGTTGGCTTATCAGTATACAATGCTATAAAAAATAATTTTTAAACGCCCGGCACGGACGCCGGGCGCCCCGTTAAGTTGGGCTGGCTATGGCACATAACGTTCCCGGCGTAACCGAAACCGCGCAGCGGTTTGCCGAGCGCCCCGCCAGCAAGGAGCGCTTTACCCTCCCCAAATACGCGACGCAGCTGGCGGGATAAGCGCGAGTGCCGAGCACCGCAGGCCGGCATTAGGCCGGCCGAGGAGCGCAGCGGTTACGCCGTGTTTAGCGCCGTTTCGCCTTGCCGATGAAAAACATTCCCCTTTATTATAGTTAAAGCCCGATCCTATTCAAGGTTTTGGAACGGGAAATAAAACTATTCGAGTACAATAACAAATATTCCTGGCGATAAGAATAATGCGACAAACAGTGGATGTGTAAAATGGTATACCTACTGGTGAAGAAATCAAGCACTAAAAAGCCTACGAACTAACGCCTGAACCATTTCATTATGCGAAGCGAAATGGCGCTAAACTAAACGTGGTGGCATTTCAGGAAAACGTGAAATGATGAGTGTTGGGCGATGAAAAGTCAACAAAAAACCCCCCTGCTAATCATCAAAAAATATTCATTAATCGGTCCATGAATTCGTTTAAGCCGTAAGGATAATTGCGGAGGGCAATGTCATTATGGTGAAGAACAATTTCCTGGACCTCCTGTTGGAGTCCTTCCGTCATCTGAATCACCCGAAATATATTTCGAACGAGCACATCCTGGAGTTTTTTCAGGACCACGAAAAAGATATCGGGTATGGGGATTTCATGGCCATCCGGAAGTATTTCCGGGAGGAAGTGAAGGTGGCGAGGAGGGTCTTCGCTGAGATAGAAGCGAGGTTCAGGCATGACCCCGCAGTACGGGTGTCGCCCCGGGACGGGCGGGACGTGACGGTGCGGAGATATCCTCCGCGGTTCAGCGAGTGCGTGGAACTGCTGAAACTTAAGCGCTATTCTCGGAAGACCATCAAGATCTACTCCTCCGCGCTTCTCGCGGCGAACGAATGGCTCCTTGACGCCAGGGGCAGGGATCTCGAGAAGGCCACGCACCGTGACCTCCAGGATTTCTTCCTCTACCTGACCGAGGGAAGGGGCCTCTCCCTCTCCTCGATGCGGATCCATCGCTTTTCCATTGCATTCTACTGCCGCCATCTGTTGAATCGGCGCGTTGATCTCTCCTTTGTCGAGGGCCTCAGGGAGTCGAAGCACCTTCCCGTGGTCCTCTCCCGGGAGGAGATCGGGTCCCTCCTGGGGGCCATCGACAACCTGAAGCATCGCACCATGATCGCCCTCATCTATTCATCGGGGCTCAGGCTCTCCGAGCTCATCTGCCTCAGGGTGCGGGACGTCTCACTGGATGAGCTCACCATCCACGTGAAGGAGGGGAAGGGGAGGAAGGACCGGGTGACGATATTCTCCGAAAAGATCCGGGAGGACGTGGCGCGCTTCATGCGGGGGAAGGACCCGGGGGAGCACCTCTTCCAGACCACGGCGCGGGGGGGAGGGGCCCTCTCCGGGAGGTCCGTGCAGAAAGTGCTGGAGCGCGCCCTGAAGCGGGCCGGCATCGCGAAGAAGGCCTCGCCCCACGACCTGCGCCACTCCTTCGCCACGCATCTCCTCGAGGACGGCATTTCCATCAGGCATAT
>CAZKPR010000346.1:0-1961 GCA_964554685.1 uncultured Leptospirales bacterium | reverse complement strand
CTCGAGCTCGGTGAATCAGTATTCCCGATTCATGCTGCTGCTGACATACACGCTGCAGGGGCTTTTCTCGAAGGTGCGGACATTCGCATTTATCAGCAACATGGTGGAGATAACCCCGCTCTTCATGGAGATGGACCCGGAACGGGCCCTCAATTCCATTTTCGAGGACACCAGCTTCACCTACGGCTGGGGGAGCAATTACGGCCGGTGCTTTGACCAGTTCATGAAAAACTACAGCGACTCGCTTACCCGGAAGACCACGGTGCTGATACTGGGGGACGGGAGGAACAACTACCAGGACCCGGGTATGCACGCCTTCACGCGCATGAAGGAGCGCGCGCGAAACGTCCTCTGGCTCAACCCGGACCGGAGCCACCTCTGGAACTGGGCCGACAGTATCGCGTATCTCTACCGGGAGCACTGCGACGAAATGCGTGAGGTCAATAATTTTCTTGACCTTTCCGAGTTTATTGATAAATTATTCCTTGATTTATAAACATGGCGGCCAATACTTATGGCATACGACTCAATCCGCCCGGGATGCGGCCCGTGCGCCGGCATTAGCAGCGTAAGGCCGGTGGAGAGACCCGCCCGGGGCATGTGGCGAAGGGCTGTCTGATTTTTCTGCTTTACTAAAACGGGCACCCGTGGTAGTGTATTCGGGTTCCCGCGTGAACGGTGCCGCGCGCGCCGCCCCGGGAGATCCAGGAGGAGTTGATGGAGATCGAATTCAAGGACATCGGCGACAACAAGGTAATCCAGGTAAGCGGGGAGGTTGACCTGTACAACGTCAGCGAGCTGAAGCGCGCCCTTTTCAGCATCACGGACGGCCGTCACCCGAGCGTTATCGTCGACATGAAAAACGTCAATTACATGGATTCATCCGGCATCGGCGCCCTCGTGGCGGGGCAGAAGAAAATGAGGGCGCACAACGGAAAATTCGCCCTCATGAACATCCACGAAGACGTGCTCAACATACTGAAGCTCGCCACCCTTGACCGGTTTTTCAAAATCTACGAGACCGAGGATGAAATCCTCTGACCGCCCTTCCCCGCCCCCCCGGCGGGATCCCTCTATGAAACCCGCTTCAACACCAGGATGGTGGTGTCGTCGTGGGGCGGTTCCTGGCCCCTGAAGCGATCGAGATCCTCCACCACGAGATCGACAAGTTCCTCGGCGTTGAGACGGCTGTTTCCCACGATGAGGTCGTTCAGGCGCCGAATCCCGTATTCCTCCCCCTTCTCGTTCCTCATCTCGGTGACGCCGTCGGTGTAGAGGACCACGATATCACCCCGCTCGAGGCGCACCCTGGCCTGGCGGTACTCCGATTCCTCGTCGATTCCGATCGGCATTCCCTCAAGCTTCGAAATGGTGCACGACCCCGTCGAGGCCCGGTAGCAGAAAAGGGGGCCGTGGCCCGCGTTTGAAAACGAGAGGTACTCACTGGCGCGGTCGTAGATCATGAAAAAGAGGGTGGCGAACTTGTCGATGGCGAATTCCGCGCTGAGGGCGTCGTTTATCGCGCGCACGACCTTGGCGCACTCCACGTCCTTCCTGGTCTTGAACGACGTGAACACGGTCCTGATCATGACCATGACCAGGGACGCGGGAATGCCCTTTCCCGACACGTCGCTGATGAGCGCCCCCACCCTGTCGGCGTCGATGTCGATGTAGTCGAAATAATCGCCGCCGACGCCGCGGGCAGCCTTGCTGTAGCCCTTGATCTGTATCCCCCCGACGTTGTAGAATCCCGTCGGGTTCAGGCCCTCCTGTATCTCCTTCGCCATCTCAATCTGCTCGTCCATGATGCGGGTTTCGATCTCCCGCTCGCGCGCCTCCTTGATCTGGGCGGTCATCTGGTTGAACTCACGGGCGAGCTGGCCCAGCTCGTCGCGGCTGGCGATATCGATGCGGTGGTCCAGGTTGCCCCCGCCGATGATCGCGGCGCCGCGGGAAAGGGC
>CAZKPR010000345.1:0-1982 GCA_964554685.1 uncultured Leptospirales bacterium | reverse complement strand
TGAACGTGCCGGAGTCTCAGCTTGAGAACGTCGTGGCAATACTGCCGAGCCTCAAATCACCGACCGTGGCCCAGCTTTACCGGTCGGACTGGATGTCCGTGGAGACGGTGATAAGCGAAACGGTTGCGCGGGAGGTCGTCCCGAAGCTGATAGAGGCGGGAGCGGATGGAATAATCGAATATCCACTGAACAAGGTGTTCAACAGGAACGATCTCTGACACCTATTCCCGTATTTCAGGGAACGATCGGAACCCTCAGGTATGCCGTGGTTCTGTTCTGATCAGAGCTGATGGAAAGACTTTCAGTCGGGGCGCCAAGGCTTTTCAGCATCATTATTATCAGGATAAGCCCGAGGCCGGCGCCTTCGCGAAGGGGATCGTCGATATTTCGAATGAAGTATTCAGCGATGTCACGGCATGATTGCGCGTCGGACAATTTTTTTTTCACATTGTGGAGTTCGATGTCGGTCATAGTGACGGGATTCACCACCTCAACATGGAGCAGATCTTCAGTAGCCCAGAGGGCAATTTCAGCCTTGATGCCTTCGTTGCGCGCGATACGCTCCAGGTAGCCCGCGTTTTCCCTGTTCATTTCAAGCTGGAAGAGCTGCAGGCCCGTCTGGTAGTCGAATGTTTTATGAAGGCCGCTCCGGGGTGAATAATTCTCAAAAAAAATGTTTTTATAATTCGCTTTTATGGCGTTGATGAGGAGTTCTTTCACGCTGGTATACACAGGTGCGAAAAGATCAGAACAATCATGCTCTTCGAGTATCTCGGTCAGAATGCCTTTTACCTGGTTTTCCACATCGTCGGTAATGGCATATGCGACAACCGTGGCAATAGTGTTCATATTATTGATTTTCATATCGCACGAAAGTTGGAATTTATTGGTACCAGCACATCTACTAATTGCATATATATCCAACAATATACTCCCCGGCAAGAAAAAAACCGTCTGGATGGAATTATTTTTATTGAAAAATTGGATGTTACTTTAAAGAGTGCCTCTGGGCATGGCGTGGAGGGTCCGGTGCGTAATGACAAGTTGGTCATGCCCCTGTTCCAGGGACGAAAACAAGATATTTCGATTACTTGAAATTAACATTGAAAAAGACACTTCCCATTATAACCACTTTCCTTTTCTTTCCCTGCATTTTTGGATATGCTCAGGATCTGTCGATTAACATCAATAAAAACGATTTGTATTTTAAAGAAGGCTTTTCCCGAACATGGATAAGGAACTATCCCCCGGAAGGCGATGACTGGCAAAAAATACCGGGAAATCCCGACGGGAGG
This sequence comes from uncultured Leptospirales bacterium, assembly GCA_964554685.1. Classification (GTDB taxonomy): domain Bacteria; phylum Spirochaetota; class UBA4802; order UBA4802; family UBA5550; genus RBG-16-49-21. Next base: position 687 of record CAZKPR010000345.1, on the reverse strand, counting down.
AGAAGCGTTCGTATCAGTGATATTGAATACAATGGGAAACCTTCTCGGCGCCCCCTCGCACTGAAAGACTATCCCCCGAAGGATTTTACCCTCCTGACCCATTTTGACATTCCACCCGGAATGTCAGTTGACGACCTGTTCCTTGGCCTCTTCACACCCCAGATCGGCGAGAACTGGGAGATATATTTGAACGGGAGGGTCATACACAGTGCGATGCACATGGCGAAGGACGGAAGAATAATCCGCCATCGGGGCGAGAGGGATGTCTTGACCTATCTGAATCCCCGCCTGATCAACGAGGGGGAAAATGTCCTTGCCTTCAGGATATACGGAGACCCCACGCTCTCTGATACCGGTCTTTCAAAAAATTCACCGGTACTCATAGAGCATTACCCTTCCCTGGAAAGGAAGAGGACCAGGATAATCTCTCTGCTGCTCATAGCCATCTATCTTCTCGTGGGCCTCTACCATATCTCACTCTTTTTTATCCGTCCCAGCGAGCGATATAATCTCCTTTTCGGTGTATTTTCGATCATGCTCTCCGTCTACCTTCTCTGCAGGACGAGCATGATCTATGAATTCATACCAGATACGAATCTCGCGGTGCTTATTGAATTCATTTCATTGTACACCCTTTTCCCGCTTATACTGGTATTCATGGAACTTATCATCAGGGGCAGGATACGT
>CAZKPR010000344.1:0-2016 GCA_964554685.1 uncultured Leptospirales bacterium | reverse complement strand
CTTCGCTCAGCACAAGTCGCTCAGGGCAAGACGCGCCATCCCCCTTCATAGGGGGGGGGGGGCGCCAGTCAGGGACATCTTAAATGCAGAAGCCCAGGCCGGGGGATAACGAAAAAATCAAAATGATGCCCCGCCCGACCCCAGGGCGGGGCATCATGCTCTACATGCGGTTATCATACTCAATAATTATCGAGCCCTTGCCGCACTGAAATCAACCTCCCCGCATCATACCCCTCAAACGTCCGCCCGCAGGGCGGACAACATATCGGGCGTCTGTCTGAGTCGAACCCGGCGCAGCCGGTTCGACGAGTTACGCCCGCAGCCTCCGCGGGAGCGCGCACGGATGCGCGCCTGCAGGCGCGTCCAGGATGGACAAAAAGCGCCTGCCGTCTGAGGCGGCACGCGGGGGGTTGATAGGGGGGTGCGCGTGCACGCACCCCCCTATCATTTGCTCGACCCGCACCGGGTCACCCTACCGCCCCGACTGGAGCAATCACCCTTCGACTCCGCTCAGGGTGCGTGTGTGACATGCCCCCCGCCCAGGGCTGGGCTATCAACATCACTCCCCAAGAAGTGCCACAACCCACCCCCTCTCCCTCCGCGATCTCCGCGCCTCCGCGTGAGGCCCTTTACGTGCTTCCCGCGGGGACCTCCATGCCTCACGCACTCCCCCCATGGCACGGAGGGGATACCTCCACGCACAAAAATAACCTTGAAAATAATATCCCATCATGCTACCAATGCAGTACAGAAGAAACGACCATCACGCGCCCGGCGGGATTCCGGAACGCGCCGCGCGCGGCCCCGGGAGGTGCAGCATGAAACCGCGAGCGATGACAGGAGCGATTATCGCCCTCATGATGGCAATGCCGGCCGCCGCCGCGCCGGTCAGCGTGAGCATCGGCCACAGCGTCTGGTGCTCATGGTGGGAACCAACCTGGAAAAACGGTAAATTCTTCATTCCCCCCGCGAGCCCGGGCCTGCCGGTAGTCAACCCGGTATCGATCGGAAGTTCAATCAACGAGTTCCGCATGGACCCCGCGCTGATGCACGGCCCCCTCATTTCGATCAACTTCCTGGACAAGTGGAGCGTCTCCACCCTGTTCATGTACGGGAAATTCCGCGCGATTTCCTCCGGTCCCCGGCTCCAGTCTTTTTTCGTCAATTCGCGGTACAGGAAGGAGATCGACAGGTACGACAGCGACTCCACCATCAACTATTCGTTCAATAAAATCGTGAAGGTCTTTGTCGGCTTCAAGTACCAGTCGTACCGTTATCTTGAAAAGCTCGCCTACTGGTCTCTCACGGAAGTCGCGGTGTATCGCGGCCTGGGCAGATCGGAATTCGAGAGCATGGGCCCCGGCGCGGGACTGGGGATCACGATCCCCCTTCCGAAGAATTTCTTCATCCTCGGGTCCCTCGCGGCGTCCTACTTCTGGGGTTCCGGTACGTACAGGTTCGATGATCTGTATTACTACAGCTTCACCACCGCAACATACTACCCCTACCTTTTCCAGTACGAAAAGGAATATTTCACATCAATAGCGGGAAACGGGTCCCTTTCCCTGGCCTATTACCTTGCCCCGGCAAACCTCACCCTGGGCCTGGGAGGGCGCTACCAGGTGATGTGGCACATGCATGAACGCAAGAAACGCGGATTCCTCTATTACAACGGCAGGTACGACCACTTCTGGGGAATAACAATCTCCGTGGTCTACTCCTTCACCCTGGGGAACACGAAGCCGGGTGCCTGATGCACCGCCGCGCCCCCGGCCGGCGCGTTGGGTTTCTGAAAAGCCATAACCCCCCGGCTCTGAGTATGTGACAGACCCTCACCCCCCGGCCCCCTCTCCCACAGGGAGAGGGGGGGGAGAATCCCCCCGGCGCTTCGCGCCACCTCCCGTACTAAGGGGGGTTCACCGGGCAAGGATATCTAACTGGCAAAAGCCCGGGCCGGGTCATAACAAAAAAATCAAAATGATGCCCCGCCCGATTCCAGGGCGGGGCATCATGCTC
>CAZKPR010000343.1:0-2023 GCA_964554685.1 uncultured Leptospirales bacterium | reverse complement strand
ATTCTTTCACAAGATGAAATAGATGCCCTATTGACCGCCATATCGACGGGCGAGGTAGACACCACGGACTATTCTGCCGCGAAGGAGCAGAAGAAGGTCAAGATCTACGATTTCCGTCGCCCCGACAAGTTTTCCAAGGATCATATCAGGACCCTCCAGATGATGCACGAGACCTTCGCGCGGCTCACCACCACCGCGCTCTCGGCCCAGCTACGCGCCCTGGTGGGAGTCCACGTCGCATCGGTTGACCAGCTGACCTACGAGGAATTCATCCGTTCGATTCCGAATCCGACAACCCTGGCGGTTATTAACATGGACCCCCTCAAGGGATCCGCGGTGCTCGAGATAGATCCCTCCATCACCTTCACCATAATAGACAAGCTTTTCGGCGGCATGGGAGAGGCCACGAAAATCAGCCGCGAGCTGACTGACATTGAGCTCTCGGTCATGGAGGGGATCATCGTGCGCATCCTCGGGAATCTGCGGGAAGCGTGGTCGAACGTAATCGATCTCCGGCCGAGGCTCGGCAACATCGAAACGAATCCCCAGTTTGCCCAGATCGTTCCGCCCAACGACATGGTCGTTCTCATAACCCTGGAGACCAAGGTGGGGGAGGTCGAGGGCATGACGAACCTCTGTATTCCATACATCTCCATTGAGCCAGTCATTTCGAAGCTTTCGGCCCAGTATATGTATTCCAGTATTCGCAAGGGGGCAACGGACGAGAACCTTTCCGTGATCCAGAAGCGCCTTGAGACGGTCGTCCTGCCAATTGTCGCCGAGCTCGGCGAGGTCCAGGTAACGGTCCAGGAGGTGCTGCGCCTCATGGTGGGGGACGTGATCAAGCTTCCCGAGACGAAGGTCGGGTCCGAGATGACCCTGAAAATCGGCGGCAGGAAGAAATTCAAGTGCCGGCCAGGTGTCGTATCGAACCGCATGGCGATAAAAATCGGCGAGCGAATCGAGGAAGTGCCCGATGAGCTCCTCATTTCAAAACGAAGCGAAGACGATTTCTAGTGCGCGCTCCCCCGCCCGCCGGAGGCGGGCTGTCGCCTGCTTTGTCATGATACAGGGGAGTCCATGAATAGAGCGAATCCCGCCCAACTCTTTCCTTTTTTCGTCTTATTATGACATTACGGGAGTTAGACGTCCGTCTCGGATGACATTTTTTTTATCCTCTATTGACTCCCGCATCACCATGCTGTATTTATTATTACAGAAGTTCCGATCATTCAAGGAGGTTCGGCATGGGCTTGATGGATAAGTTCGCGAATTTAAGCAGTACCATGAGCAAGGTGAACCTGGCGACCGGCGGGAAAGATCCGAGCCAGGCCGTTTATGCGGGCTTTGAGAACATGGGGCTCAAGGTCGTTTCTGAGGACAGGGGAAAGGGCTTCACTAAAATGGCCGGCGATTATAAGAACAAGGGGCGCGCGACCACGGTGATCATTGATGCGAGCAGGATGATGCAGGTCGGGGAGGCCGGCCTCATGAACACCCTTCTTTCGGTTGCGGGAGAGGCGACAGGTCTTGGTACCATACTGGGAGGCTCGGAGTGGGATGATCAATGGAGGGAGTTCCGAATACGTGACGCCATGCAGAACGCGGCCATGATGATGATTTGGACCATTACCCTGCCGGCACCTGTGTCGGGGATCGTCAACATCGGGAAAGACAAGAAAATCGGGGAATCCATAGGTAATGGACTTTTCGCGAAGGGAGAGGGAGCCGCATGGGAAGCCGTTAACAAGACGGAGATTAAGGCTGCCCTCGAGAAGGCTCATTTCCACGAGGTATCCATCAAGGGAGACGCTATCATGGCTGTCTGGGGTCCCACCATGCAGGACTACGGGAAGGTGGTCAAATCAGCTGACGCTGCGGTTACCGTATCAGAAAGTGTGCTGGACGCTCTCTCGGCCCTTGCTGACGCCTTGGGATAGCATGAGGAATGCCCGGGGAGTTTGATCCTTGCAGTCGATTATTTTCTCCAGGTATTTGATGGCGCATCTATTCCTTAAAGATC
>CAZKPR010000342.1:0-2025 GCA_964554685.1 uncultured Leptospirales bacterium | reverse complement strand
TCCCCCCTCTGCTCCCTCCGCTCCCTCTGCGTTGAACCATAGTAATTCATACGCTACGGAGCGTAGTGGCCGCAGTACAAGGTCGGGTTTCTGCAACAACCAACCCCATCCTTCCTCTGCGACCTCCGCGCCCTCAGCGGTGAAATCTTATAAAGGTATATTCATAACAACCAGTCCATGAACCAGCCTTACGACAGAAGAGACGCAGACTTCACCGACGCCTACGGCCGCTACTACGCCGTCGTCTTCGGCTCCCTCTACTCGCGCACCGGCGACTTCGACGTTGCCGAAGATCTGACGCAGGAGGTGTTCATACGTTACTATTCTAAAATGGAAAAAGCCATCAATGACCGGGCCTGGCTCCTCACCGCGGTCAAGTTCGTTCTCTACGAGTACTACCGCACGGTGAAGAACATGCCCGATACCTTCGCCGAGGCCGAGGCGTTCTACGACGTCTCCCTATTCTTCGTGAACGGGTTCCGGGACACCCGCATCATCATCGATAGCGCGATAGAGATGGTCGAGGACGAAACCGATCGGGCCCTCTTCGACCTGGTGGCGGTCCAGAACTACACCTACGAGGAAGCGGGAGCCGAGCTCGGCCTCACCGGGCGCCAGGTGAAGTACCGGTACGGCCTCATCGTCAGGTCCGTCATCAAGTATCTGAACGGTAAGGGAATCCACAGCCTGGAGGATCTCCTATGAAAAACGAAATGCAGCTCCTGCAGGCGCTTCTCGACAAATACAGGTTCACCCGGCCCGTACCCCCCGGCGTCCGCGGCCGCATCCTTGCCCGGAAGCGGAGAAACTTCGTTGCCATCATGAAGAAGCTCGGCCGCCACAACATCGTCCTCGGGGCCTTCCTGGTCGTCTATTTCCTCCTCAGGAGGATCGGCATCGTCGCCACGCTCAAGCAGTGCGGTGTCGTCCTCGTCGCCGCCTCCCTCTTCACCGCCGCCGGCGCGGGCGTGGGAGGGTATATCGCGGTGAAGCACCTCCTTGACGCCCCCGTGAAGGTAGAAGAAGGCGTGAAGGATGATGCGGCTCACCCCGGGCCCGTCCTCGACGCCGAAAAGGACCGCCCCGCCCCCGACGATGCCCCCCCTCCCCTCCGGGAGGTGAAGAACGCCATGTCGCTGCAACCCTTCGAGGCTGACGGTGCCCCCGCCGAGGATACCGCCCTCGTCTCCAACGCCCTCCGATCGGAGCTCGTCCGCCTCCGGGGCATTGCCAACGTCCTTACCGCCGGAACCCCCGCCCGTCTCATCCTCATCGGCACGGTCCGGCGCATGGGCGGCGGCTACACCCTCACCGCCCGTGTCGTCGACCGGGAAACCGGCAGGATCCGCTACGCCACCGCCCTCGACGCCCCCCCCGGCGCCCTCGCCCCCGCGGCCAAAAAATTAGCCAGGGAGATATCAAAAAATATTGAATGAACTTCCCTATTATTCGTGTAAGTTTCAACGCAGAGTTCGCAGAGTACGCAGAGGAAGGAAAGGCTAATGCCTATGGAAGATTTAAATAAAATATCCGAGATAATCATAGGAAATGCAATCGAAGTCCACAAGGAGCTCGGCCCCGGCCTCCTCGAGTCCTCCTATGAAACCTGCCTCGTGTATGAATTATCACAGTACGGCTTCAAGATAGAACAACAAAAATCTATCCCCATCAACTACAAGGGAGTCACTCTTGACTGTGGGTACCGCATTGACGTGCTCGTAGAGGACTCGATCATCATCGAATTGAAATCAGTCGAACAGATACTGCCTGTCCATAGGTCTCAAGTGCTATCATACCTGCGCCTCTCAAACCTCAGACTCGGACTTCTCATAAATTTCAATGTCGAACTATTAAAGAACGGTATAAGCCGGATTATCAATCCAAATCACCCCTCAGCTCCCTCTGCGTTGAAACCCCGGTATTCCAATGAATGTGAAACGTCCCTGCACGGTGGGCGGCCGGGCGGCGGGGGCGGGGGGCCGGGGGCGGGGGGGGGGGGGGGGGGTGGCGGGCCGGGGGGGGGGG
>CAZKPR010000341.1:0-2025 GCA_964554685.1 uncultured Leptospirales bacterium | reverse complement strand
GCGCCATGAGAGTGCGGGTCTGGATACGAAAAGGGACCCCCGCGATCCGGTCGAAGCCCTTCATCGTTAGATAGCAGGTACCATCTATGCTCAATGTGAAAGATCTTCTCCTGGGGATGGTGCCCTATACACACTTCATATCCTTCGGCCTTCTCCTTCTTGCGGGCCTGAACCTTCCCATTTCCGAGGACGTGGTCTTTATCATCTCCGCGTCTATCGCCGCGACCCTGGCCCCGGAAAACCGCTACTTGATCTTTGCAGGTTGCTTCCTTGGAGCAATGTGCAGCGATATTATCGCCTATTGCATCGGAAGATATGGGATAAACCGAATCCTGTCAAGCCGCAGTTTGATCAAGTTGAAGCTGATACATCCTGAGAAAATGGAACGTCGGATCCAGAAGGCCGTTGATTATTTTGATCGTTACGGTGGCAAAACAATCTTCTTCGGGCGCTTTATTCCTTTCGGCATACGCAATGCCATTTTCATGACCTGCGGCATTATTAGAATGAATCCCTTGAAATTCTTTCTGATTGACGTTTCCGCCCTCGTATGCACCTCGACTATTCTTTTTACACTCGGCTACACATTCGGTAACAAATACGAGGACCTTTTTCCTTACATGAACAGATATAAATTTGTGCTTATCGGTCTGATCTTTGTAATCGCGCTCATTATGTTCATCAGGAAAAAGTATTTCCTGAAAAATACCGGCATCAAGGAATCTTTACCTCCCAATCAGATCGATTTTTAATGCCGGCCACGTAAAATGAGTTGACGAATACCTACTTCCCATTATGATTATATATAAAAAATTAAATATGTATAATTCCTGACATGGGTCACGCCGGAGGTAAAAGCGCCCTGAAGGAGCGGAAGGGTTCCACCGTTAATGCAGAATGTAAAATACCATACCCTCAATATCCTGTCCGTCATGATCTTCTCACTGGTTCTCGCTTCCACCGTCAACCAGGTGATTAAATACTGGATATCCCCTACCTATACCGCTGCCCTTGCGGGTGTCCCCAAACGAGGTACCGGTCTCGCACGTAAAAGCTTCGAGGATTACCGGGTCATCACCGAGAGTGGATTCTTTAAAATAGCGGGTCCCGAAGACGTTTCCGGCGAGGGTCCGGGCCAGGCCGGTTCCGTCAGCGAATTGACACTTCTTGGCACCATCACGGGTCCGACAAGCATCGCCAGGGCCATGATAATGAAGACCGGGGAAAAGAATCCCGGAATTTTCGCGCTTTACAAAGTCAACAGCGAGATATCCAATGATGTGTACGGGAACAGGCTTGTATGGATAGCCGATTCAAAGGTCTACCTGGACAGCGGAGGTCAGAGGGTTACCCTTGACCTCTACGCCAAGCAGACCATAACACCCGGCACTGCCGCCCCCCAGGGCACGGGAGCTTCGGGAAGTAATTTCAACCAGACCCTGAGCAGGGCCGAATTGCGGCAGAAGGTTTTCAATAACATGGATAACGCGCTCAGGGGAATACAGGCAGGCCCCTACAGGGTAAACGGAAAAATCGTTGGCTACCGACTTATAAACGTGAGGCCCTACAGCGTCCTCTATAAGCTCGGTGCGCGCAGCGGCGATATAGTGCGCCGCGTGAACGGCCAGCAGCTCGATAGTACCGAGAAGCTGATGTCAATGTGGGAATCGGTGAAAAATGACCCTAAGATCACCGTCGACCTGGAGCGGGGCGGAAAGCCCGTCCAGTTTGATTTTAACATAACCGACTGAGGACTGACGGCTCGCACCCGAAGTCCTGATCAAGGAAAGGCCGATGAATCCATCAATAGCGAAAAAAACATTCCTCGTCTTCGTGCTTGTATCCATCATACCTTTTGTACCTCTTTCCGAACGGCCCGGTGACGTCGGAATTTCGGCTGCCCACGCTGCGCGCAAGGCAAAAAAACCCGCGGGCCCCAGGATGTTCGCGCTTAACTTCAAGGACGTTGAAATCGCGGAATTCATTAACATCATGGGCCAGCTTATTGGCAAGAATATCATCATA
>CAZKPR010000340.1:0-2112 GCA_964554685.1 uncultured Leptospirales bacterium | reverse complement strand
CAGATATCGGTCATCGGCGCCACGGTAAACTACATGTTCAAGTAGGCAGTGAAACAGCGGAATGTCAATATCCCCCGGCGGAAGGCTCTACCGCATAGCAATGATATCGCTTGCCGGCCTCGCCATATATCTATTTCACTTCGTCTTGCCTCACCCGTGCCGCGCCTCGGACGAGCCCTTCACGGGGTCTTCGAACTGGGGCGGCACGGGCCTTCTTGAGGTGCCGACGGCCCGGATAATGAAAGAGAACCGCTACCGCTTCGGGGCAAGCCAGGTCCATCCCTACCGGACCTACTACGCGACGATAGGGGCACTCGACAGGCTGGAGATAAACGGCAGGGTCACGGAGATCCTCGGGGTGAAGGCATCCGACGCCGCGGACTGGAGCGGATACGGCAATTACAAGGACAAGGCGATAGACCTCAAGATCCAGATGGTGCGCGAGGGGATGTACGCCCCCGCGATCTCGCTGGGGCTCATGGACCCCCACGGTACCAGGATATTCGCCTCCCAGTACATCGCGGCGAGCAAGCAGATATACCCCTTCGATCTTACATTGGGTTTCGGCAACGGCAGGTTCGGCAAGGGCCCCCTGCCCGCGCAGGATGAGGGGTTCAAGGCGGAGATATTCAGCGATACCCGGGGATGGATAAAGGATTCCCAGTTCTTCGGCGGTATCCAGTTCGCCCCTTCGGAGAGATTCGCCGTCATGGCGGAGTACAGTCCCATAAAGTACGACAGGCAGACGACCGACCCGGCGAGGAACGAGTATTTCACGAAGCCCGTTTCGTCGCCGTTCAATTTCGGCGTCAGGTTCAGGCCCTTCAAATGGTCCGAGATAGCGGTGAGCTACCAGCGGGGCGAGGAGATAGGCGTGAACCTTTCGGTGGTGTTCGACATAGGCAACCCCATTATCCCCATATACGACAAGCCCTACAAAGAGGGAGTGCAGGACAGGAGGGCGCCTGTCTGCGAGAGGGTGACGCGGGCGCTGGCCATGTCGGGCTTCAGCGACATCGCGGTGTATGTCGGAAACGGCAGCACCATGAACATCGAGGCACAGAACGACAAGTATTTCTACAGCACCCGGGCGATAGGGGTGATCATCAAATCGCTTGCCGAGATACTTCCCGGCAATGACATCGAAGGGGTCAACATCATACTCCACAGGAACGGCATTCCCCTTTTGAAATTTGCCACGACCTTCCCGGACATCGTCGACCTCGAGCGCGGGAAGATGGAGCTCTGGGAATTCTACCTGGTGTCGAAGATGGACACGTCCGTTTCCGGGCTGTCGGGAAAGGCGGCCAAACATAAAAGGTATTTCAGTTACGGGGTAAAGCCCGATGTGAAGACCTTCCTCAACGACCCGTCGGGTTTTTTCAAATACCGGGCGGGCGTGGACGGCTGGGCGAGCCTGAGGCCATGGAAGGGCGCTGCGGTGCTCACGGAGGTCCTGGCGTACCCCATCAACACGGTCTCCACGACGAACACTCCCCTTTCGAGGCCCGTGCGCAGCGATATCGTCCCCTACCTCGAAGAGAGCGTGATCCTTTCACGGCTGATGTTCAACCAGATATTCAAGGCGGGCAGCGATATCTACGCGAAGTTTGCCGCGGGGATACTGGAGGTTGAGTACGCCGGGTTCGACGGCGAGATAGCGAAGCCCCTCGGCGGCGGGCGGTTCATTGTGGGCCTGGGCGGGAGCATCACGAAGAAGAGGGCGGTGGGCAAGCCCTTCGAGCTCAAGAAAGACGACTGGAAGGATTATTACAGCACAGCATTTGTGAACGGGCGGATCAACATACCCGAGCAGGAGATGTCCATAGATGTGATGGCGGGGCAGTTCCTGGCGGGGGACAGGGGCGCGCGTGTGACCGTCTCGAAGTTCATCAAGGGCGTCACCATATTCGCCTGGTACAGCATCACCGACACGTCCATATTCAAGGACAGCTACAACAGGGGCTACCACGACAAGGGGATAGGGGTGACGATACCGATGAACCTCTTCACCGGCACGGATACGAGGAGCACTTACGGCTACGCGCTCGCGCCGTGGACGAGGGACGTGGCGCAGGACATCGATCACGCCTACAGCCTCTTCGATTACAT
>CAZKPR010000339.1:0-2129 GCA_964554685.1 uncultured Leptospirales bacterium | reverse complement strand
CTCCTCAAGGACCCCTGGATGGTCGCTCACCCCCCGGTGCTTTTTCTCGGATACGCCTCGTCCGCCATACCCTTCGGATTCGCCGTCTCGGCGCTTCTTAAAAAGGACCTGAGCGGCTGGCTGGACGACGCCTATCCCTGGATCCTCTTCAGCATGGTCACCCTCGGCATCGGCATCTTCCTCGGGGGATACTGGGCCTATAGCGTACTCGGATGGGGCGGCTACTGGGGTTGGGACCCGGTTGAAAACTCGTCCCTGATCCCATGGTTGCTATCAGTGGCCCTTGTGCACGCATGTCTGATACAGCGCCGCCGCGGCGCCCTTGGGGCGACCACGATCTTCCTTGCGCTTATCTATTTCATCACGGTATACTTGAGCGCCTGGCTTACCAGGAGCGGTGCCCTTTCAAATTTTTCCGTCCACTCTTTCTCCTCATCAGATATATCGGCCTACCTCCTGTCCTTTCCCCTCATTGCCGCGGCTCTGTCAGGGACGCTTTTCGCCGTGCGGTTCCGTAGCGTGAAGTCTGAACGTACCGTCACGGAGAATTTCGGATGGGATACCCTGACCCTCTATGGCATCATTGTACTGGCAGTATTTTCCCTCGTCATTCTTGCAGGAACGCTGATGCCAATCATTTCCACGCTGATCATGGAGCATCCGACCAGCGTGACCGAATCGTTTTACAACAATTTCACGAAACCATTCGGCATGTTGATTCTGATCCTGATGATCGCCGCCACGACTCGCATGGCAACTCCCCGGAAGACATTCCTCCGTCGGGAAACACTCATAGCCCTCGTCGTGTCGATTGCCCTGGGTATTGCCGTCAATATCGGGGCAACGCAAAAACCGATGGCCTACCTGTTTTCGATACTTGCCATCGTAATTATAGCACATGCCCTCATTGACCTCGCGAAATCACGTGTCAGCCTCGCTCTGCCATCTCGAATCGCTCACATCGGCGTGGGAATTCTCGCCCTTGGGGTCGTCACCTCGAACTTTCACACCACAACGGCAAACGCCCGGCTTATCAGCGGTGTGGAAAACACGATAAACAACGTTACCATGACCTTCCTCGGGCACCGTGATGACCGGGAACCCGCTCTTCATTTTACTATTTCCATCGGGACGGATCGCCGCGAAATCGTCATGCCCTACTTTTATGACGCCAGGACGGAATCAATCTACAAGGAACCCTATATCATTTCAGGCCTTCTCGGTGACATGTATATTTCCCCCGAAGATTATGTATCGGGAAAAGAAATGACCACGCTGCTCGTTCTCGGGAAAGGAGAAGAAAAGGATTTCGAGGGATTGCGCATTCTCTTTAACGGATTCAGGACCGAACACATGACTTCGGGCAACCCAACAACCTACGCGGATCTCACAATCAACGGAAGACGCTCGTCCCCGGGCATTGCCTTCTCCTCAGAAGGCACCAGGTATCTGGACAGCACGGCGCCGGGAACGGATCGAACGGTATCTCTGCGCGAGATCAACGCAACCAGCAAAAGGATACTTCTTTACATCGCGCCTGGCAAAGGCACCGTGACGCCCCCGGACACGGTGATAATCACCGTTACGAAAAAAAGGCTGATCTGGCTTGTATGGCTGGGTACGCTGCTTATTGCCTGGGGAGGGATTCACGCCTGCTGCCTTTCCTTATCCGGGAAAAAGGCCCCATAATACCTGTGGGAATGTCGCGTTTCAGAAAAAACCCTTTTCCATGATCAGCGTCAGGGCGACGGTCATATGCTCGATTTCTCGCATGAGTCTCTCCCGTGCGCCATTGACCTTTTCAAGCTCGTTATTTTTGCCTATCCTTTCAAGCTCATAGGCCGCATCATAGGCACCGATGGCTGAAAAATTCGCCACGGCCCCCTTGATGGTATGTGCCGCCTTTCCTATCCCGGCACAGTTACTTTCGGCGATCGCTTTTTCAAGGGGGGCCATGAGGTTATCTTTGTTGGAGATGAACAACTCCGCAAGTTCCCGGAAAAGCTCGAAGTTACCGTCGAGGCGCTCCTTGAGCGCCTGACTGTTGATACGCTCTTCCTCTGTCATGGGGCCTCCACTCTTTACACGCAATGGTTCGATGACCATTGAACACCTCATGGTAGTATCCC
>CAZKPR010000338.1:0-2176 GCA_964554685.1 uncultured Leptospirales bacterium | reverse complement strand
GCGTTTGTGATTGTATCTTATCCTCACTTGAATGAATTCGCAAGCGAAGAAGATGATGCGGGAGAGACTATCAGCTGTTTTTTCCACATGTCAAGTTATTATAGAAAAAAGTAGTATTAATGTATAAATAAATTTCCGCGATAATGGATTGAAAAAATAATATAAAAGATAATGATTGCCCCATAAACCGTCCCGGAGGAACCCGTGAGGTTCATTGCGGATTTCCACATACACTCGCACTATTCGATAGCCACCAGCCGGGAACTGGTCCCGGAGCGTATCGAATTGTGGGCGCGCCTCAAGGGCATTGATGTCGTGGGGACGGGGGACTGTATTCACCCCGGGTGGGGAGAGGAACTCGAGGAGAAGCTCGAGCCGGCCGGCAACGGTCTTTACAGGCTGAAGGATGATTTTCGTCTTGAAGAAACGAAGCGCCTCCCCGGGGCCAACAGGCCCCGGGATGTACATTTCATCCTCACGGGCGAGTTGAGCAGCATATACAAGAAGGACGGGAAAACCCGCAAGGTGCACAATCTTTGCGTGTTTCCCGATTTCGAGTCCCTCGCCAGGGTCAGGGAGCGGCTCGACAGGGCGGGTAATATCCGCTCCGACGGACGCCCGATCCTCGGGATCGACTCAAGGGTAATCCTTGAAATGGTGCTGGAGTCCTCGGAGCATTCGTTTCTCGTGCCCTGTCATATCTGGACCCCCTGGTTCAGCGTCCTCGGGTCGAAGTCGGGATTCGACTGCATCGATGATTGTTACGAGGACCTGACGCGCCACATCTTCGCCGTTGAGACGGGGCTCTCGAGCGATCCCCCCATGAACCGGGTCTGCGGATTCCTCGATCGATTCACCCTCATATCGAATTCCGACGCCCACTCACCCGAGAGGCTCGGGAGGGAGGCGAACGTTTTCGAGACCGAGATGAGCTACGAGGGGATATACCATGCCCTGAAACATGGCCGGGGTTTCGGGGGCACCATAGAGTTCTTTCCCCAGGAGGGGAAGTATCACTATGACGGCCATCGCGCATGCGGCGTGCGGTGGGATCCCCTGGAAACGCTGCGCGCCGGGGGGCGATGCCCGGTATGCGGCAGGGAGGTGACGAGGGGCGTAATGCACCGCGTCGCCGAGCTTGCCGACAGGGCGGCGGTCCCGGGTTCCGGGGCGCCCTTTCGTTCCATCACGCCGCTTCCTGAACTCATTTCCGAAATAACGGGAGGAAAGGGACGCGGAACGAAAACCGTGACGGAGGAATATCGCCGCCTCGCCGGGGTGATCGGTTCGGAGTTCTACCTGCTTCTTGACGCGCCCCTCGATCATATCGGCGAGGAGGGGGGAGAACTCCTGGCGGAGGGGATACGCCGTCTTCGGAGCGGGGAGGTCGCCGTGGAAGAGGGGTACGACGGCGAATACGGGCGCGTGCGCGTCTTCGGTCCCCGTGACGGGGGGCTGTCGACCGGGGGGAGTCTCTTCGAAACGGACACGGCGGGCGAGCCGCCGCGCCGGCGCTCCTCCATGGACTTTGATCTGAACCAGTTCAGGGACCTGCGGATACGTTTCGCCCGGGAACAGCGTCCAGCGGGGGAAGTGCAAGGCGGGTCAGAGCCGGCCCCCCCGGTCAGGAATCCCACTCCGGTCCAGCGACGCGCCATCGAGCATGGAGAGGGGCCGTGCATGGTCCTTGCGGGACCGGGGACCGGGAAAACCGCGGTCCTTGCGGAACGGGTGGCGGCCCTCGTGGAACGACATGGCGCAGTGCCGGAAGAGATCCTGGCCCTCACGTTTTCAAACCGGGCGGCTGGGGAAATGCGGTCGAGGATAGGGCGCCTCGTCCCCGGGCAAGGGATCACCGTCGCCACGTTCCACTCCTTCGGCCTGGATCTTCTCAGGGAGCGCCACGCCGCCCTGGGAAGGGGGCCCGATTTCATTATTATCGACGAGGAAGATGCCGCGGGAATCATTGCCGGTATCACGGGGGACCGGTCGGGGGTTCCGGGACATCACCGCGCCATACACGAATACAAGGAAGGACGTTCGGGCGATTCGGAGGCCGGCGATATCATTGCCCGGTACGATTCATCACTGATGGAGATGAACGCCTTTGACCTTGATGACCTTGTGTTTCTCCCTGTTCGTCTACTTGACGACGGCGGGGAAATCCTCGAGGAGT
>CAZKPR010000337.1:0-2219 GCA_964554685.1 uncultured Leptospirales bacterium | reverse complement strand
TTGTGACCAAATTTAACAGGACGGGTAAAAAATTTTAAAACAACCAAACCATAACCGGGCCCCCGTAGTTTTGTTTGGGGGGAAGAATTTTTTGTTCCCCGTAAAGTGGGTGAGACGGTCCCCGCACAGCTCGCGAAGCCCCATCATCTGCTGGATGTCCCCCGTGGCCTCCTTCATGGCCACCACGTTGTCCACCCTGTCAATGAGCTCCCTCACCGATGCGGGAAGGAAGTTCACGCCGGTGCGCCCGGGGATGTTGTAGAGGACCACGGGAATGCGAATCGACCTGGCCACGCTCTCGAAATGGGCGATGAGGCCCCGCTGGGGCGGGCGATTGTAATAGGGATTCACCTGGAGAACGCCGTCGACGCCGGCTTCCTCTGCCTCCCGTGACAGCCAGATCGCCTCCCTTGTTGAATTGGCCCCCGTGCCCGCGATCACCTTCACCCTTCCGTCCACGAGGGTGACGACGCGCCTTATGAATTCCTTGTGCTCATCGAAGGAGACCGTGGGGGATTCTCCCGTGGTCCCCAGGGGAACGATGCCGTCGACGCCGCCTTCGATCTGAAGCGCGATCAGCTTCTCCAGGGCGTCGTAATCAATGGCCCCGTTCCTGAAGGGGGTTATCAGCGCTGTGTATACTCCCTCAAACATGAATCCCACCATTCCCGCGACACCAGTCGCAACCTGTCCACCGGACCGTTCCGGGGGAGCCACCCGGCCCACATCGACACATCGGGGCGCGCCGCGCTCAGTCCCACCCTATTTTTCCGCCAGCACCGCCTGCAGCCTGCCGGTGAAAAAATCGGGATTAAACTTCTTCTTTTCAAAATCATCCGCAAAGAGATAGAGGACAAGGAGGCGCTCGGCCTTCAGGGGATCGATCCGCTCGGGATAGGCGTACACCTTGATCCACTCCTTGCTCGTGACGACCAGGAGTCGTACCGCCGTTCCCTTTTTCAGGAGCTTGCCGTCGGCCTCGACGTCCTTTTTCATCAGATAGACGCCCTTCTCCTTCTGCTTGAGAAAATCAACGTAGTTTTTTTCGATAAACACATCGCAGGCCGTCGCGAGCAGCGCGGCCACAAGAAGGGGCGCCATCAGGATTCTCACTGTTTCATTTTTCCTTTGCAATTACTATCGTTCTCGAAACGACCCGGCGGTAACCCCCGATGGGGAACCGGCGGCGCCGCGCGATCAGCGAGTATACCACGACGTGGATTGACGCTGTCAACACTTTATTTCAGCGCAGGCCTCACTTGTGGTAGGCGGTCCCGGTTCCGGTGGCGATCAGCTTGTCCCCGGCGCCGCGGACCTCGATTTTCCAGACGGAGAGCTTTCTCCCGCTGTTGACCGGCGTGGCCTCGGCGAAAATTCTCTCGCCGTCGACGGCGCCGGAGATGTAATTTATGGTAAAATTCACGGCGATCGCCATGACGCCGGTGCTGTTGCAGGCCACCGCGAATGCCTGGTCGGCAAGGGCGTAGACGAAAGCGCCGTGGGCGCGCTCAACGGCGTTCAGGCTCTCGGGGGCGACGGTGATGCCGCACCGGGCATAGCCGCTCCGCACCTCCTCCACGTCAATGCCCAGGAAAGTTGCGAAGGGATCGCGGCCCACGACCTCGCGGGCGTACTCGATCGGGTTTTCGATCGTTTGAATGTTCCCCATTGAGGCTCCTCCCTGACTCAACACCACTACCCGCGCCGGGCTTACAGGGTGTAGAGTTCCCGGATGTCGGTCTCCTTTTTTTCCGGCTTCCCGCTCTCCCCGAGGATCATGTTCCGGTATTTCACCACGGAGATCACCTCCTGGGTCTCTATGTGGATTATGCTCCTTGATTTTTTCATGCCCGCCAGGAGTTTTCTGTATTCGTCGTACTCGCCGGTGATGACCTCGATGGTCAGCGAATTCTCCCCCTGGACGTGAAGGATCGAATGGACGATGGCGCTTCTCACCAGGAGTTTCAGGAGCGAGGCGTCATGGTGGGGATTGTCTATCTTGACGAAAAAGTGATAGCGCTCCTTCATGGCAAGATAGTCGCCGAGGCTGAAATCATCCTTGCTCTTGTACACGTCGATAATCCGCTGGGTCTGGACGGCGATGACGGCCGGAACGCCCGACGGAAGAGTGATCGACTTCACCCGGTCGATCCACTCCGCGAGCTGGGCCTTGTCGTCGAAATTGGCGTCGATTAGATAGCTGTGGCGGCCCATGACAT
>CAZKPR010000336.1:261-2230 GCA_964554685.1 uncultured Leptospirales bacterium | reverse complement strand
CTTCCGGCATCCTTGAACAGATTTCCCATGAGGCGGTATTCTTCGATAGATTTCTCGATTTTGCCGAGTACACGATCACTCTCGAATTTTTTTCTTCCCAGAGTGATCGCGGTGATCATTTCCTTTTTTTCTTTAATTTTAACGCGGAGCGATCTGATTTCCTCGAGCCATAGCAGGGAAAGAAAGGGAAGCCTGAAGAATTTCAGGGTCAGTGCCGTGGGTGGCATGTCGAAGATAAGGCAATCCTTGTCGTTGTGCCTCAGCACGATATCGTGGAAAGCCCTGAGAAGGGCGTATTCCTCGACGCCGGGAGAATGACGAATGAGATTGAAGTAGTTGGAAAGATTGAATGCCGTCTGGTAGGAATATGCGCGCCGCAGATCGTCTTCGATTGTTTTAAGATAAGCCCGGGTCAGCCGTTTTGGATCGACTTCAAGGGCATTAAGACCGCCGGTCACTTTTTTCGGCTTCGGGGAAAGATTTTTTTCTAGAATATGAGAGAGATTATGTGCGGGATCCAATGACGTCAGAAGAATTTCTTCTCCCCGAATCTCCCTGTAAAGGGAGGTCAGCACCGCCATGGTGGATTTGCCCACGCCTCCTTTTCCAAGAAAGAAAATGATTGATTTCACTTCTCAGCCTATATCAAGGAGTGAAAAAAGCTGTCCGAGTGGATCATGTGCGGTTCCTATGCAGTCAATCATCAGGGGAAGCTCCTCCTTCATCTCCGGAAGGAGCTCGAGGGCGATATGCATGGGGGCGGAGGGGAAACCGGTCATGAAACCGAGGACCGTCAGGCCGAAAATGTTCTGCAGTTCCTCGGTTTCCCACCTGAGGAGGCTAACGGCGCGCTCTCTCGAAGCAGAGTCGAACTGCCGCCATAGCCGTGATAGATGCGGCCATATCGCCGAGGCGGCTGCTCCGATTTTTCTTAATGGGAACACCGTTGGCGGCTTCCTGTCATTCGGATTCATCGCTCTTTTTTAAAAACTTGATCGCGGTTTCGATCAGTATCCAGAAGACGATCAGGATGATCATCATGTTGATGATCTGCAGCAGCACGTTTTTTTTCGAAAGATACTCAAACTGGTTGTAGAGCGTGGCCCAGGATGTCATGACCGCCATGAATACCGCGGGAATTCCCGCGATGATCCATTTCAGGCCTCCCTTTCGCTTAAGGTACAGGGCGATGATGAAGAGCGCCAGGGCTGCCAGGGTCTGGTTGACCGCGCCAAACAGGGGCCAGAGCTTAAGGGCTCCTCCTCCGTCGGCCCCCGTTGCGAATGCAAGAGCTGCGGCAGTTCCCACAACGAAAAAGGTAGAGACGTAACGATTCGTGAATATCTTGATCTTGAAACCGGTGAACATCTCGGTTACCACGTATCGCTGGATACGCGTCGCGGTGTCAAGCGTGGTCCCGGCAAAGGATGCGACGAATACACCCATGATGGTGACGGCGATACCATGGGGTATGCCGAAGGTCTCTATCATATTAGCGGCGCCGATGACAAAGGCGCTGATTTTCGGGCCAAGGCCCTTGTCCGCGACAGCCCATGATGAATAGTGGGTATTCCATGCCGCGACGCCGGTGAGAACCTGCGTCGACCCGTTTGTGACCACTTCATAGCCGAGGCCGATGCCGGCCGCCACGGCGATGATGACGAGTGTCGCGAGTACTCCTTCGAGCAGCATGGATCCGTATCCTACGAAGAGGGAATCGTTCTCAGACCTCACCTGCTTGGAACTGGTTCCCGAGGAGACCAGGGAGTGGAATCCCGATATGGCGCCGCATGCGATGGTGATAAATAGAAAGGGCCACAGGGGCGGGGCATCCTTCGGGGTGGCCTGTACCGCCGGGGCCACTATCTCCATGCCCTGGGTAAAGGAGGCGGCGAAGACCCCGATTACCATCAGCGCCATAACGATCATGAGCTGGTGAGAGTTAATGAAATCCCGCGGCTGGATAAGG
>CAZKPR010000336.1:0-251 GCA_964554685.1 uncultured Leptospirales bacterium | reverse complement strand
GGCATAAATTTCATTTTGTTGTGTTTTTTTAATTAATACCGGGGGTTGTTGAGGGTTTTAACGGGCAGTACCGAGGCAAAGAAAGCATAGGCAAGAAGTATCAGCGTCCAGATTCCCGTGGCGGGAATCCCCGCGATGGATGGCATCTCCACGGGCACATAATAACCGATAACAACGGTAATGTACATTACAACCACGGCGATGATGCTCGGTTACGGAGTGTATAAACGCTCGATGAGCGTCACCATCTG
>CAZKPR010000335.1:0-2282 GCA_964554685.1 uncultured Leptospirales bacterium | reverse complement strand
TTGAACCTGCTATTTAAGGAAAGGAGATCGCCATGGCCGACATGATGATCCACGAGTTTCTCCTGGGGTTTATCAAGATTTACATCCTCCAGTATGCGGCAAAGGAGGACGTGTACGGGAAGGAGCTGTACGACCAGCTCCATGACCATGGATATAAACTGTCGTATGGCACGCTTTACAGTACTCTCCATGGATTCAAGGAGAAGGGCTATCTTGCCGACGAGGAACGAAATGTCCGTGGGTAAATTAGTTAATTCTACCGGTTAACCGAACGGGGTATGGAGGCCCTGGAAAAGGCCAGGGAAAAGGCTCGGGACCTGTTCACGGTCATCGGCCAGTGACGCTCCGAAATGATTTCCATACAATGCTTAATGAGATAATCGGATTACAAAAAATTTCAGGAACAAATTATTCATATAATAAGAGGTAGTATGAATAACGTAAAAGACGCAGTCACAGGGGCGGTTAAGAGACGCGGCGCGGAGGCCTCCATGATGCTTGACGTGATCCGCGACGTGCAGGAAGAGCTTCGATACGTACCGGAGGAGGCCATGGTGCGCATCGCCAAGGCCCTGGGCGTCTCGAAGGCGGAAGTTGAAGGTGTGGTTTCCTTTTATCACTTTTTTTCAAGGGAGCCGAGGGGGCGCTACACCGTCTATTTGAACAACAGCGCCGTGGCAATGATGAAGGGAAGAGACGCCGTGGCGACGGCCTTCGAAAAGGCGGCGGGATGCCCCTTCGGGAGCGTGTCCCCCGACGGTCTCATCGGCCTTTTCGTCACCTCCGACATCGGCATGAACGACCAGGAGCCTGCGGCCCTCATTAACGGCGTGGTATTCACGAATCTCACGCCGGAGAAGGCGGGAGAGCTCGTGGCGCAGATGAAGGCAGGGAAAGAGATAAAGGCGTTGGTCGCGGAGAAGGGCGACGGGCAGAACGCCTCTGAGCCGATCAACTCCATGGTAAAGAACAACATACGGAAAGAAGGGCCCGTTATTTTCGCACCCTATGAGTCCGGTTCCGCGATCCGGAAAGCGGTCACCATGACGCCGGAGGAAGTCATCGATGAGGTCAAGACATCGAACATCCGCGGAAGGGGGGGCGCAGGATTTCCCACGGGGATGAAGTGGGAGTTCACCCGGAAGGCCGGGGGGAAGCGCGCCTGGGTGATCTGCAACGCCGACGAGGGGGAACCGGGGACCTTCAAGGACCGGGTGATCCTGACGGAGCGGGCCGGCATGCTCTTCGAGGGCATGGCCGTGGGAGGGTACGCCATTGGCGCCGAGAAAGGCGTCCTCTACCTTCGGGCGGAATACGCCTACCTGCTTGATCATCTCAACGGGACCCTGGATGACATGAGAAAGAAGGGCCTCCTTGGGAAAAAGATCGGCGGAAAGGCGAAATTCGATTTTGACATTGAAATACGGCTTGGGGCCGGCGCCTACATCTGCGGCGAGGAATCAGGCCTCATAGAATCAGCCGAGGGCAAGCGGGGTGAGCCGAGGAACCGCCCGCCCTTCCCCGCCCAGGCGGGATACCGCGGGGATCCCACCGCGGTCAACAACGTGGAAAGCCTCTGCGCCGTGGCGCGGATCATGGTGGAGGGGGGCGAGTGGTTCGCTGGAATGGGAACCGTGCAGTCCCACGGCGCCAAGGTCCTCTCCATTTCCGGTGACTGCGAGAAGCCGGGCATTTACGAATATGTATTCGGCACACCGCTCTCGCAGATTCTCGAGGAGTGTGGCGGCGCCGGCGCCATGGCGGTCCAGGTGGGTGGTCCCTCGGGGCTCTGCGTCGGCAGGAACGATTTCGGGAGAAAGCTTTCCTTCGAGGAGCTTCCAACGGGCGGCTCGATGATTGTCATCGGCCCGGACAGGGATATCCTGGAAATCGTCCACAATTTCATGGAGTTCTTTGTCGAGGAATCATGCGGCTGGTGCGTGCCCTGCAGGGCGGGGAACGCCATACTGCTGAAACGCCTTGAAAAGATCATGGCGGGGAAAGGAACGGCAGGGGATCTCGAAGAGATGGCCGCATGGTGCGGCACGGTGAAGACAATGAGCCGGTGCGGCCTCGGGCAGACCTCGCCCAACCCGATTCTTACCACCCTGGAAAGGTTCCGGGACGCCTACGAATCGAGGCTCGTACAGGGGGCTGACTACGCCACGGACTTCGACCTGAACAAGGCGGTCAGCGAATACTGCTCGATTTCCGGGAGAAAACCCCATGCGGAGGGAGTCTGACAATGATCGTGATACACTTTGTTTTAGACGGCAAAAAAT
>CAZKPR010000334.1:0-2392 GCA_964554685.1 uncultured Leptospirales bacterium | reverse complement strand
CTTCGATTCGCTCATCGCCCGGAAGGGATACGTCAACAGGTCTGAAGCCATTCGCGATCTCATTCGTGACCGGCTCGTCACCGAGGAACTCGAAAATCCCAAGACAGAAACCATCGGAACCCTTACCCTCGTTTACAGCCACGAGTCGAGGGAACTTTCAGAGAAGTTAAACGAAATCCAGCATCACCACCACCGCACCATCATCTCGGCCACACACATACATCTTGACGAACACAATTGCCTGGAAGTGCTCATCCTCCGGGGGTCCGCCAAAGATGTTCGTACAATTTCTGACAAGCTCCTTTCCGTCAAGCATGTGCGTCATGGCAAGCTCACCATGACGGCCGCGGGAACAACTCCTTGACGAATTACACCGATACAAATAGTGCGATTTTTTGCCGTACTTCTTCCAAAATCGCCTGATAAAAAAATGCTAAATTTTCCCCGTATATATTCCGAAAATTAACATTGGGCCCAAACTGCCCATCCAGGGGCAGTTACGGAAAAAAGGATGTTTGCCGTGATCAACAGGGATGTTATGCCGCGGTGTGCCATGGCCGCTTTCGTGTCAGGCGTATTCCTTTTCGCAACCAGCGCGGGAGGGATCGGACATGGTGCAGAACGTATTGCTAGTGATAATCGTGCTGATAGATTCTCGCGCCAGGCTTCATATGAAGATTTCCTCCCCCAACAAAGGCTCTCTCGTGGCTCTGTATCCGCGATACCGAACACTTCCTCCAGGGATGTTGCTTCGCACGGGCAAAAACATTCATCACCACTTCCATCCAAAAAAAGGATCGTGAAGATTACTCATATTGTCCGCAAAGGCGACACTCTTACCAGGATATCGAGAAAATACGGTGTTACCATTTCCGCAATCATAAAGCAGAATAAAATCAAAAATGCAAATTCATTGAAAACCGGGGCCCGGTTAGTAATTCCCACCGTCAGTTTTTCTAACCAATCGGTTTTAAAAAAAACAGCGGGAAAAATTCCATCAGGTCATCCTCGATTCAAATGGCCCGTCCGAACGGTAATACGGTGCAGGCAGGATGGCCTTGATGGCGTAAAACCAATAGGCATAATTATCACCGGTAATCCCGGTGCGCTGGTTTTTTCATCCGCAGCGGGGATAGTAAGAAAAGTGGGCCACATGAGGGGTTTCGGTCATTATATTGTCATTGGTCATATGCAGCGTTATACCACTGTATACTCGAACCTCGGTGAAATCGACGTCAAGGAGGGTGAACGTCTCAATGAAGGCATTCCCATCGGCAGAATTGGTTCCGGCGACAGGGAACTCCATTTCCAGATAGATCATGAGGGAAAACCGGAGAATCCTCTCAACTACCTTCCAACAAATAAAAAATTTTTTTAATTGAAAAGATTTAACCCGTGAAATTAATTGACTCACGCAAGGTAAACACTTACTATCTGGATAGGTACTATGGATCCAAAGAAGGTAACAATCAGGGACATTGACGTTATTTTCCGGAAGTTGAAAAAAGGCGACGAATCCTCGATAGGGAATTATATCTATCGTGGTATCAGAATTCAGATAAGTAAATACAAGTCTTCCGGTACTGAGCGGTACATGCGTCTCTACAATAAGCGAAGGGCGGAGGGACTGTGCATAAGGTGCGGAACGAAAGTAACAAAAAAGAATCCCAGCACGGGCAAACTTTACCGCCTCTGTGAATATCATCGCAAGCTAACCGATCGTCGCGATTGATCAAACTTTCCAACTCGATCGAACTTACCCCATCATACATGATCCACCCGGTCAGAAGCCAAATGACATTGACAGGTCAAAAGCCTTGACCGAATGCGTCAATGCTCCCATCGAAATATAATCAACGGGAAGGTTCCTTATATTCTCTATCCTATCCTTATTAATGGAGCCGGACACTTCAATTTTCGCTCTTTTTCGTATCACTTCAATTGAATCACGCATCATGGAGTCTGTCATGTTATCCAGCATGATAATATCCACTCCGCATGCCGCGGCTTCTTCGACCTCATCAATAGTGGAAGCCTCCACCTCCACGGGATAACGTGTTCCGTATTTCTCCCTTGCCAGCATGACAGCCTTTTCGATGCTACCGGCGGCTTTGATGTGATTATCCTTTATCATGACCATATCATACAGCCCCATCCTGTGATTTCCGCCTCCTCCTGTTTTTACAGCATACTTATCGAGCTTACGCATTCCCGGCATGGTCTTCCTGGTGTCCAGGAGGGTAATTCCGGTTCCCTCGAGGAGCGCGCATATCTCAGCGGTTTTTGTTGAAATTCCGCTCATGCGCTGAATGAAATTCAATGCCGTCCGCTCCCCGGAAAGGAGACTTTTGGTCGGTCCTTCAAGCTGCAACACCTCCTCGCCGGGTCCGAT
>CAZKPR010000333.1:0-2436 GCA_964554685.1 uncultured Leptospirales bacterium | reverse complement strand
GTCCCTTCCTCAGGCTATTCGGCATTTACCGATATATCAATTCTTACCTGCCGCGTCGCATCACGTTTTGTTTCCGCATGTATTACATCCCGAGTTCCCACCCACGTTGGAACCATCATGCACGAAGGTGTATCATGATCAACAGGACGATCTGAGCTGTCCGGGATGTTCATCTGCGCTACGGCAAATCCCATGAAACAACCCCCACAAGCGTGCTATTTCAGAACAATGCTCTCCAATCCAATATCTTTAAGCACCTTGTTGTATATCACCGCCACCTTCTTCAGTTTGGGCGCAAGCTTCAGGAGACCCGTAGCCGAGCCCTTGACCCGAATCTTCTTGCGGGTAATGGCCATGACCGGATTGAGCTTGTTCGACCAGGAGCGGTGCGCATCATCGGCCGAAAGGCTCATGGTGAGATCCGGGTTTTCCGTCGGCTTTCCCCCGCCCACCTTGAAGTCCTTATTGCGACAGTCGATCCATATCGAGCAATCGGGGCCGCTTTCGGTATAGTCAAAAAGGATGAGCTGATCGACCTTCTTCAACCCGCCGAGGAGCTCGGGATCCTTCGCGCATTCCTCGAACATCTTGACGACAGCCGTAACGACTTCTTTAGGGTCTTTCCAGTATTCCATTTCGTATCTCCTTGTGGTGTTAGTGTGCTTTAATATAAAGCCCGAGTATATCCTCCTCTTCGAGGGGACGCGGGTTCGACGCAATCTGGCTGTCGCCCGACGCCAGCTCTACGAGGGGCATCAGATCCTCCCTCTCCTTCGGCACATTGAAGTCCTTCAGCGTTTCGCCGAGTCCCACTTTCTTCTTCAGGCTCTTGACCTCGCGGACCGCCATGCGCGCCGCTTCGATCGGCTTCTTACCCGCCACGTCAAGACCCATGGCGTCAGCTATCATCATGAATCGCTCGGGAACGGCCTCGAGGTTGTATTCCATCACGACGGGAAGCATGATGGTGTTGGCCAGGCCGTGAGGAATCCCGTACAGTGCACCAAGGGAATGTGCCGTCGCGTGGACCGCCCCCGTCAGGGCGTTGACGAAACACATCCCCGCCATGGTGCTCGCCAGGAGCATGTAGCCGCGCGCCGTTATGTCTTCCGGGTTTTTCACCACCACCGGCAGGTACTTGCAGATAAGCCGTATGGCGTGGAGGCCCAGGGCGTCCGCGATTGGCTCCGCCTGCGTTGAGGTGACGCCCTCAATCGCGTGGGTCAGGGCGTCCATGCCGGTGAAGGCGGTGACCTTGGCCGGGAGCTTCACCGTGAGCTCCGGGTCAAGCATGGCGATGTCGGCATTGCAGTAGGGATGCGACACCGCGAGCTTCGCGTGGGCGTTCGTGTCAAGGACCACCATTGCGTTGGTCACCTCGCATGCAGTCCCCGCCGTGGTGGGGAACGCAATATGGGGCGGGAGCGGCCTGGCGCCGTCCCAGAGCGCCGCCTGGTCCGCCAGGGGCTGAAAGTCCTCATGCCCTCCACCGATCATGATATTGACGGCCTTGGCCGTGTCCATGACGCTCCCCCCGCCGACGACCACCATGCAGTCGGCTCCGCAGTCACGGTAAAACGCCGCTCCCTCGTTGATAATATCAATTCTCGCGTCCTGGATGATCCTGTCGAATACTCCGACCATTTCGAGGTTGGACTTTTTCACCTCGTCAATCACCATGTCCGCCACCCCGGCAGACACCAGGCCCTTGTCTGTATAGACCGCCACCCTGCTGCCCCCCAGTTGCTCCATTTCGAATCCGATTTCCGACCTGACGCCGGGGGAATAGAATATCCTGGGCCGGTTCACCCAGTTAAACATGGATTCGAACTCAATGTTGGGATATTTCATCGGTGCCTCCTCTCGTTTCTGATGGCAAGCTGACGGCCGAATCTTTCCAGAAAGCATTGTTCTTTGGTGCGGGGAGAAACCACCACTATTCAGAATGAACGCACAGTGCGCATCACGTGAAACCACCCCGGCCGCCATACAAAAATATGCAATTATGACTGATTAGTCAATCAATTTTTGAAGCGGCCACGATTTTTTTTCGAGGGGGCGCATGAAGTAGCGTGCCAGCGTGCCCCCGGCGCGCGATTTTTTTACCGCGGGCTTTTTCCTGGAAAATGATTGACTAGTCAATCTATTTTGGCATAATGGCGCCGGGAATGTCGTTTCCTATGCCAGCCGTCAGATTTCAGGTTCGAATACAGTTTCGGCACTCAATGAAGCCGGCATCATCATACTACCAAAAACGAGAGGGATACATGCAGAAAAACATGCCAACCCACGGTCAAAACGAACTGAAACAGGGCCTGAACGAACTCTTCACCGATCCCGACGCGGACCATGCCAGGGAGTTCTTCAGGCACAAGTCCCGCGCCATGGTCAACAAGGTGACCACGGTGGAGAACGCGGTGAAGACGCTGTTGAACG
>CAZKPR010000332.1:0-2441 GCA_964554685.1 uncultured Leptospirales bacterium | reverse complement strand
CAAGCTCTTCCAGGGCGCTCAACTCGCCGATTGTCTCGGGGGGAGAAACCGGCCATTCCGGCGGAGCCTCTTCGGTTATGGCGGGAAACTCGTCCTCCACCTCATGGATAAGGTCGGTGATATCATCGACGGGAAGGGGCGCCTCCGCTACAGGCTCCGACAACGGCGGTTTATCCTCGGTAAGCCTGTCGAGGTCAACGGCGGGGAGAGCGAGATCGGCCGGCTCCCCCTCAAAAGATTCAGGCGCCGGATGGAAATCCTCTTCCTCTGGCGGTTCCTCGCCCGCCTCCTCCGTCGCTTCTTCTACCGGGGGATGGTACGACTCGGGGGACGCCACGCTCCTGCGCCCGCTCCTCTCGACGAAATCGACGATGCGCTCAATTTCCTCAAGCTCTTCCGGCGTGTAGGTTGTTTCTTCTACTTCAGCCATGGCACTCCCGGGTCATCATATCTTCCGTTAAAGCGACATAATCGGATTATATCGCCATTCCAAAAAAAATCAACCAATTTTTATCGGCCCCGAAGGTCCCGAACGAGCATACCGACATTGCGCAGTAATCCCTATCATAATACCTATGTATCTATCGACAAAAATATAAGTAAACTTGTGAAACAAAACCAGGCCCCCTGGCCCGGGCAGGATAAAAAATGAACTGAACAGCCCCACGCCACACCGGTCGCGCGACCACGGCCCGCTTCGGGCGAAATTTGTGTAATGAAACATGACAATTCAGACGATTTCCTGAATAGACATGCCCGGGACGCGCTGCAGTTCCACTCCCGGCCGCATTACCGGTCCCGCCACAGGGTTCCGTCTCTTCAGCGTGAACCCGTGCGGAATTGATTCCGGCACAGGCGCCGTCATGGCAGGGGCATAGTTCAGAGAGGTTTCCCCAGATGAAAAGCAGGGCAATAGTCGCCGTCATCCCGATCCTCTTTCTGGCCCTGCGCCCTGACAGTGCGGGCGATACGGTCTATTATTCCAGCCTGAAATCAAGCACCCAGGCGGACACGCCACGCCAGGTCACGATGGTACTGCCGGGGAACAGACAGGGTCAGAGCACCATGGTTTCCGAAGGCGTTCTCTTTACCTATGGGAACAGGGGAGCGAAAAAAGTGCATCTTGCCGGGAATTTTTCCGGATGGAAGCCCCTGGCGATGAAACGGAGCGACAATGGCATCTGGTACTATTTCCTCGAGGCGTCCGGGAAACGAACGGACCTCGCCTACAAGTACCTGGTAGACGGAATCTGGATCGCCGATCCACTCAATCCCGATCGGTTCGATGACGGCATGGGCTCCTACCTCTCCGCCGTCGAGGCCCCTCTGAAATCCGAGGGGAGGCGCGTTTCCTGGCGCCATGCGGGTCGTGACGGGGTTGAGTTCAGGCTCTATCGCCCCGAGGCACGATTCGTCTCAATCGTCGGCGATTTTAACAACTGGAACCCTGAAGACGACCTTCTCCAGAAGGGATCCGACGGCATCTGGCGTCTGCGGAAAAGACTCCTGCCGGGTCGCTATCGCTACTCCTTCATAATCGACGGAGAGTGGCAGCCCGACATCTATAACCCACGTTCCGGCTCCGACGTGAACGGGATGGTCTGTTCGATTATCGATACCCGGCGAAGCACGAAATAACCGTCACGCCACCACCGGAGTATCGGAATATCCCGGCGAAGCCCCTCGAGGGGCGGATCACGCCTTCTCGGTACACTGATATTGTATTTGACATCCTGTGCCCCTTGTACTACCAATGAAGGATGGCTGAAACCAGTTACACTGAACGGGAAGGTACTATCATCATCCATGCCAGGGGCGAGTGGCATCTTGGCAATATCCGTGAAAACGAAACCCTGATGAACAGCATCCTTGAAAAGAATCCTTCCCTGATCGGGATCAATTGCAGGGACCTTACCGCCATCGACTCAACGGCAATCGCCTCTTTGGTGAAGCTTTTACGAAAAAGCAGGGAGCAGGGCATTAATCTCGTCTTTTTCGATCTCAATCCGCATATACTGCACACCTTTCAGCTGATGACACTTGACAAGTTCTTCACGACCCTTTCGAGGGAAAGATTCGAAAGGGAATTCGGGACAATTGTCGAATAACGCGGCATTCCGAACATAACAATGGCGGCCTGAACAGCCGCCATTGCATGACGCGTATTCCATCGTCCGCTAATTAACCTTCAAGACATCACGGATGATTTCAAGAAAAGCCTGTTTGGGGAGCGCCCCCGCGGCCATCTGGGGCTTTTCATTCATCGGAATGAAAAGTATGCTCGGGATGCTCTGTATACCGAAGGCGCCGGAGAGGTCAGGCTCCTGGTCGGTATTTATTTTATACACGTTGAGTTTCCCCTCAAATTCTTTCGATATTTCCTGGAGCACGGGTGCAACCGCCTTGCACGGGCCGCACCAGTCCGCGTAAAAATCGACTAT
>CAZKPR010000331.1:0-2498 GCA_964554685.1 uncultured Leptospirales bacterium | reverse complement strand
GATGTGATTCCTGTACTCGTTGTTGACGAACTTTTCGACCTCTTTCAGGAGCTTCCTGTAGGTGCGAATCCCCGATCTCTCGGGCACCTGGGTCACGCCCCCGGGAACGAGGCCGATGGCGTGAGGCACCCTTCCGCCGAACACGGCAGCCATCTGGTGCGCTTTCATCCTCATTTCCAGGGCCTTCACGTATCCGGCGATGGCGTCGATGTTGGCGTCATGGTCCTTCAGGTACATCCCGCTGCCGGTCAGCCCGCCGAACCTCGGAAGAAAGGGCGCGCCGGTTGTGATCTCGTCGGGCTTTCCTTTTTTGACCGCCAGGTCATTCTTTACCCACTCCTGGAGGTGGAGTATGCCCGCGTCACTTCCCTTGTAGTTCAGCACCTGGGTAATGTCAACGAAGTCAAGGGCGGAAAGGTGATAAAAGTGGATGATGTGCGACTGGAGATAGTTCGCCGCGAGAATAAGGTTCCTCTGGATGCGCCCGTTGTTGTTGGGCTTGATCCCGAAGGCGCCCTCGAGGCACTTGCTCGAGGCAATGCCGTGCGATATCGGGCAGACGCCGCAGATCCGCTGGGTGATCTGGTTGGCGTCCACGGGATTTCTCCCCTTGAGGATCTTCTCGAATCCCCTGAACATGTCGCCCTTGCTCTTCGCTTCCACTACCTTGCCGTTCTGAACGTCGATTTCGATCGAGAGATGGCCCTCAATCCTGGTAATGGGATCTATAAGTATCTTAGCCATTGATCACGCCTCCCTGTTTGAGTGCCGCCCGTGCGGTCATTTTTTCGCTTTCCGTGATGTTCCCCCGGTCGGCAATGTTATGCTGGAAGATGCCGCGCTTTCCGAAATCCGGGAAGGCATTTTCCGTGCAGCCGATGCATCCCGCGCCGCTTCCCGTGCAGGAATTAATACCGCCGAGCCATTTGCGTTTCGGGATATCGCAGCCACTATCCATTCCGAGGCATCCGAGCTCGTAGAGGCACCCCTCGTCTCCCCAGTAGCGTGCGAACTGGCCCCGCTTGTAGTACGGAAGGCGCTCGCACTGCTCGTGAACGGTTTTCCCGTAGTACAGGAGAGGCCGGTTGTACTCGTCGAGGGGCGGAGGGCTGCCCTTCAGGAGAAGGTGGATAAGTGAGCCCACCATCCAGTCAGGATGGGGAGGACAGCCGGGGATGTTCACCACGGTTTTTCCCTTGAGTATTTCCGAGACCGGGGATGCGCCTGTGGGATTGCTCCCGTCGCTCCTGAGCTTGGCTCCCGGGATACCCCCTCCGGTCGCGCAGGACCCCACGGCGACAATCGCGACGGCGCGAGACCCGAGTTCCTCCACCCATTTCCGGGCGCTCACGTGTTTTCCGTCCACCTCGCCGATGGTGCAGTAGAGATCATCCTTGGTCGGTATGGAGCCCTCGACAACCAGCACGAAGTCCTTGCGGTTTTTCTTCACCGCTTCTTCCAGGACCTGGACCGCCGTGTGCCCCGTGCCGCCCATGATGGTCTGGTGATAGTTCAGGCTGATATGCTCCGTGATGATCGTCGTGATGTCCGGCTTCATTGTATTGAGCAGGGACACCGAGCATCCGGAGCATGATTGCGCCTGGAGCCATATGACAGGTGTCCGTTTTTTCGCTTCTTCCAGGGCTTTCTTGCATCCCTGGAGAAGTACGCTCGGGAACGCCAGGGCGGCCGTTGTGCCCCCCATCAACGACAGAAATTCGCGTCTGCTCAAAGACATGTCATCTTCCTCCATGCTGAGTTGTTTGTGCTGATGCACCTATTATATCCCTGACCATCATGACGGCGCGCCGAGCTGATGAGGCCACCGCCGGTGTCAGGCCGATTTCGTCGCTTGTAATATCTCCGGGGACAATTCCGATCACCTCGATTTCCGGTTCATGTCCCAGCAGTTTCAGCATCCGCACGATGCTCGCGAGGCCGAGCTGGTGCTGCGAGTAGGGTGATCCGTCATCCTTGAGATGGTCCGCCCTGAAATGGTAGACGCTCCCCGGTTCGGATTCCGCTTTCAGGGCGTCAATGACGATGATGCGATCCCGACCGGTCATGAGGGGTACGCAATCGAGTCCCGCCGTGCCCCCGTCCATGATTTCCGCGTGTTCCGCCGCATCGGGAAAATCATCGAGGAGCATCTGCGCGACGTGGACGCCGACCCCGTCGTCCTTTTTTAGGATGTTACCGATGCCGAGAACGAGGGTCCCTCGCACCGTTTCCTTGCTATGCATCGCCCGTCCTTCAGTGACATTCCATGCATCGTTCAGGGCCGCCCTTTTCAATGTGGCAGTCCAGGCAGTGGCCGTGCATGACGTCGTATCCTTCAAACCCTTGGGGCATTTCCCCCCCATCGTGGGGGGGGTTTGTTTTCGGTTTTTGGGCGGGGACCGGCCCTTTAATTTTTTACCGTTTTTTTAGTTGGTTTTTTAGTTGGCCAGTACGGCCGAGAGCTCGGCATCGTTCAGGATGCCCAAAATGCCCGTGGT
>CAZKPR010000330.1:0-2508 GCA_964554685.1 uncultured Leptospirales bacterium | reverse complement strand
GAGCATGAAGATCAAAAAGAAAAAAAGCGGCAAGTCGGTCATCCCCGTGGCCTCCATGGCGGATATCGCGTTTTTGCTTCTCATATTTTTTATGATATCAAGCATCGCCGAGACGGACAAGGAACTGCCCCTCAATCTGCCCGAGGCCCGCATGACGATCCAGGAGAAGAAGCGATACTTCAACGTGTGGATCACCCCCGGCGGGCAGTATCATTTCGGCGGGCGCCAGGGCACCCTCGAGTCCCTCGCGACATTCGCCCAGTACAACATGTTTTCGAATCATGAGACACGGGCCCTTGTCCGCGCGGAGAGCACCGTGCCGTATGAATACGTCAACGGCGCCCTGGATACGCTCAAGGATGCGGGGGTGAGGAACGTGATTCTGGTGAGCAGGCAGAAAAAATGAAACGAAGCGACCGGGAAAACGGCATGGAAGCGAAAGCGGGACGGCGTGAATACCCCGTCTATATCAATTTTTTTCGTTTGAGGCCCGAGCTCACCTGGACCCTCGTGGCCCAGGTGCTGCTCATCGTGGCGGTGCTGACGGTCCGATGGAGCACGGAGGCGGATACGGGAGATTTTGTGGATCTGAGCGCCTATGAGCTCATGGAACTGAAGATCCCGGAACGTGATGAAGAGGAGGACGATGTCGCCCTTCCCGGCGAGGAGGAGGAGGAAAACGTACAGCTCAAGTTCGGGGACGACAGCGGGAAATTCGACCTTTCTGCCCTGGCGGTGACCCCGCCGAAGCCGAAGATCGGGGTGCTTCCCGTGTATCCCGAGGCGATGAAAAAGGCGGGGATAGAAGGGGTGGTAATGCTTGAGGTGGGAATCGACGAAAACGGCACGGTGGTGTACGGAAAGATCGTGAAGAGGCTTCATCCAATTCTGGACCAGCTCGTCATTGCATGGGCGCGGACCATAAGTTTTTACCCGGCCATCGACGCCGGGGGAAAGGCCTTCCGCTGCAAGATTTTCTGGCCCATACGGTTCCAGCTAAAGGATTGAGGGTCCGCGACGAATGGCGTCACGCGATCCTCGATATATTGTATGATTTGAGTGTCTGTGTCATGAAATCATCCGGAGGCGTTATGAAACAACTCATGGGGAGGATCCTTATTCTTTGCACGGTTCTTGTCTGGATCGTCCCGGCTGTCGGCCCGGCCGCCGCGCAGGGGGCGGGCACCGTGACGGGCCGGGTTATCGACGCGACCTCCGGCGACTCGATCATAGGCGTGAACGTGATGATAGTTGAGATCAAGAAGGTCACCGCCACTGACGTCAATGGAAGATACGTCCTTGCAGGCGTGCCGGCCGGGGAGTACACTCTCGTATTCCAGATGATGGGGTATAATCGCAGTTCCGCGAAGATGACGGTGGCGCCGGGAGCGGCGAACGTCCTCAACGTGAGCCTGTCGTTTCAGACCACTGACGAGGTGGTGGTCGAAGCGAAGCGTCTTTCGAATACGGAGGCGGCGCTCCTGGCGGCGCGGAAAAAGGCGGCCGTGGTGCAGGACGCGATCAGCTCGGAACAGATCGCCAAATCGCCGGATTCGAACGCCTCCGACGCGGTAAAACGAGTTACCGGAATCACCGTTGATAAGGGCAACAACATCGTCATCCGGGGTCTTGGCGAACGGTACGCGTCGGCAATGTTCGCCGATTCGGTCATTCCCTCGCCTGACCCGGATAAACGGATTGTGCCGATGGATATCTTCCCCGTGGGACTCCTGGACAACCTTACCGTGGTGAAGGCGTATACCCCTGACCGTCCCGGCGAGTTCTGCGGCGGCGTGGTGCAGATCAACCCGAAGGACTACCCGGAGGAATTCGAGGGCAGGGTCTCCGTGGGGATAAGCGCACACGACAAGACGCTGGGAAAAAAATTCTGGACCTACCCCGGCGGGAAGTGGGACTGGTTCGGCGTGGACGACGGGACCAGGGCCAGGCCGAAGAGCCTCCCCAGGTGGAATCTGAACCTGTATCCGGACTTCATGCGTGTCAAGGTCGGATGGGAAATGCAGAACGTCTACACGCCGG
Source organism: uncultured Leptospirales bacterium (assembly GCA_964554685.1). Taxonomy (GTDB): domain Bacteria; phylum Spirochaetota; class UBA4802; order UBA4802; family UBA5550; genus RBG-16-49-21. The sequence goes on along the minus strand of CAZKPR010000330.1, from coordinate 468 downwards.
AAAAAAGCTATGGATATCCAGGGGCAAGTTTGCAGTTTTCCGTAGGAGACAGCATCACCTTCAAGGAGAAGTACACGGTGGGAATGATCGTCTCGGGTGTATTCAAGGAAGATTTCAAAAATGTGGTCACGGATTATTTCCGTATTCAATCGAACTTTCAGCCGGTAAAAAAATACCGCATCGAGGATTCCAAATACGGGACCACCAAAGGGGCGCTTTTTTCCCTGGGTTTCAGCACGGGGGGGCAGAAGCTGCGTTCCACGACCTTGTATACCCACCAGTCGTCCGATTCAACGAAGGTCACCACAGGCTACAACAAGGATCGCCAGGAGTCGGTTTCCGGGATAGACCTGGCAAAGCAGTACCATCTTCAGATTGTGATTAGCGACCTGCTCATTACCCAGCTTTCTGGGTAGCACCATTTTCCCCGGGCCGCGAAAAGCACCATCGCGTGGAGCGGTTCCTATG
>CAZKPR010000329.1:0-2509 GCA_964554685.1 uncultured Leptospirales bacterium | reverse complement strand
TTTCTGTCCCGCGAGCGGGTACTCAGGCCCTCCCACCGGGAAAGCCCCGTCGTGGTTGAAACGAACAACGACGGAAACGTGGTGGCCCGTTCCGACGAGGTGAAGCGCCTCGGTCTTCCCTTCGGAGCCCCCTTCTTCAGGGTGAAAGAGCTGGCCCGCAGGGAGGGCGTGGCGGTCTTCTCGTCGAATTACACTCTTTACGGCGATATATCGCGCCGCGTCATGGAATGCCTTGCCGGTTTTTCCCCGGAGATGGAGGTGTACTCGATCGACGAGGCCTTTCTTTCAGTCGGGGAGGCGGCGGGGAACCCCCGGGAATACGGGATGCGGATGCGTGAGACGGTGCGGCGATGGACCGGCATTCCCGTGAGCGTCGGTATAGCGCGCACCAAGACCCTGGCGAAGCTCGCGGCGCGGTTCGCCAAGAGGGAGCCCGCCTGGGGGGGCGTTATCGAGCTGGCCGACGGGGCGTGCCTGGAGGTGCGGCTGGCCATGGCCGGGGCCGGGGACGTATGGGGCGTGGGGGAGCGCTATCGCCTCCTCCTGGAGCGCCACGGCATACGCACGGCCCTGGCTCTCCGGGACGCCCCGGACCGGTGGGTGCGTCGGAACATGACGGTCACGGGACTCCGCACCGTGTGGGAGCTCCGGGGGGTTCCCTGCCTTCGCCTCGAGGAACTCCCCGCGCCGAAGAAGGGGATCGTGAGTTCCCGGTCTTTTGGAAGGCCCGTGGAAAGCCTGGAGGAGCTCCGGGAGGCCGTTGCCTCCTACGCGGCCAGTGCCGCGGAAAAGCTGCGCGGCCAGGGGAGCATTGTCGGCTCCATCGCGGTGTTCCTCTCCACCAACCGTTTCCGGGAGAATGATCCGCAGTACTCCGCGGGGCTCTCCTGCCGCCTTCCGGTGCCCTCGTCCTACACGCCGCGCATCATGGAAGTGGCCCTCCACCTCCTCGGGCGCGTCTACCGGCGGGGCTATCGCTACAAGAAGGCGGGCGTGATGTTCTACGAGATCACGCCGGAAGGGGAGGCCCAGCTCGATCTTTTCAGCCGTTTTCACGATTCGGACCGGACGCGGCGCCTCATGGGGACCATGGACCGGGTCAACCGCGTGATGGGCCGCCGCGCCCTTCGCTTCGCCGTCGAGGGCGGCGCGGGGTCCTGGCGGATGCGTCGCGATTTTCTCTCCGGGAGGTACACCACGCACTGGGCGGAGATCCCGGTGGTGCGTGCGTGATGGAAACGGGGGGTTACCCCGGGCGGAGCATCTCGCGGAAAAGCTTTCCCGTAACCGGGTCAATGATGTCAGGGTCAAGCTCGACAAGGTGGCGCAGCACGAACTCGCGGTTCCTGATCTCCCGGTGGGGTATGGTGAGGTCGCCGGTGTCCATGACGATGTCGTCGTAGAGCAGGATGTCCATGTCGATGGCGCGGGGGCCCTTCGGGATGCCCGGCACCCTTCCCAGGTCCCGTTCGGCCTCCTTGAGAATCCCCAGCAGCTCCCGGGGCCCCATGAGGGTCTTCACCGCGACCACCTGGTTCAGGAAACGCGGCTGGTCAAGGTAATCAACGGGCTCCGTTTCGGCGATGGAGCTTCGCGCTACGAGGGTGAGGTCGCGGTGCGCCGCCAGGCGGTTCACCGCCATTGCCAGCTGGGTGTTCCGGTCACCCAGGTTCGATCCGAGGCCGATATACGCGAGAGACATTCAGAGGGTGTCCCGGAAATCATCCCCGCTCAATTCCATGATGCGGCACATTTCCTTTATGCGCGATAGTATCCTTCCCTGGGAGAGGTCCTTGAACGCCCGGTGAGGATTGTTGTTCGAGGTGAAGATGGTGAACCTTTCCGACTCGTAGCGGGCGTCGACCAGGTCGTAGAGGGTTTCCTGCTTCCACTCGGTATCCTTCTGGATCCCGAAATCATCCACTACCAGGATATCGACCTCCGCGAGCTCCTTTTCGATTTTGCCCGATTCACCATAGGTGTCCGATCCCTCGCGAAACGACTCCTGGAGAGTCTTGAAAAAATTCCTTGATATGCTTATGAAGCGGCCTTCAACGGCATGACGGATTATCAGCTCGGTGAGGAGAATGGAGGCCAGCATCGTCTTGCCCGTCCCGGGGTTGCCCCAGAGGAAAAGCCCTTTTTTCACATCGGGGAAGGCCTTGATTATTTCAAAAGCGGCGGTTTTCAGCTCCACGGCATGCTTGTTGACGGGCTTGAAGTCTCCCAGGCGTTTCCATTGGAATTTCCGGTTGATTCCGGAGCGGTTGTAGATGGAGATGATTTTTGCGATGCGCATGCGGGTTTCCCGGCAGAAACACTCTTCAATAACATCATCCCTGAAGTAGTAGTAGGGTTCCTCGCCCCCGCAGAGGCATTTCTTTTCCACGCATTTCGGGCATGGCGAAAGGGGGTTTTCCCCCAGGGTGAGGAAATGGGGGTTCTGTATGATGCCGGTATTGTCGCAGTAGTCGCAGTACCGGGAGGTCTTTTTGTCCTGTAGTGGTGC
>CAZKPR010000328.1:0-2517 GCA_964554685.1 uncultured Leptospirales bacterium | reverse complement strand
TGGGTTTAAGCAAAGGGTATAACCATTTTCCGTAGGTTGCTAAATCTCTGGATGGCAATATTTATTAGTAATGTGTCTCGAACCATGTCGCTTATAGGTTTCTGTTCGATTTTGCTTATTTCTTCTAGTTCCTTTTTTAGTTCCTTGGGAATTCTGATTGTTAATGTTTGGTTCATTGGTTGACCTCTCGTGCTACAATGTAACACATTTCGCATTTGGTGTCAATTTATTTTATTATCCAGGAATCCTTTCCAGTATAATGAGGCGGGCTCAATTTCATGTAACTATTATTATATGCAATATAAATCATGAATGACACGTTATTAAGCTCATTCGAATAATCTGGACAGGATCTCACGGTTGACGATTGAAAACGCCCTTATCAGCGTATAGTCGGTGCCGGCATGGATGATAGGGTACCTGCCCATGGACGATCCATTATTCTATCCGGATGGAAGATTAATAGTTTGTAATTCCCCCTATGCCCGGGCAGAGTGCCTGGGGGATGAAAATTACCCGGGGCGGTACGGCTTTATGAAAGACGCTGTTATTATCGGATCGGGAATGGGAGGGCTCTCCGCCGCCATAACCCTGGCGCTGATGAAGTACCAGGTAACGGTGATCGAAAAAAACGATGAGCCGGGGGGATTGATGCGTGGATACCGCCGCGCCGGGGTTGACTGCCCCGTGGGGGTCCATTACCTGGGCTCGCTGGGGGAGGGAGAGTCCCTGCGGCGGCTTTTCGATTTCCTGGGCATCACCGATCGGGTCCCCGTGGAGCCCATGGGAAGGAACGGGGTCATCGATCGCTATGTCTTCGACGATGTAACCTTTGACCTTCCCGTGGGGATCGACGCCTTCGAGGCGAACCTGCGCGCGGCCTTTCCCCGCGAGGGAACCGCCATCGACGGCATCATGACGGGGCTCAAAGTCACCGCTGATCGCATGCACTCGCTGAATTTTCTCTTCGATCCGGCGGGAAATCTTCCGGACTTCGAGCTCTTCAGCCCCATGGGTGAGATCTTCCGCCGCCTGGGGTGTTCGCCGTCGCTGTGTGGCGTCCTGGGCGTCTCCTCGTATCTTATGGGCGTGCCGGTCTTCCAGTGCCCCGCCATCTACTATTACATGGTCCTGTCGTCGTACCTGTATTCTTCATGGCGGCCCGCCTGCGGTTCCACGGGAATGGCCGATGCCTGCACGGCGCGCCTGGGCGAGCTGGGGGGGGAGGTGCTCTGCGGCGACCCCGCGGTACAGGTGCTGGTGAAGGATAAAAAGGCCGAAGGGGTGCGCCTCGCCTCGGGCAGGGAGATCACGGCGCCCGTGGTCATCGCCGCGGTCCATCCCAAGGTGCTGGTCCCCATGCTCCCCGAGGGGGCGGTGCGCCCCGTGTATCGGAAGCGGCTGGAGGGACTCGTCGACACCAGAAGCATATTTTCGGCGAACGTCACGGTGGACGCCGACGCCCATCCCGCCCTGGACCACAACGTCTACCGCCTGAACCGCCTTGAAAGCGGCGAAATAGAAGACCTCCTGTACATCCAGCTGCGCCCCTCGGGAAGGGAGGGGGTCAATGCCCTCACCATGATCGAGCCGGCCGATTTCGAGGACTGGGAGCGGTGGAAGGACACGGTGTCGGGAAGGCGTCCCCCCGAGTACCGGGAAATGAAAGCCGCCGTGGCCCGGGCCATGATCGCCCGGGCGGAAACCCTCCTCGGTCCCCTCAAGAACGCGTCAATCATCGACACCTATTCTCCCCTGACGCTTCGCGACTGGGTGAGCACCCCCCGGGGCGCCACCTATGGCGTGCTCCGATCGGCGGACCAGCTCCGGAAGATGTCGTCGCTGAACCGCACACCCGTGGCGGGGCTCTACATGGCGGGCCAGAGCGTGCAGGCCCCGGGGATTCTGGGCACCATCATCGGTTCGCTCATGACCGTGGGGCTAATCGTGGGACCCGAACGGTTCCGGCGGGAGGTGACCGTGGGCGCGTGTTAAGGGCGGTCGTCGTCGACATGGGCGGGGTAATTTCAAGCACCCCGTCCGGCAGTTTTTGCGTGCCATGTCCTCATCATTGTGCCAGAAATACTGCCGATAAAGTCCATTGTCTCGCCCGGTCGTAACGTGAGGCCGGAGTACAATCATGGATAGTAAGACAAAAAATGCTGGACGGGAGGCCTTAACCTTTTCACAATCCATTGATATAAAACCGATGGGGTCAGTTGAAATTTCTTAATGTACAGGATGCTCTCATGATACACATTCCTTCTTGTTTATCTTATATCAAAATTAAGTCAATAGTACTGTTTAAAAATCCAGGTAACGTTATACATCATTATCACCCATGTAACCAGCGCATAACAATCATCTCATTAGCTCTTTTATTTCTATTTTCGATACTAGCCGTTGCGTATGCCCGCAGCATAACGCGGGAAGAATTCAGATTAATCCTGAAAAACAATCACCCTGCAACAGTGGAATTTTGCCAGAAATGCAGCTCGGAAATTGTAAGAATAAAAT
>CAZKPR010000327.1:0-2552 GCA_964554685.1 uncultured Leptospirales bacterium | reverse complement strand
GATTTCGTTTCAAGGTAATCCCTGATAAACTTCTTGTCGAAGCTTTCCGGGGACGTCCCCGTACGGTATGATGTACGGTACCAGAAACGGGAACTGTCGGGTGTGAGGACTTCATCTATCAGGATGATCTCCTTGCCGACAAAGCCGAACTCGAATTTCGTGTCGGCGAGAATGATACCCTGGCGATCGAGGATATCCCGGGCAAACTCATACAGGGCCAGGGTCAGTTCCCCGAGGCGGTAGGCAAGATCGTCCCCGATATGTTCCCGCATGAGCTCGACTGAAACATTTACGTCATGACCTGCATCTTCCTTTGTCGCGGGGGTAAAGATGGGGACCTCGAGCCTGTCCGCCATCCGCAAGCCCTGCGGGAGGGATATCCCGCAGAGTGAGCCGGTCGCCTGGTAATCCTTCCAGCCGGAGCCTATAAGGTATCCCCGGGCGATGCATTCGAAGTCTATCCTTTCAGCCTTCCGCACGATGACCGAGCGATTTTCAAGAAGTTCGGGAAAATCCGAGAATGGTTTCGGGAATCTTCTGAAATTATCCTCGACAATATGATTTTTTACGGTCTTGATGTGTTTGAACCAGAGATTTGAAATGGTGTTCAGGAGTATTCCCTTGCCGGGGATTCCGGTGGGGAAAATGTGGTCAAAGGCGGAAACCCTGTCAGTTGAAACGATAAGATAGTGTTCCTTGTCTACCGAGTATATATCGCGCACCTTTCCGCTGTAACGTTTTTTTACGCCCGGGATTTTTATCGTCGTAAGGGGTTCCATGTGTCCGCTCCGAGTATGGGCTGGCCTGATGGCACGGGAGAACTGCTGGTTTGATTGACACTTCATGCGCCGATTTTGTCAACTAAAATGATTGAACAGAGCATGATGCGGTGAGAGTGGGATGCGCAGGCGGAGAAATGTGCGACCCATTCTCGCGGGCCGCCGGACATAAAAACCGAGCGGGGCAGAAAAATGTTTGCATCCCCCGTGATATCCCGGCAATACTCGAATTCACGGGCCGAAAGGGGACGAGGATTCCCGGTCCGGTGAGAAGGGGCACGGTGAAGGGATGAGGGAGCTTATCATCGGGGTGATGAAAAGAGGATGGAGGGCGTATGCGGTCCTCCTGGCAGCGGTGGCCCTTATCGGTTACGGGGCGGGCCACGTGGCGGGCAATCGCCTTGTCAAGGGAGTGATTCTCGGGGAAAGCAGGTTGCCCCTTCTCGTCTCGAGGCCGGTGGGACAGTTCTACGACATCTACCGGCTGCTCAACAGCGGAAATCCCTTCAGCCGACTCTGCGGTTACTATGCCCTGGTTGATAACATGTTGATCGACGAGGGTTTTCTCATCGAAAGGTACGGGGTGGAACGATTCACCGTAACAAGGAAAACGATACTCTGGGCGCTGAGCTTTTCGGAAAACAGCCGTAAGGTCTCGGATTTCTACAGGTCGATCTACGGGGAAAGCGACGGGGAAATCCAGTCGGTAATTCGCGGCCTGATGAAAAGGGTGTGCAGGGACGGGGGTGAAGATTGCGCGCTTCCCGGCGGGGAAAAACAGTGAAGCAGAAATGGTAGAATGGTGTTTTATTCTTGTCATGGGATGGGCCATGGTGCATAGAGGATTAATTGGTCAGGGGTGAATTCATGGACGGGAAAAAGTATATCGAGGGCCTGTGCCGCGACGCAAAGGCCGCCTCGCGGGTCGTGGCCCGGTATCCAACGGAGCGTAAAAACGAAATTCTTTTCGCCATTGCCTCCGCGCTGAGGGAAAGAAAGGGCTTTATAGTCGCTGAGAATGCCGCTGACCTGGAAGCCGCGGAGCGGGATGGGATGGCAGCCGCCATGAAGGATCGCCTTCTTCTCAATGATGAGCGTATCGAGGGGATGGCCCTTTCGGTCGAGGAGATCGCCGCGCTTCCCGATCCCGCGGGGAGGATCGAGCGCATGACGGTACGCCCCTCGGGGATACGGGTAGGGCAGATGCGCGTTCCCCTGGGCGTCGTCGCCGTCATATACGAGGCGCGGCCGAACGTGACGACCGATATCGCGGCGCTCTGCCTCAAGTCGGGTAACGCGGCCATTCTCCGCGGAGGGCGGGAGGCCATCCGCACCAACACCGCACTCCATGCCGTGATCCGCGGCGTTCTCGCGTCCACCGGCACTCCCGAGGCGGCGGTTTCCTTCGTCGAGAGGACGGGCCGGGAACTCGTGCCGATTCTCCTGAAGATGAATGATTTCATCGATATCGTCATTCCCCGGGGCGGAGAGGGACTTATCAAGGCAGTGACCGAGGAATCCACCATACCGGTCATCAAGCACGACAAGGGGGTCTGCCACATATTCGTTGACGATACTGCCGGGGAGGAAATGGCGAACAGGATTGCCGTGAACGCGAAGGTCCAGCGTCCATCAGTATGCAACGCCATGGAAACCCTGCTCATCCATGCCGGGTACCCCTTCAAGGAATCACTCCTGGCGAGCCTGCTCGAACGTAATGTCGAGCTTCGGGGCTGCCCCGCAACGGTTGCGCTTTGCAGGGAAAAGGTGAAA
>CAZKPR010000326.1:0-2602 GCA_964554685.1 uncultured Leptospirales bacterium | reverse complement strand
CCACCGCATCAGGAACTCCGTCAGCTTTTCATAGGAGATGTTGATGAACGAGGTCCCCAGGAAAAACGCGAAGAGACCGCCGACCCACCCTCCAAACACGGTAACGAAGGCAATGGCGAAGGTATAGCTGATTTTTCTCGCTAAAAAATGGAAAAATCTCATGGTTTCCTCATTATAATAACTATCGGATAGTTTACGAAAGCTCCGCCGGAAAAAACAGAACTTTTCTTCATGGCGGTCAAAAAAGAGCGGGACGGTGTACTTTCTTGGTGACGGTGATCTCTTTGTCAATCTCCCCGGGCATCGAGTATGTCGGGCTCTTTGACGCACCTGAATCCCGCGAGGTTGTCCGCGTGCAGACTCGGCACACCACCCACCTCCCGGCTGGAGACCCGCAGCCTGTGGCGAGTGCTGTACCATGCTCCGCCCCGGACCACCTTGTATTGCCTCCCGTACATCCGGTACTCCTTGCCCTGTTTCGAAGTATTCCCGCGATAGGGCATGTACCAGCTCGACGTCCATTCCCGCGCGTTTCCCGCCATGTTGACCGCGCCAAAGGGTGACGCGCCCTCCGGGTCAAAGGCGGTTATCGGCATTAGTCCCCCGACGGCGATCTGGAATCGCGTCTTAATATGGGCCCCGGTTTGCTCCTCCGCCCAGAATTCCGCGCAGTTTGCCTTCTCCGGGTTGAAGGCGACGCCCCAGGGATATCGGTACGTGTTTCCTCCCCCTTCACCGGGGAGGTTCCCGCGGCCCCTGGCCGCCTTTTCCCACTCCTCCTCGGTGGGAAGCCGTTTCCCCGCCCACCGCGCATAGGCTTCCGCCTCATGATAAGTCACCGCAACGGGGAGCGCGCCCTCCCCTTCAGGGAACCCTCCCTCCTTCCATGAAAGCGGTGGACGCACGCCCGATGCCTCGATAAAGCGCGCGTATTCCTCGTTCGAGACCTCGTACCTGTCGATGTAGAAATCGTGCACGAATACCACCTGCTCCGGTGATTCATCCCGTTCACCGTCATTCGCGCCGAATACGAACTTTCCCTCGGGGACGAGGACCATCTCCTTCCCGTCCTTTCGGCATACGATTGTGGACCTGGGCCCCTTCTCAATGAAGCGTCCCGCATCGCCGAACTCCCGTCCGGTCTGTCCCGACCCCTTCGGGATCCCGATATCGGTGCCGGCCCTGATCATGTCGGCGTACATCTCGTTCGTCAGGGTGTACGTCGCGACGATTCGGAATCGTTTCGTGCCCGTCCTCACGTATTCCGTTGCCTTAACCTCCACGGTGGCGAACACGGTGCCTCCATCTATGACATAATAGGTCCCGGTGCGCGGCGCCTTTTCAAACAGCATGATGATGACGCTGTCCCTGCGCACAGATTCGACGGTCCCGACTGTATCGAACTCGGTCGCTCCGAAAAGATCAGGCATCATGAACGCCGCCGCAATGCCAATTGCGGCTGCGGCACGCGCCGTTTTTTTCACTATGTCCATAATCGCACTTTTCCTCCTGACTTCATGGCATCATGCACTTCCGGTGTGCCGGAAAGCGAGCGACTCCACCCTGCCCGCACCTATCCCTCAATGACCTTTCTCTCCGGCCAGGTGAGGCAGGCGATGGGATTCCCGAAGATAACACCTGAATCGATACCAATGATGTTGCGTTCATCGTCAATAAATATCGGATGGCCCTTCCTCAGATATGAAACCGGAGTATGGCCGAAAATAATCGTCTTTTCCCACCGTCTCTCGGAGCGGAAAAACTCTTCGCGTATCCAGAGCATATCCCGCTCATCCTGGGCTTCGAGACGCCCGATTGTGGGGTTGAGACCCGCGTGGACCGCGATAAAATCCTTTTCTTCATGGTAGAGCCGAAGGGAATGGAAAAAATCCCGATGATGCGGCGGCATATCAAGGGTTCCCCTGTGTGAACGGTAGCTCCTCAGCGTCGCGTCTCCTCCGTTCATGAGGTAGATACCGTCCCTGTCCTCGCCGCGGAGGTACTTCATGAACATGTCCTCGTGGTTTCCCTTTAAAAAAATCGCATCCACCCGCTTCATCCGCGAAAGGTAGACGAGAAAATCGACCACCTCGTACGAATGCGCCCCGCGGTCGATATAGTCCCCGAGAAAAAGGAGGCGGTCCTGCGCCGTCATCATCGCCTCCAGTTTCCTGTAGAGGTCCAGCAGCCTGACATAATGACCGTGGATATCGCCTATTATGTAATACACCCCGTCCCCCGGATTCGGCATGACGCGCCCTTCGGAAACTCCCCGGAACCGGGGCGGACTTCATTCCGATCCAACCGCCCCGTTCCCCGTCATTTCCATTATCTTCCCGCGGAGATCAAGGATCATGCCGCTCCCTTCATCTAGTGTATCGGCATTCAGCACCCCGTAGAGCCACTCTTTATGATGGTGCAGGAAGGCCATGCCCCCACCCGGGAGGATCCTCACGGCCGGCTGTATCGTTCCCGCCCTGGTGAGGTGCCACCCCTGGTCCGCGCGACCCAGGAGGTCCGCAAAGGACCTCCGGGCATCCTCTTCGGAAGCCCCCCGGGAGAAAAAGAGATCCCGGGGTTTCCCATTGATTTCGCGCTGCAG
>CAZKPR010000325.1:0-2618 GCA_964554685.1 uncultured Leptospirales bacterium | reverse complement strand
CCTTCTGCACTGTGTAATGCCGGTCGGACATGGCTGCGATCTGCGGCAGGTGAGTCACGACCAGGACCTGCCGGTTCCTGGCGAGGGATTTCAGCTTTCTGCCAACGATATCCGCGATCTTTCCTCCTATGCCGGCATCAACCTCGTCGAACACGAGGCTGTCCACGATATCCGCCGAAAGAATGACGTTCTTGATGGCGAGCATGATGCGCGACATTTCGCCCCCCGAGGCAACCTTTCTTAGCTGACGCAGGTCCTCGCCAACATTGGCGGAAAGCAGGAACTCGATGCGATCGAGTCCATGGGGATAGAGCATGTAACGCCTGTTGTCCGCCTCGATTTCTCCCTGGGGGTCGGCTTCGCGGTTTATCGAAACTCTGAATTGAGTGCCGGTCATTCCAAGGTCGCCAAGCTCCTTCATTACCATGGACTCGAGGCGGCGAGAGGTCGCCTTTCTCTTCTCGGAGAGTGAAAGTGCGACCTCCTTCGCTTCCCTGACCGTCTGGCGGTACTCCGCCTTGACGCGCTCGAGCTCTTCCGCGCCGGAATTGATCGCTTCGAGCTCGCGGCGCGCCTTCTCCGCGTACTCAAGGACCGCCTGGATGGTATCTCCATACTTTTTTTTCAGTGACGCGATAAGGGCAAGGCGCTCCTCGACCTGGTTGGTACGTTCGGGGGAAAAATCAATGTGGCTTTCGTAGTCGCGGAGGTATATCGCCACGTCTTCGATGGAATAGAGGGACTGCCGTATTGTGTCGAGAACGCCGGCGACCTCGGGGTCGAATTCCGAGATCCTGGAAAGGCTCTGCTCCGCGCGCTTCAGGTTCTGGAGCGCACCGCCTTCCCCGTTGATGAGGTGGGAGGACGTGTTGATTTCCTTGAAGAGTTTTTCCGAATTGGCAAGGAGGAGGGCCTCGTTTTTCAGTTCTTCCTCTTCTTCCTCCTTGAGGGAGGCGGCCTCGATCTCCCTGACGGCGAAACCGTTATACTCGATCCGCCGAGCTTTTTCCCGTTCATCGATCTCGAAGGAATTGAGGGCGTTCTTTAATGTCTGGAGACGGTCATGAAGACTCCGAATGCGGGTAACGTCCGATTCAAGGCCACCGAAGCTGTCGAGGAGCTCCCTGTGACGGGCGACCCTTACAATGCTCTGATGCTCGTGCTGACCGTGGATATCGATCAGGTAGTCTGAGATCTCTTTGAGCTTGGAGGCTGGCACCTGCACGGCGTTGGCGAAGGATCGGCCCTTCCCGCTTGAATAGAGCTCGCGCCTCAGCACCAGCGTGTCATTCTCGGTGTCGATCCCCGCCTTTTCGAGTATCTGTCTCACCGCCGGAGCCGATGAGATATCAAAACTCGCTTCAAGGGTCGATTTCTCGAATCCGGTGCGGATCATGTCCGTGGTCATTTTTTCACCCATGACGCCGGAAAGCGCGTCGATGAGTATCGATTTGCCCGCCCCGGTCTCGCCGGTGAGTATGTTCAGTCCTTTGCCGAAGGTGATGGACAGGTCTTCGATGATGACGAAATTTTTAATTCTCAGCTCGTTAAGCATAACGCGTGGCTCAACACCTCTATCCCCATCCGAGCTTTTCGCGGAGGATGGTATAGTAGTTTTTCCCCGGATGCGTGATGGATCGGATATTGAATCCGGAACGCCTGATGAGAACCTCGTCGTTCCTGTTGATTTCAATCGCCTCCTGGCCGTCGATTGTCAATAATAAATTATCGTAATCCGATATGACCCGCGCCCGGAAGCGAGAGGAGGCGGGGATAATCATTGGCCGCATGGCGAGGCTGTGGGGGCATATGGGGTTCAGGAGAAAGATGCTGGTTTCAAAGGGGTTAATAATCGGTCCTCCCGCGGATAAAGAATAGGCGGTTGAACCGGTTGGTGTTGACATGATGAGTCCGTCTCCCGTGAAAGAGCTGAGGAATTGCTCGTCAATTTCAAGATCAAGGCGGATCGGGCGCATCAGTGAACCCTTGTGTATCACGGCATCATTGAGAAAGCATATGCTGGTGGTCTCCCGTCCGTTCCGTACCACCGCGGCTTCAAGGGCCAGCCGTTCGATGAAGGAGTATGATCCCCTGAGCACTCCCGAAAGGTGTTCCCTGTACTCCTCGGGGTTGAATTCGGTAAGGAAACCGAGCCGGCCCCGGTTAATGCCGAAGATGGGGCAGCCGGTTTTAAGAAAAAGCCGGGCAGTGCGCAGGAAGGTTCCGTCACCGCCTATGACAATGGCCAGATCGGCGGTTTCGATGAATCGCTGGGCGGGAACCGACAGGCGATGACACGGATGGCTTCTTATCGCGTCATAGTCGGGCAGAAGGACCGTCATCCCCTCATTCTCGAGAAAATCAACGAGTGATTCGAGCATGATGGCGCAGATGCCGTCATCCGGCCGGAAATTGATTGCAACGGTGCGTATCAAGAGTTGCCCTCCACCTGGCAGCCCACTATATGAAGACATGACGGGGTGAGTCAATTAAAAAAGAAGATGCCGGGTTAAGGAAGTACCCGCGCCGGTTCAATACGAATGGTGGGATAAAAAAAGTAAAGTTTTTTCCGACAGGCACCATGAGGTATGATTATTACCTTGACAGGATGCAGGAAG
>CAZKPR010000324.1:0-2618 GCA_964554685.1 uncultured Leptospirales bacterium | reverse complement strand
CCCCTTCAGTGTACGCGGAGTAGCAGCGATTTAAGGTATTCCGTTTCTCTGCAGAATATACTGGTGGGGTGGTCGCAGGGCTGGTGGTATTTCCCGATGATCGAGGCGTCCCTCTTCGCGTCTGCGAAGGCGCTGAATACGACCATCTGGAAAAGGTTCATGTCGATGAACCTCGAGCATGAGCAGGAGAGGAGGAGGGTGTCACGAGGGCATTTCGATGCTATCTGGAGGTTGAGGTCCTTGTAGCCCCTGCAGGCGTTATCCACCGCGCTCCTTTCCTTCGCAAGGGCCGGCGGATCGAGTATGATGAGATCGCTCTCCAGCGGTTTCTCCCTCAGAAATTGAAAGACATCGCTCCTGATATATTCCGCCGGTGTTTCCATCCTGTTGAGGGCCATGTTTCGTTCCGCCAGATCGAGGGCCTCGGCCGAGGAATCGACTGAAATCACCGAACGCGCGCCGCCCCGGGCTGCCGGCACGGTGAACCCGCCGGTGTAGGAAAAAAGGTTGAGAACAGATCGGCCTCCGGCAATCCTTCCGATGAGCGAGCGGTTGTCGCGCTGGTCAAGGTAAAATCCCGTCTTCTGCCCCGTGTGCATCCTCACGGAATAAGCGAGGCCGTTTTCCTGTATCCGTATCTCGTCGGGCGTAACGCCATACCGCTGTCCCTGCGTGGGTTCAATGCCTTCGATGCGGCGGCCTTCATGATCGCTTCTTTCGAATATGCTTTTCGGCCTCAGTTCATCGATCAGGATTTCCGTGATATCGTTTTTCATCCTGTCGATGCCGAGGGTGAGGCATTGCATCACCAGGTGACCGTCATAGGTATCAACGATCAGTCCCGGGATCCCATCCCCCTCGGAAAAGATTACCCGGTACGCGTCGGTGGATCCCAGGAGCGGGTTTCCCGATCGCCGTTTCACGGACTCGCGGATCAAACCCCGGAGATGGTCCGGTGTGACCTTTGTTTCTCCGAAAGAGAGCATGCGGATGGTGATATGCGATGCGGGATTGCAGTATCCGTAACCGAGGAGTGTCCCGCCGGCATCACGGACCGAAACGATGTCCCCGTTCTTGATGCCCTGTTCGCGCGAATCTATCGCGCCTGAGAAAACCCACGGGTGCCGCCTGAGGAGGGACTTTTCCCTGTTCCGCTTGAGCCAGACTGATTTCATCGGGTACCCCGGGAATTGGAGGCTTGATAATTCAGAGTAATCATCAATGGACTTATTGACGCCGTAGTGTCAATTACATTACGGTATTGTACTTCCCATTCAAGGGCGGTGTGAACGGAGCCCGTCGGGGTATTTTTTATTAATTTTACTTGATTTTTGCGTTCCCCCGCGGGTTGATGAGCAGGGTTCCTTAACCCTCCCTGGCTGCGGGTGTTCCCTGTGGGGTTGCAAGTGGTGATCTGCTTTATAAAGGGCGCGCATCGCGCGGGATACTATCATAACCGGGAGACCGATATGAAACGGATAATTCTGCTGCTGGCCATCCTGATCTCGGCCATACTCGTCATTCCTTCCTGTAAAAAGAAGGAGGGTGAGGCCATACAATTGAGCTATAGTATTTTCTTTCCTCCCGCTCACGGGCAGTGCAAGGCAGGGGAGGCTTGGGCCAGGGAAATCGAGAAGAAGACCGATGGAAAAGTTATCATAAATATCTATCCAGGCGGCACGCTCCTTAAGGCAGAGGATACCTACAGTGGCGTGGTCAAAGGAATATCTGATATCGGGATGTCCTGTTTCGCCTACACGAGGGGCCGGTTCCCCCTCATGGAGGCGGTTGATCTTCCCCTGGGGTATCCGAACGGGCGCGTGGCAACCCGCGCGGCGAATGAGTTTGTGAAGGTCATGAACCCCAAAGAGCACAACGAGGTGAAACTCCTCTACATTCACGCCCACGGACCCGGTCTCCTCCATTCCACGAAGCGGATCGCAGCGCTTGCCGACATGAAGGGTAAAAAGATACGCTCCACGGGACTCAGTTCGAAAGTGGTGACGGCTCTGGGCGGGATCCCCGTCGCCATGCCGCAGCCTGAAACCTACGAAGCGGTTCAGAAGGGAGTGGTTGACGGCACCTTCGGCCCCATCGAGACCCTCAAAGGATGGAAGCATGCCGAGGTTATCAAATCGACGACAGACTGTCGTGACGTGGGATACACCACCACCATGTTCGTGGTGATGAACCGCGCAAAATGGGACGCCCTCCCGGAGGATGTTAAGAGGGTGTTTACCGAAGTGAGCGAGGAATGGATAGATGAGCATGGCGAGGCATGGGACGAACTCGACGACGAGGGGCGGGAATTTACCAAAAAGCGCGGGAATGAAATAATTGAACTCCCGGCGGAAGAGAACCGGAAATGGGTCGCTGCCGTGGAGCCGATCATCAGTGATTATATCAGGGAGGTTACATCCAAGGGCCTCCCCGGCGACAGGGCGGTTACCGAATTGAAGAGACTAATAAAAGAGCTTTCCGCACGCTGATTAAAAAAAGAATTTATGAAACACTCCCGCCCCTCGGGGCGGGAGACGCCGGAATGGATAATGCAGCGTTTTGAGAAAATACTGGCAGCACTGTCTGTGCGATGCAACGGAATCGCCGCTATGGCGGTG
>CAZKPR010000323.1:0-2664 GCA_964554685.1 uncultured Leptospirales bacterium | reverse complement strand
CCCGTCCCGGCCTTCAAAATGAACCTGCAGCGTGACGTGAAACGCGAAAGCGGGATACACAGTCCAGATATGAATCCAGATGCGCATTTTCACCTTTTCCTTTGACATCTTCCATGATCTGAGATACTTTTACTATACCACAGTCAACAAGGGGGTGAATGGCCATGAAAGCTGGATTACTTTTAACGGGCAACGGCGCTCTGGTGTATCTCACTTCACACGCGAATTTCCTGGACCAGGACCTGATCAGAAAACTTGAAAGCAAGGGCATCGCCAAGTTCATCGCCTATGAAATCCCCGTGGAGGAGGCAAAAGAACGGTACGGGGGCCATTTTGACATCGTGGTTCAGGACCTGAAAGAAACCGACGATTTACGCATTCTCGATTATGACGGCGCCCGCGCCTTCAAGATGTTCTCATTTAAAGAGCTGGGATCTCCCGTACAGCACGAATAACACAATCCGCGGACCCCTTCTCTTCATGATGGATACGCGTCCCGGGGCACGGGGGGTTATTCCCGCCGGGGCGTTGAAGGTATTGGTTCACTCAGGTCAGTTCCCGACGTCCTTCTTCCGCTGATCTTCTACAATTCTGATGATCACTTCGTCATTCTCGATATCCGCCCTGGCGGCGCCTCCCCCGGCGAGGGATCCGAAAAGGACCTCGTCGACGAAGAACTTCTTGATCTTGTCCTGAACGAGGCGGTCAATCTCCCTGGCTCCAAAAGCGGGTGAATATCCCTTCCTGCCGAGCCACCGGTAGCACTCCTCGCTCACCTCGAGGGTAATATGCTTTTCCCCGAGCTGCTCCCGGAACTGGTCGATGTTTTTCTTCACGATCCTGACTATGATCTCCTCATCGAGGTCATTGAATCGAACCACCGCATCGAGACGGTTCCGAAACTCAGGAGAAAAAATCCGTTCCACCGCGTCCTTAATGGCCGATTCCGTCACCTTCCGCTCATCGAATCCGACGCGGGCCTTGCCGATCTCACGCGCCCCGGCGTTCGAGGTCATGATAAGTATCACGTTGCGAAAATCCGCCTTCTTCCCCGTATTGTCTGTCAGGGTAGCGTAATCCATTACCTGGAGGAGGGTGTTAAATATGTCCTGGTGCGCCTTTTCAATTTCGTCAAGGAGGAGTACCGCATAGGGGGTCTTTCTCACCGCCTCCGTGAGCTGCCCTCCCTCCTCGTAGCCCACGTAGCCCGGAGGGGCGCCGATGAGACGGGCCACGGTATGCTTTTCCTGGTACTCGCTCATGTCATAACGGTGCAGCTTCACGCCCATCTCCGCCGCGAGGCGACGTGCCAGCTCTGTTTTCCCGACTCCCGTGGGGCCCACGAACAGAAAGGAGGCGATCGGTCGATCCGGGTTCCCGAAACCCGCCCTGCTTCTCCTGATCGCCTCGCACACATGGGCGATGGCGTCATCCTGCCCGAAAATCCACGCCCTGAGCCCGCTCTCGATATCACGAAGCTTTCCGGTCTCCGAAGCCGAAACGCTTTTTTCCGGAATGCGCGCTATCTTGGCCACGATTTTTTCAATATCCTCCGGCGTGATGGGCACCACGTCGTCCTCATCGGCCTCACGGTACATGCGCGCGTATGCACCCGCCTCATCAATGACATCAATTGCCTTGTCCGGAAGAAAACGGTCGTTAATGTGCTTCGATGCAAGCTCCACCGACGCCCTTATCGTTTCATCAGGATACGTCACGTTATGGTGCCGCTCGTATCTCTCCCTGAGCCCTTCCAGTATCTCGATGGTCTCCTCAACCGTTGTTTCCGGGATGTCGATCTTCTGGAAGCGTCTCGAAAGCGCTCTGTCCTTCTCGAAGTATTTCCTGTATTCCTCATAGGTGGTCGAACCGATGCACCGGACTTCTCCCCCGGAGAGAATCGGCTTCAGCATGTTCGAGGCGTCCATCGACCCCCCGGAAACGGCCCCGGCCCCCACGACGGTATGAATCTCGTCGATGAAGAGGATCACGTTCTCCATTTCCCTGAGTTCCGCGATCACTTTCTTCATCCTCTCCTCGAAATCCCCGCGGAATCGGGTGCCGGCGATGAGGGCGCCCATGTCCAGGGAAAAAATCTTTGCTTCCCTGAGCGGGCGCGGCACTTCCCCCGTGGCGATATACTGCGCGAGACCTTCGGTGATCGCCGTTTTTCCCACCCCGGGATCCCCCACATGAATCGGGTTGTTCTTATTCCTCCTGCAGAGCACCTGGACGGTTCGTTCAATGATATCTTTCCTTCCGATGAGGGGATCAAGCTTCCCCTCCCTGGCCCTGGCCGTCAGATCCGTGGTAAAGGCTTCCACCGCTTTACTCCCGGACCCTCGTTTTGGCCTCACGCTGCCACCCTTTCGCTCCTCGCCGGCTTCATCATCATACTCACCGGCGTCACCGTTCTCTCCCGTGTAGTGTTCCATCCCGTGTGATATATAGTCGAGCAGGCTGTATCGGGTGATGCCCTCCTCCTGAAGGTAAAACGCGGCGAAGGACTCGGTTTCGTCGAATATCGATACCAGGACATCCCCCACGTCCAGCTCCTCCTTCTGGGCCGAAGTGGTATGCCATATCGCCCGTTCGAGGACACTCTTGAAGCCCGCTGACTGTACCGGCTCCTCGTAGTCTACCGTGGTGATATGGGAATTGAAA
>CAZKPR010000322.1:0-2665 GCA_964554685.1 uncultured Leptospirales bacterium | reverse complement strand
TTCATATCAAATTCAGAACCGAAACTAACCTAACAATATATTATATTAACGGAGATGGAGGTATCAGATGTTTAAGAAATTGCTAATCATTTCGATCAGCATGGCGCTCGGAATGATGTACGCCGGTATAGCGTACACACAGAACGAACCGGCGACCACGGATCCAGTCGTGAGCGAGGACACCGCCGACGAAAGCAAACCCGCCCTTGTCGACGAAACAAAGACAACAGAAACCGTAAAGACCGTGGAAGAAGGTTCCTCCTCCGGCCTGGCGCCTGTGGCGAAGTCCTACACTGACGGTAAAACCACCTTTGTCAATTCAAAGGTCAAATTCAAGCTCACGGCCGATGATGATCTCGCCATTGACAAGATACAGTACCGCGTCAATGACGGTGAACTGGCGGTATATGAGTCGCCCTTCTCCATTGAGAAGGAAGGCTACCACACCATCAGCTACTTCGGTATCGACAAGGCCGGCAACAGCGAACCCGCAAAATCATACATCGTTGCCGTGGACAATACCGGACCCGAAGTTGTCATGTCCACCGACAAGCCCGTTAAAAAAATCGGTGACAAAATTTATTACCCCAAGAATGTCCTGTTCGCCATCAACGCAAAAGACACCATGTCCGGCGTTGACAAGATTGAGTACTCCACCGACGGTACCACCTACAAGGAATACGTCGCTCCCTTCTCCATGCCCGCGGAAGGCACGGTGAACCTCAAGGCACGTTCCGTTGACAATGTCGGGAACCCCACCGAGGCATTTTCCTTCCGGGTGCTTGACGAGGAAGGTAACCTGATTGACATGCAGGAGGCGACAATCCTTCTGGCGACGGATACGACCCCGCCGACTCTTTCGATCAAGCCGGACACGGAATTGAAGGTCATCGACAGCTATAACGTCGCGAGTTCCGACGTGAAATACAGCATTCTCGCCGAGGATGCGGAATCGGGTGTCGGGGCAATCTTCTATCGCCTTGACGGGAAAGGAGACTTCGTTCCCTATAAAGACGTGGTCCAGTTCCTGACCAACGGCAAACACCAGATCGACGCAAGGGCAGTGGACAAGGTCGGCAATTTGTCCGACATCGTATCATTCACCATGTATGTCGACATCCTGCCTCCCACTTCGGCGATTGAGAAGGTGGATCAGTAATTTCCGTCCAGATCAAGCATCGCATGAGAGAAAGGCCCGCTGGCAAGCGGGCCTTTTTTTATTTGCGGCTTATCTAATAAGTATCATGGCCCGGTTTTGAATGACCTGTCTTTAAAGTACTTTACAAGAACCACGCGACTTCCGCCGTTTTCATAGGAAATTTCATCGAAGATCCCCTTCGCAAGGGCGATACCTCGTCCATGGGCAAGAAGGTTTTCATTGGCGAGGCCGTTATCGGAAAGATACGTGGAAACATCAAACCCCTTCCCCTCGTCCTGGACCATATACATGACGCGATCCTCGTTCATTTCATATTCAACCGTCACGGTCCTTTCTCGAAATTTCGGATCGTTCTGCCTTTCACTGAGATACGCAAAGTATGTATCCGTTGAGGTCTCTCTCGTCTTTTCGTCAAACGTAATGCCCAGGTTGCCATGCTCGATCGAGTTGATGATTATCTCCCGGATGGCAACGCGCAGAAGAGACCGTTCGCTCTTCCCCGTGTAGCGTCCGAGATTCCTGGTTATCCGATAACTCAGGTCGTCCGCCACCAGAAGGAGATTGCCGATCCTGTAGCTATGGCGCTCGGCAAGAAGGAACCGGTTCAGCATGTCATCCGCAACGCGGGTTGCCCTCCCGAAAATCTCGTTCTTCCCTTCGATCTGAATATACTCAAGCCGCACCTGCATCGTAATTGGCTCGATGCCGAAACTATTCCTGAAATCAAGCTTGATATGTATCGGTTTTTTCTCTCGCATGAATCGATCGAGTTTTTCCTGGACGAATTGAACGTTGACCGACATCATGCCCGGCTCTCCCTGAAGCAGATCGAAGAGAGACTTTGTTCGTATCTTTTTCAGATCTACGCCGAGTATTTCGTTTAGCGCCCTGTTCGCGGCTATAAATTTGAAATTTTCATCCAGCGAGAATATGATATCCTGTGAACCCTCCACGAGAAGCCGGAATTTTTCTCGTGAAAGCCCGTATTTCAGCCTTGTCTCGGAAAGATCCCTGGACTTCCTGTCGAGATCCACGTGCAGCACGTCAATCTCGCTGTAAAGTCCTCGAAAGCGGTTCGAGAGCACTCTTGTCACACCCATGATGAAGATAAGAAAACCATAATTTGCCGTGACAAAACCCAGGTTAAAATAAAGCGCGTTAAGCACGTCAAAAACAGTGCATGCCGCGATAATAAGCGCCCCCAACATCAGGTTCCCCGGCACCGTCTGTCGTATCACCCATGCAATGGTTCCGCCCGCACCAGGACGTTTGTTATCTCCGACAGATACACGCACATTTTTTACCTCTCTCCAAAACGGCAGGCCAAGTTGGAAAACAAGAAAGTACGCGAGGGGTATGATCGATGAAAATTGCCATATTCTCAGGACATCGATCCTGAAGGGAAAAGGCGTGGGAAGAGAAACGGCGATCAGGAGAGCGCAGAAAAGGGAGTATATCCGCGAAAATAAACGAAACCTGCCCCTGATGAAAATTACCATAAAAACC
>CAZKPR010000321.1:0-2722 GCA_964554685.1 uncultured Leptospirales bacterium | reverse complement strand
ATGATCTCCTCCCCGTTGAACCCGCACTGCAGAGACAGATGATGGCATCCTGTCTCACGAACAGGTTCTTATCGAATGGTAACCGCTCTGAATGCAGAAATCTGGCATGATTCCTCCGATGCAAGGCGATCAATACGTGAAAGATGCCTGATTTCTGCGGGTACGAAAATATAGTTCTCGCCTTTTCCGCACTGGAGCATTAATCCATACTCTTTAATATTTATTCCATGTATTTCACCCACGGCAAATGGAGGCGAGGTAACCGTCAATATTATTTCGGTATCAGCAAGTTCCGATACATCGAGAGGATCATAACGTGGATCCCTCGTCAGCGCCCCCGTCAGATAATCGCCCAGAAGGACGGCAATATCATCGGTCCAGTGTGAGAAAGCGCCGAAGCAACCACGCACGTTCTTCCCTTTCTTTAACGTAAGGAAAATCCCAAGACGGCCAAAATAAGGCGGAGGTTTGACTGAAAGTACTTCTCCGGAGCCGACTCCCGTAAGCCGGGCCCGGGCAAGAGAACGCAGCCACCTGACCAGCTCGCGGGAATTCTCTCCTCTTGCAAACTCGCCCCATTGTGCAAGCATCGGATCATCCAGCGCTGTTGACTCGTGAACCGCCACGGCGGAAAGGACTATCGACACGACAATGATAATTCGCGCAAGGCGTATCATTTCATTCCACTCCACCCATTCCTTCAGCGAATATACGCAGGAGGGTAGTAGTCCCTGTAGAGAAGGGCATTTTCAATGAAGGTATTCCCCTTGTATCGTTTTCTATAGACGTGCACCATGATTCCCGGCCTTATTCGATCAATCTCCTCCGCCAGTGGAATCGGGATTTCTTCCTCTTCCGTTTCGATTTCGAATCGGTGTGAGAGAACACCGCCTGAGGTAATAACTGCACGGAGACTCGCCGAATCGGCGCGAAGCTCGAGCCTGATCGGCACGGCATGGGGATTCTTCATTTTAAGATCCTTCTTGCCGTACTTGATCGTGGCGTCAAGGCCAAGGGGCACATAGGCGACTGGCCTTGAATGCCTGTGTCTCTCGAGTATCACGCAACCTGCAATGAGAAGGGCATTATAGATTGTCGAAGAAACCTGGCAGAGGCCGCCGCCAGGCTCCAACACCACCTGGTCCCTGTACATTACCCTTCCCGGAGCAAAGCCGTTTTGCGCTGATCCCTCGCCGACGATTTCATTGAAGGAAAGCGTTCCGCCCGAAGGAATTGTAACGCCATCCAGCTTTTCGCACGCGATCATGATATTACGCTTCACGTTTTCATCCTGGCCCTCTACGAATGTTGAAAACGTTGCGACAGGACTCGATTCGGCATCGGCACGGGCAGGATATCCGGATGGTCCGGTCATCCATGAAAGTGCGATGGCCCCGATACACGTCAGTATCGTTATGTGGCGCGGCAATCGTGAATAACGACCCGCATTGCGGACACCGGTATTTCTCCGCCTGCTGGGGATATCTCGCGCATCACTCTTCACCGCTGACTCCTTCCCCCCGGCCGTAATAGACCCTCCCGGTTTCTCCATCAACCGTGATCACAATCCCGCTCCTGAGAATTTCACACGCCCCCGCAGCGGCCGCCACGACAGGTATTCCGAGAGCCCTTCCCACGATCACCGCCTTGGATGTTTCCGGGTCTTCTTCAGTTACGATGCCGGCAGCGCTCTTCAACGCCGGAAGAACTTCATCAGAGCTTTTGGCAAACACCATGATCTCCCCTTCGTTGAATTCCCGGAGATCTCCGTTTTCCCTCATGACTCGCGCGCGCCCGCACCCCCTGCCGCCAGCCATACCCGCACCTTCCAACAGAATATTTCCCACGATGTGCACCTTGATCATGTTCGTGGTACCGCTCATGTCGGAAAGCATGCTTCCCGTGATCACCACAAGATCTCCTTCACGAACCAGGCCCTTCTCAATCGCCTTCTCTACCGCCTGCAGCAGGAGCACATCCGTCGAATCCTTCTCCTCAACCGGAATGGGGAAAACCCCCCATGACAACGCAAGCTGATTACACACGCGCTCACTGGATGTTGTGGCGATAATCGGACATGAAGGCCTGAACTTCGATACCATTTTCGCCGAATGACCCGATCGCGTCATGCTGATTATTGAAGACGCACCCAGGGAATGGGCCGTTTCACAGGTCGCATGGCTTATGGCGTTTGTCACATTTCGTGAAACAGTCACCACGGCGTTCTTGAGACGCTTCACGTAATCGATGTCCTGTTCGGTTTTTACCGCGATTTTATGCATGGTGAGAAGTGATTCCACTGGATATTTTCCGATCGAGGTCTCACCGGACAGCATGATTGCGCTGGTGCCGTCGTATATCGCGTTCGCCACGTCGGTTATCTCCGCCCTGGTGGGTCTTGGATTTCGTATCATTGAGTCGAGCATTTGCGTGGCCGTAATCACCGGTTTCCCCGCCCTGTAGCACTTGCTGATAATCAGCTTCTGAATGGCGGGAAGTTCTTCGAATGGAATTTCCACTCCCATGTCCCCACGAGCGATCATGATACCGTCGCTTACGCGAATTATATCTTCTATCGCATCAACTCCTTCCCTTATTTCTATCTTTGAAATAATTTGGATCGAATGCCCCCCGTACGACCTGACAAGTTCTCTTAGCTCCTTCACGTCATCTGCGTCCCGAACAAATGATGCGGCGATGAATTCGAAATCCTGTTCAACCC
>CAZKPR010000320.1:241-2725 GCA_964554685.1 uncultured Leptospirales bacterium | reverse complement strand
ATCCATGAACCACATTGAATTATCAAAAGACGGCAACGTCTTTATTATTACCCTCATCGACAGTGAGAACAAGAACACCTTCACACGCAGCGCCCTGGATGAATACAACCGGGCATTTGATGAAATCGAGGAATCGAAAGGCAATGCCTCCCTCGTGGTGAGAAGCAGTGACCCGAAATTCTTCTCGAACGGCATAAACCTGCAATGGCTTGCCGGGGTGAGCGATGCCGAGAGGGATGATTTCCTGTACCGCGTGAAAAAGACGCTTTTAAGGTCATGCCTCCTGAACCTGCCGACCATCGGCTGTATCAACGGTCACGCCTACGCCATGGGGGCGATCCTGGCAAGCTCCATGGATTTCAGGATCATGAGGTCCGACAGGGGAAAGCTCTGCTTTCCCGAGGTGACGTACGGCATGCCCCTGGACGAGGCCCTGCTGACAATAATCGGGAACCTCCCGTCCCGGGCGGCGGTACAGGACATGGTCCTGGCCGGGACGGCCTGCACGGGGGAGGAGTGCTTGCATCGACACATCGTCAACGGGATTCACCCGGAAGGCGTGCTTCTTGAAAGGACCATGGAATTTGCCCGGGACATGGCGGGAAAGTCCCGTGAAAACTATGCGCTGATAAAGAATAATCTGAAGAAACCGCTGCGAGAGTTTTACGAGGCCTGGTAAATTATCCCCGTGACGTACTATTTCTGTTGCGGATTTTGAAATAGAAAATAATTTCATCTCTCTGTAGAGAATGTACTATCACTATGAGTTGCTTCCTTTTCTCATGTCATTACCGGGTCGGCGGGAATCAAGTCGCCGGAATTAGGGAATTCCGGCATCCCCGCCTGGGCGGGGACACGCTTCGCGGAGTATACCACGGCTGATTATGCCGGGGTTTCAGCCTGAATGACAGGTAAGGTGGACACCATGAAAACGAAAATAACCGATCTCTTTAAAATCAAGCACCCCATCGTCCTGTCCGGGATGAGCTGGATAAGCACGCCGGAGCTCGTGGCCGCCGTCGCCGAGGCAGGGGGGCTGGGGATTCTCGCCACGGGGGTGATGCCCCCCCGCGAGACCGAGGAGGCCGTGCGGAAAGTGCGGAGCCTCACGAAGAAGCCCTTCGCGGCGAACGTGACCCTCTACTTCCCCGGCTCCGAGATGAACGCCGACGTCCTCATCCGCGAGAAGGTTCCCATCGTCAACTACTCCCTGGGGAAGGGCGACTGGATCGCCGAGGCGGTCCACGCCTACGGGGGGAAGGTCATCGCCACGGTGACGACCCTCAGGCACGCCCTGGCCGCCCAGGCCGAGGGGGCCGACGCCCTCCTGGTGACGGGCCACGAGGCCGCGGGCCACGGCGGCGCGGTCACGTCCCTGGCGCTGGTGCCCAGCGTCGTCGACGCGGTGAAGATACCGGTCATCGCGGCGGGGGGCTTCGCCGACGGGCGGGGACTCGCGGCGGCCCTGGCCCTGGGGGCCGAGGGTATCGCCATGGGGACGCGGTTCATGAACACCGTGGAGAGCCCGGTCCACGAGCTCCAGAAGCGGATGAGCGTGGAGATGTCGGCCTTCGACACCGTGTATACCGACCGTGTCGACGGCATGTTCGCCAGGATGATGGACGCCGATGGATCGCGGCGGATGATCAGGAAGCGGCTCAACCCCTTCGCCGCCGCGTGGAATGGAACCCGGATAGCGAAGGAACTTGGCCTCCCTGCTTCGAAGCTCGTCTCGGGCATGATGTTCCCGAGGCCCCGGAAGGCTGCTGCGGCGAAGCCGGCGGTGAGGCCGGCCGACGCCCCCCGTCCCCGCAGGAAGAAGGGGCTCTTCGACGGCGTGAAGAAGAACTGGCGGATGATGAAACAGCTCTCCCGCATGGCCGTGGGGTTCGGGGCCTTCAAGGCGGGGACAATGGAGGGAGACAACCGGAAGGGGGTCCTTCCCCTGGGACAGATCACCGGCATCATCCACGACACGCCTAAGGTGAAGGAAGTGGTGGACCGGATCGTGAAGGACGCCACGGCGGTGATGAAAGCGTCGGTGAAGCGCGCGAATAATTAAGTCCTTCCTCCAGCGTTTTTTGTGTTGAAATAACCCTTTTCTCCTCCCATAATGGTCATATAACACACATTGTGTCCCATGGGCATAATTACAAT
Source organism: uncultured Leptospirales bacterium (assembly GCA_964554685.1). Classification (GTDB taxonomy): domain Bacteria; phylum Spirochaetota; class UBA4802; order UBA4802; family UBA5550; genus RBG-16-49-21. Next base: position 568 of record CAZKPR010000320.1, on the reverse strand, counting down.
TGAGTGAAGTTTCCTGGATAATGAAACACACTGGTAATTATTTTTAATACCATGGAGTGGTTTGGATGGCTATGTGCCCGGGAAAAATGGGATTATGCCTTTTCACTGTTTCCGCATGGATAACACTACTGTCATACGGAACACTTTTCGCTGAAACAACCCGGGAAGGCGTCATTCGAGAAAGCCCGAACAGTGGATGTGACAACATTGATTTTTACAGCATCGGCACGGAATTTATCGATCTCCCCGTGGGTAGATTCACTTACTATCTGGAAGAGAATGATCGGCAGTTCTCTCCCGAGGATGTCCTCTCAGGAAAGCTGAACT
>CAZKPR010000320.1:0-231 GCA_964554685.1 uncultured Leptospirales bacterium | reverse complement strand
GTTTAAAAGGTGCAGTACCACAATCCCGCACCTGGGCATCAATGATAATTCATACTGGTTCATGATTGGAGTAAAAAACAGCACGGGCCGTGACGAAGAGTGTGTTTTAGAACTGGGCGATATTTACGACAGCGCCATGTTGTATGTCACAAGACGCATCCCTGGCCGGCGTATAGAGTATACCGTTATCCAAAGCAGGTTTTCGGGTAATATCGATGACGCATACATACC
>CAZKPR010000319.1:0-2762 GCA_964554685.1 uncultured Leptospirales bacterium | reverse complement strand
CTCCACTTTCCTTTGCAGAAAGGAGGCGCAGACCCGTTCTATGTCGATGCGGTGTCCCTCCGCGTAGATCTGGAAAAGTATTTCCCCCACGAGGGCCACGGCCTTACCGCTGTGGATCATTTCACCCGTGGTGTTGTTAATCTTCTCGAGGTTGTACAGAAAGGAATTTTCGATATCACGTTCGACGATGGCGGCGAAGGCGCGGTGGATGATCGCGGCGTTGATCAGGGTGCCGGCCACGTTTATCAGGATCATGCTCACGAAGACCCCCACGATTATCTTGAAGCGCAGGGGCTTGTCGCGCATGAAATTCCTGATGTCCAGGGCGAAGCGCTTCATGTCCGGTGTCGTCCGTTATTCGGGAACCATTTATTCCCCTGACCCCGTTCCAGGAAAAGAAACGGAAATCATTCACGCCGAGACCCGTCATAATGAAGTGTGCCGGGGTGCCGTTATCGAAAGCTTTCTGACCGCCTGTCGAACCGCACGTTTTGATAATATTACATTTCCCGTGCCCTGTCGAACATTATTGACCGGCAAATTGTTTTTTATTGCAAATGCCGCCGGCCCTGGACACTTTTATCCAACCTCTCCCCAGGCTGTATCCGCGCCTCCGGCGATCGCGTTACTCCGGCACCTGCTCCCGGGCCAGGGAGAAGGTTTTCATTATGGCCTCGATCTCGCCAATTCGTTCATGGAGGTCATCGGGGCAGGCCTGGGGCCCTGAGTATGAGAAGGCATACCGGCTGTTTTTCCTGAAAACCGAGACATCCTCCCCCGGCATGCCCCCGCTTTCCTTCGCGGCCGCTTCGATCTTCTTCAACTGCCCGTGTGTAAAAACCGTGATTGCCAGGAGACAGGCATATCCACCCGGTCCTTCGGATTCATACCAGTTCGCGTCCTTCGTGGGAAGGCAGAAATAAAGGGTGATCGCACTGATATCCGGGGTCCACCTCGTCGTTTTCTCCACCACCCTGCACTGTTTCCATGATTCCGGAAGGGAAAGGCTGAACCCGAATTTCGTATTGGCGTACGGCATGGTTCCCCCTTGCGCGATGGACAGGCCGAGCCCCACGACGAGAACAGGGACGATGATTCTTTTCATTACCGGTCTCCTTCCATTGTATACATTATACGCCCGTACGCACGGACAGAGCGCCGCGGGGCAATCAATGCCCCCGGGGCGATTGTTCATCGCCTTATTTCGCGGCGTCATCCCGTTCCGCCGGCCCATCCAGAAAGCGCTTCGCGTCAGCCGAGGTTGTTTCAGGTATCTCCTCCATGGGTACGTGGCCCGCGCCCTCGTAGGCGATGAAGCGCGCCGAGGGAAGGTCCCGCTTCCAGCTCTCGAAGTAGGTGAAGGGAATCCATTCGTCCTTCGTTCCCCACATCACCAGGGTGGGCACCGATATGTTCGGGATAGCTTTCGAAAGATCCGGCGAATCGTTCTGGCGGCGTATCTCGGCGAAGACGTCCACGTAGGCACGCTTGTTTCCCTCGCGCATGGCGAAATCGTAATAGCGCTCCACCACCGCGGGGGTTACCTTCGACTTGTCGCCGTAGACCTGGTAGACCGCCTTTTTCAGAAGCCCGCGGGGCATCATCGACCGCGCCGAGGGGCGCATCACCGGGTTGCTCGCGAGGGCCAGGAGCCCCGGAAGCTTCTGGTTGTAGCCCACCGGGTCGATCAGGATGAGGCGCGTGACCTTTTCCGGATACTTCAGCGCATAGTTCCACGCGATGTAGCCGCCCAGGGAATTCCCCGCGAGGGAAAATTTCTCAACCCCCAGGAGGCCCATGAAATCGTTCAGGAACGCCACGGCCTGCTCTTTGGTGTACTGGCTTTTGTCCGGCGCCGGGCCGGTCATGCCGAAGCCGGGGATGTCAACGCTGATTATCCGGTAGCTTTCCCCTATGTTCCGCTTCCAGCCCTCCCACGTTTCAAGGGACGAGCAGACACCGTGAAGGAGCACCAGCACGGGGCCGCTCCCCTCGTCGCGATACCTGACCTGCATGCCCCTGTATTCCACATACCTGTCGGCTTCCGTGCCATACTTTTCCTTGAGCCGGTCCACCGGGATATTGATCGCTCCCATGGACGCGCAGCCGGAGGTCATTAAAAAACCAAGGATCATGATGCACGCAATCCCGCACAGCTTGTTAACTTTCATTAAAACTCCCCCATACTGATTTCTGTCATCAATCCGGGCAATCATCGTCACAGGTCCGGACAATTTACCCTGGTGCCATATATGAAACCACGTGCATTCAATGCGCCATGCATGGGATTCATTTCATCAATAACCGATTATACAAGGTCAGGCATCACGTCAAGAAGTTAAACCGACCGGTCAGTTTATCTGTTCAAACGAAACCCTGTCCGAGGCTCATCGATCGCCTGCCGGGAAACGGATAGACGGCCGGTTCACGGGAGCATTACCACGAGATATATCCATTGACACAGGTCCTTTATTTTTAAGAATGACCGGGATGGGGCTACAGGCGTCCCGGGGATATGATCGAACGGAAAAATGAAATGGAAAAAACAAAAACAATAGCTCTTGTCGCGCACGACAACAGGAAAAAAGACCTCATCGAATGGGTCGAGTGGAACTGTGATCTTCTCCTGAAGCACAGGCTGGTATGCACCGGCACCACGGGCGGGCTCGTGCGCGCCGCCCTGGAAAAAAAGACCGGGCGCTCCGATCAACTCGAGGGAAAAATCACCCTCCTCCGATCAGGGCCCCTGGGGGGCGACCAGC
>CAZKPR010000318.1:0-2766 GCA_964554685.1 uncultured Leptospirales bacterium | reverse complement strand
TCGCCGTACTTACCCCGCTTGATCGCCCGGATGCCCCCGTCGTCGTAGGCGTAGACGGTTTCGTCGCGCCTGTCAAGCGTCTTTGTCACCCGGTTCTCCTCGTCCCAGGTGATCGCCCGGTCGATCGACGGGCCCTTCATGGTGGTCATGTTGCCGCTGGCGTCGTAGGTGTAGGTGGTGTCGCCCGTAGAGACCACGGCGTGGGGTTTTGCGCCGTAGGTGTAATGATAACTGTAGGTGGTGCCGGGCACCGGGGCCGTGGGGCCGTCGGTTGGGTCAAAATCGTTCACCTGTACCTTCGTGAGTATGTTCCCGATGGTGTCGTAGGTGAAGGCGTTCGTGTAGGTGTTTACGCCCTTCGGGTCCCGGTACTCCCCCTCGGAGGAGATGAGGCGGTGGAGGTCGTCGTAGGCGTAGGTCTGCTCCGAGGCGGCCTCCCCGCCACCGACGGAGAAGAAGCCGCGGTTCGTCTTGGAGAGGATGTTCCCCGCCCGGTCGTACTCGTATTCCAGGTTCTGCACGGTCTTTCCCCCGGCCGTGGTCACGAGCCTCGTGAGGCGGCGCGTCAGGGGGTCGTACTCGTACTCGCTTGCCGCGTCGTTGCCGTAGCGGAGACGCGTCCGGCTCCCGAACTCGTCATAGGCGATGTCCCTCACGTAGCGCTCCAGGGCGCCCCCCTTCGAACCGGATACGGCCAGGAGCCTTCCCCCGTAATCGTAGGCGTAAATGACCGACTCGCCGTCAGGGAAGGTCACGGTGTGGTAATCATCATTCGGGCGTGCCCCCTCGCGCTTTTTATTCTTCAGGTACTCAGCACTGTATCACGAGGGGTCGGGCTGCTACGGGCTGCGCTTCGCTCCGGCCCTGCGGGCCAGGCCCTCCGCATCCCTCACGCGGAGGGCGATACTATGCAACGGATGGTTGGTTTTCAAAGAGCTTATTTGATGTTTTCAATTAAATACTGCCATTGTATACATTAACATTTACAGATTATCTTGACATCTTTAACAATCTGGCGTAATGAAAGTATGATCACCGGTACTGCTACCAAATATTTAATATTATCAACACCCTCACTTCTCCCAAAAATAATAATATCAATAAATATATAAATGCCAATAAAAGAAATAATACTCAAACATACATTTAGCACAAGGAATACTATTGCGGTCTTTTTAATAAACCTATCACCATCACCAACCATTCAACTACTCCTTGTTATTTTGCGATTTTTTCCACGCTTTTCTTGTACGTATTTGTTTTATCTATCGTTTCAATGACACCCTGGACATATCTTGCAGCTTTATTATAATTATTTCGACTTAGAGCATCTTTTAATACTTTCATCTGATCAATTGATATGTTTGTATTTCTCTGAAATATCTTGAGTTCTCTTATCAATCCCTTTTCTCCTCTTCCTGCAATAGCAATACCAAGCACTATATCTATTACATCTCCCGCCGCTCCCATTTTACTTGAAACACCATAATCATTATTACCACCAGTCATCATATGCGCCATTTGCCCACATGCATATAACAGCATTCCAACAGAACTCTCTGGAAGATCATTATCAATTCTATCTGCTTCAGCAGTACCATAATTCTCTTCGATATAAGATGTATATACCATCTTTGATAAACGTGTGGCTGCATTTGATCCACCATGCATAACCATTGCCACCCCAAGTGGTGTTCCAATACCTGCTGATCCCTTAATAATAACCACACCAGCAGTAACTTCAATGCCATCCAATGTGATTCCTAATAATTTAGACCAATTTCTATTCATGAAAGTAGTAAAAGATTCTCCATTTGGATCAATTAAAATTATTGGGTTAAGACCAGTGAAATTATACAGACTTAAATTTATTGGATTGTAAACCCCACCTATTCCAGGCAATTTAGAGTTATATTTTCTTGCATTATCATTTACTGGTGCTACAGGTAGAAACTTTTCAAGTGCAGGATCAGGACTTGCCCATAGTGATAATATCGGGTCATAATACCTTGCCCCGAAATAATACCACCCCGTCTCCGGGTCCTGTTCCTTTCCCGTAAACTTAAAGGATGCCCCTCACCGGGGCGGGGTGTGACCAGGAGCTGGTCGGGCTATGGCGCAAGGGGGTGCGTGCACGCGCACCCCCTCTGCACTCCCCCGCGTGGTCGCTCAAACGGCGCGACTGCCTCCGGGCGTAACTCGTCGAACCGACTTCGCCGGATTCGACTCAGACAGACGCCCGATAGGTTGTCCGCTTTCAGCGGACGTTTGAAGGGATGGTTGCTTTGAGGATACCTTTCGCAGGGCCATTCTGTTACAAATTCATCAACAAAGATCGCATCATCAACAGGTTTCCCCGTGTTTGCGGAAGGCCCCTCCTGGGCCATCCTCACACCGACGGGCCTCCTGCCCGTCGACTTGAGCTGAGTCTCCGCTTCGCTCCGGCCCTGCGGGCCAGGCCCTCCGCATCCCTCACGCGGGGTATGATACTATGCAAAGGATGGTTGGTTTTCAAAGAGCTTTAATGGTGTTATCAGATATTATTTTGCCCCTAACTGTTTGGCACCTATTGATTTTCTTTACTTTCAATTTCTTTCAACAGGTCAAGGGCTTCTTCATTTCCACCTGAAACCGCTTTTTTCGCCCAAAAACGTGCTCTCAATATATCATTAACATCTTGGTTATTCATAAATAAAGTATATGCTAAGTTATGTTGACCTATTACATGACCGTTTTCTGCTGAGATAGTAACCCAGTATAAACTTT
>CAZKPR010000317.1:0-2777 GCA_964554685.1 uncultured Leptospirales bacterium | reverse complement strand
CACGGCGTAGGTCGTGGAGGATAGGGCCCCCGCGTTCAATTACATTTTTCCCATGATGTTTTCGAAATTGATGGTAACCGTGAAATCCACCTTGATGGCCTCGCCCTTGGAGACGTAGGGGAAGACCTTATCTTTCAATATCTCGATGACTTTTTCCGCCGGCATCCTCTTTAAAATCGTCCGGTTTATAAGCACGGCCTCAACGACGTCGTCCTCGTCGATTTCGAACATGTCGAATTCGTCCGGGGCGATGAGCTTGAAGGCCTCGGAAACACCCACCTTGCCGTGGGGGAATTTCTTTCCCAGGATCAATATGTCCGTCACGGGGGGCAGCTTGATGGAATGAAAGGACATGTGCACATTGTACTGCGCGCCTTCCGATGGCTTCATGGCTGCCATTGAATTTTCCTTCATGTATTGCGCTCCATGGTGATCTGATCGCATCTGCCTTTCATTGCGCCAATGGCGTACAACCCATGATAGGCATCTGGCGCGGCCACGTCATCTTTTCTCTCCCGTGCAGATTTCACAACGGGATAGTGTAGTTACTTGGGAATTGCTGGATTGAAGATACTACCGTGACAGGGCGCCGTCAATACTATTTTTTTGGGTGGTGCCTTCCCCTTCAATGCCGGCACTATTTGAGGCTGGCGTGACTCGGGCATTCCGGGGAGGATGCTTTCACCCCGTCGAAGGATCCCGGATCTTTTTTAGCTGTCATGGTGCTGTGGGTTATCGCGGGGATTTCAATCATGGTGTGGAATAATCGCCATTAAACGATTCTTTTCCAATGGCAGGAACCGCGTTTCCTGCACCATCCATGGTGGTGATTATATAGTTACTAAGTGCTGGACATGCCGTCCGCCATGGTGTATCCATAGTATCCGGGCTTTGAAAGGCTCGGCACAAACCCTTCGGCAGGTATTCATATCATGAAAAAACTCGCCGTTTTTTTCTCCATCAGTCTTATCATCCTCTCCTCCGGCGGCTCCCCGGCGCCGGGGGATGAACGGGAAAGCCCCGTGCGCGTGTTTTATGAGAAAAGCCCCGACGGGGGATATGACATATTCGCCTCGAACAGCGAGGTGATCCCCATGACCGTGAAGGTTGACCTGCCGCTTCTTGAACGGATGACTTCCACTGAGAAGGCGCCCTTCTTCACGGTGGTCCCGCCCGGGACTGAGAAGCTCTTCATCATGGGCGTGCGCCCGGACGGGGACGACCCCCATTTCCGGTACCGCTTCCACTATTATTGGGGGGACTGCCTCGAGGGGAAGCACGATGACTCATACGTCTACCTCGTCCCCTTCGCCCATGGCACCAAGCACCTCCTTTCGCAGGGATACCGCGGGAACAGGACCCACGTGGGGAACAACGCCTACGCAGTGGATTTCAACATGCCCGAGGGCACGGAGATTTACGCGGCCCGGGGCGGCGTCGTCTTTCGCGTGAAAGAGGATTCCGACCTGGGGGGGGCCGACGCGTCCTATGGGAAATACGGCAATTACATCCATATCTATCATGAGGACGGCACCTTTTCCCGATACCTGCACCTGAAAAAAGACGGTTCACTGGTCGAGAAGGGCGACCGGGTCCGGCCGGGGGAACGTATCGGGTACAGCGGGAACACGGGGCGCTCCCGCTCCCCCCATCTCCATTTCCAGGTTGAGAAGTACCGGATCGAGGGGGGCATGGTCACCGTTCCCACGCGGTTCCTCGACCATGACGGAAAGGCAGTCACCCTGGAGTGCGCGACATGGTACTACGCGACCCACCCGGGGAAGGGTGAATATCCCGTGCGGCTCGGGAGAAATCTCTCCGACAATGATTTCCTCGGCCACGCGGAACCGATCGATGAGAGCGGAAGGATCGAGGTGCGCCAGGAGCGGCTGGATGACACCTTCCTGCTTTTCGCGCGGAACGGAGTGGACGTTCCCTGCGAGGTGACGGCGCGCTTCACCCTGGACAACATGATCTCCACGCGGGGCAACCCCGTGACCGTCACGGTGCCGCCCGGGAAAGAAGCCTACCTCTGCATCGTGAGAAAGCGGAAGCCCGCGGACCCCTCGGACTGGGAATTCTCGTTTCGTTTCAGGTATACCTATACCTACCAGAAATTGCAGTAGCCAAGCAGGACCATTCCCGAATCCGGTTTTTTGCCCCTCCGGGTAATGCTTCCGGTCTCTCACCAGGGACAGGGGATTTTACAGAAATTATTTCACCGGCCTGAAGATCGTCGATTGAACTGCCTGTGCCGTTAGGCGATGGCTTCCTTTTTGATTTCCCTGAATCCGAGCCCCAGGTAGAGCAGGGCGATGCCGAGATACAGCACGACAAAATAGGGCAGGCTGATACCCGCCACCTCCAGGACGGTTTCCAGGATAACCGGAACCGTGAGGCTGTAGATGGAGAGCTTGAACACGTCGCCGAATTCAAGGGACATCTTCATTATTGACATGACGATGAGACCGAACAGGCTCACGACGAGGGCCCAGAAGATTTTTCCCACGAAAAAAAACAGGGCGTAGAATACGATTATCACCGGGATGCCGTACCGCAGATAGGATATCCACCCCGCCACATCCGCCTTGGTGATGGGCGCGAAGGACTTCAGCGCCTCCATGTTGTACTCTTCGGTCCTGATCATGTCCCGCTTGTAGGTGATGGTATCCCTTTCCACCAGGACGCCTTTCTGGTATCCCTCGAGGACCTTTCTGCTGATCGGCCGGGAAGTGTCGATGACGATGATGGTGTCGTCCGTCTACGTCACGAAGGGC
>CAZKPR010000316.1:2543-2823 GCA_964554685.1 uncultured Leptospirales bacterium | reverse complement strand
AGACACCCACAAGATGGCCGAAGCGAACAAGGCGTTTGCCCATTACAAGTGGTAACGGCCCTCAGGGGATCCGCGCCGGCGGCGGCTCACGCGCCGCGGCGCACAGGCATCGGGTAATGCGGATGAATACCAGGTCAACCTGGTATTTTTACGTGATGGAGCATCGGCACGCGCCGCGCGGCGTCACCCGGGCGTGCCGGGAATGACGTATCGTTGTACGAATAAGCCTGGCACCACGCGGCGGGGGGCGCCAGGCCGGGGGTAACCATGCCGAGGGAAC
>CAZKPR010000316.1:0-2533 GCA_964554685.1 uncultured Leptospirales bacterium | reverse complement strand
TCTTTTGCTTTTTCTTTTAGTTCCTTGTTTTTTTATGTTTTGTGTCACTGTTGGGTTATTGGGCCGGCCCCGGGGGTGGCGTTAAAGAGTACCCGGGGGTTTAACAGAAGGGACCCCGCGGCGCGGGGGAGTCGTGCGAGGGTGACCATGCCGAGGGAACTGCCTCTCAACAGAACACGCAATATCGGTATCATGGCCCATATCGACGCGGGGAAAACTACTCTTACGGAGAGGATACTCTTTTACACCGGCAAGACCCACAAGATGGGGGAGGTCCACGAGGGGACCGCGGAAATGGACTGGATGGTGCAGGAGAAGGAACGGGGCATCACCATTACTGCCGCGGCGACGACCTGCTACTGGAAGAATACCCTCATCAATATAATCGACACCCCGGGACACGTTGATTTCACCATGGAGGTGGAGCGGAGCCTCCGGGTCCTCGATTCCGCCATCGCCGTGTTCGACGGCGTCGCCGGCGTCGAGCCGCAGACCGAGACCGTCTGGCGCCAGGCCGACCACTACCATATCCCCCGAATATGCTTCATCAACAAGATGGACCGCGTGGGCGCTGATTTCAGGCGCTGCGTTGAGATGATAGGCAAGCGGCTCGACGCCGTTGCGCTGCCGCTTCAGCTTCCCATCGGGGCGGAGGATTCCTTCCGCGGCGTCGTTGACCTTGTCGCGATGAAGGCACTGGTCTGGAAGGACCAGATGGGCCTTGAAATGGAGGAGGCTCCGGTGCCGGATACGATGCAGGATGAGGTGCGGTCATACCGGGAAGCCATTCTCGAGGCCGTCGCCGAGCGGGACGACGACATCATGCACAGGTACCTGGAGGGGACGGAACCGTCCATCGAAGAGATACGGGCCGGAGTGAGGGCCTTGACCGGGAGCGCCCGCGTATTCCCCGTCCTCTGCGGCGCGGCGCTCAGGAACCGTTGCGTGCAGCCCGTTCTCGACGCCGTGGTGGATTATCTCCCGTCGCCGCGGGACGTGAAAGCGGTGGAAGGCCACGATCCAAGGGACGCCGAAAGGATCCTTGTCCGCGAAGCGGGGGACAAGGAGCCCTTCAGCGCCCTCGTGTTCAAGCTGATGAGCGATCCCTACGTGGGAAAACTTTCATACATACGCGTCTATTCGGGGCACGCGAAAACGGGTGAACAGGTCTACAACGTCACGACGGGCAAGAAGGAGCGGATCCAGAGGTGCCTGCGCATGCACGCCAACGACCGGGAGGACATCAAGGAGATATTCACCGGCGACATCGTCGCCGTCGTGGGCCTTCGCGGGGCGCGTACCGGGGACACGCTCTCCGACGAGCAACACCCCATACTGCTCGAAAAGATCGAATTCCCCGACCCCGTGATCTCCGTGGCCATCGAGCCGAAGACCAAGGCTGACCGTGACAAGCTCGACGCGGCGCTCCAGCGCCTGGAGGAGGAGGACCCGACCTTTCATGTCACCATGGACGCGGAATCTGGGCAGACCCTTATTTCGGGAATGGGGGAACTCCATCTCGAGATCATCGTGGACCGGATCACCCGGGAGTTCAACATCCGGGCGAACGTGGGGAAACCGCAGGTTACCTACAAGGAGACCATCACCAGGCCTGCCGATTCGGAATATCGTTACGAAAAACAGATCGCGGGTAAAGACCAGTACGGTCACGTGGTGATACACATCGCCCCGGGAGAGCCCGGATCCGGTTTCGTGTTTAAAAATGGACTCAAGGGAGGGGAAATCCCCGAAGAGTTCATCGGTGATATTGAGGCGGGCCTCAACGACGCGATGCAATCCGGTGTCCTCGCGGGCTACCGGATGGACGACATTCAGGCGGAGCTGATTGGAGGCTCGTATAACGAGGCATCCTCCGTCCCGTCAGCCTATCGCATCGCCGCCGCCATGGCGCTCCGGGAGGGTGCACGCAGGGCGGCGCCGACCCTCATGGAGCCGGTGATGAAATTGGAGGTGGTCTGTCCGGACGAGCATACAGGTGATGTCATTAATGATATCAACTCCCGAAGGGGCAGGATTGAGGGGATCGATATACGCGGTAATCTCAAGGTGATCGACGCCTTCGTCCCGCTTTCCGAGGTCTTTGGCTACGCCACCAGCGTGCGGTCCATGAGCCAGGGGAGGGCTACCCACACGCTTCAGGTATCGCACTACGAGGCGGTGCCCCGGGAGATCACCGAACGGGTTGTGGGAAGGATTTCCGGCATTCTCTGACATGAAATCTGAAATTAATCCCCACAGAACAAAATTTTTAATTAATTTGTTGACAGAATATGCATATTTTTTTTTTATTTCAAAACCCGCAATACAGATGGGCACGATGCGTGGCACCCACCGAAGACCTATGATTTGCGGCTGTCTTGCCGGGGCTGGCGGTTTTTTCTTCCTTATAAATATTTGAGGGAGGGAAAGGCCCATGCGAGGATCAGGTAGTCATTGCATCATATTGGGATGTAATGTCATTTTTATAGCCTTCATCCTCCCATCCGTGCTAGTGAGAATTGTATGTATATGC
>CAZKPR010000315.1:2545-2862 GCA_964554685.1 uncultured Leptospirales bacterium | reverse complement strand
AAGGCCAGGGGCAAGACCCTGGTGTTCACCACGCATTACATGGAAGAGGCCGAAATCCTATGTGACCGGATCGGCATAATAGACAACGGCAGTATAGTCGCCATGGGAACGCCCGAGGGGCTCCTCAGGGAGCACGGTGGCGGTACGACCATTACCCTTCGTGCGGACCTGAATGAGTCCCTACTCGAAAAACTGCCCTGCAGGTGGTTTAGTAAGCCCGATGGCATCGAGATCCATACTGAATCGCCCAGCGAATGTCTGAATGCCCTCTTGCAATCGGGTATCGACCTCACGACTCTGCACGTTCGACACCAGAA
>CAZKPR010000315.1:0-2535 GCA_964554685.1 uncultured Leptospirales bacterium | reverse complement strand
ATGTTTTTGAAATTAACCGGGCATTCTCTCAGATCGTGACACGGAGAGTCTTTCCGGGACAAACGCAACGGGGATAAGGACGTGATACGCAGGATATGGACGCTTTTCAAAGCGCGCAATCTCGAATTTCTCAGGGACCGGTCCGCCCTGGCCTGGAGCATCATTTTCCCCGTAATGATAATCGTCGGATTCAGCGTGCTTTTCAGCGCAGAATCGAGACCCCTCTACAAGGTCGGCGTAATCGGTCCCCTTCAAACCTCCCATCCCGGATACGGTAAGCAGTTGCAGGCATTCAGCGAGATGCGCCATATAGAATTCATCGAATTCGCATCAATGCGTAATGCCATGAACACCTTGCGGCACCACCGCATCGACCTCCTGATCGATCCCGTCAGTGGCGTCTACTGGAGCAGCGGCACATCGCCGTCCGGATACGTCGCGGAAAAGCTTCTTATCGCGAGCGGGACCGTTGAGAAAACGGGCATGAAAAAGGAATCCGTTCGAGGAGATGAAATACCATATATCGAGTGGCTTTTCCCCGGCATACTTGCCATGAACATAATGTTCAGCGCGCTCTTCGGAGTGGGATATGTGGTCGTGGCCTACCGTAAAAACGGCGTTCTGAAGCGGATGAGCGTTACTCCCCTCAGGCCCTGGGAATTCATTACTGCCCAGATTATGTCCAGGATGTTTCTTCTCCTTATCACGACCTCAGTGGTCTTCGCGGGATGCATGCTCCTGTACGGGTTCAGGATGCGCGGGTCCTACGGCGCGCTTCTCCTTGTATTCATTGCCGGGGGATTCAGCATGGTATCACTCGCGCTCGTTGTCGCATCCCGCAGCGCCAGCGAGGAATTCGCCAGCGGGGTTCTCAATGTTATTTCCTGGCCGATGATGTTTCTTTCCGAGGTATGGTTTTCCCTTGAAGGCGCCCGTCCATGGGTGCAAAAAGCGTCCCGCGCGTTTCCACTCACGCAGATGATCGAGGCCGCCCGCATGATCATGAATGACGGGGCCGGCATCGTGGAGGTACGCTCCCATCTTTTCATACTCTGCATGATGTCGGCGGCGTGCATCATAACGGGCTCCCTTCTTTTCACATGGCAAAAAAAATGACCGGACAGGATGTCGAGGGACCATACCCCGATGGCCAGGCGGGGATGATATAGTGCTTGAAATAATTCATGCCCTCTTGCTACATTGTATCTGCGCTGTTGAAACCGCGCGTCACCGCCTTGCAAATTTATGAGAGATCATTGCATGAACGCGCGAAATCACCTTGATCGAGGAGACGCGATATGACAAGCATAATGGACGTATTCGCCCGAGAGATACTGGATTCCAGGGGAAACCCCACCGTTGAAGTAGACGTCGAGCTTTCATCGGGGTTTGTCGGAAGGGCCGCCGTTCCCTCGGGAGCTTCTACGGGAGAACACGAAGCGGTCGAGCTTCGGGACGGTGATTCAAAGCGTTATAACGGCAAGGGTGTTCTCAAGGCCGTTGAAAACGTGAATAACGTGATTTCGGGCGCACTCATCGAGATGGACGCATCCAACCAGGCAGAGATTGATGCCGTGATGGTAGAGCTTGACGGAACACCGAACAAGTCCCGCCTTGGCGCCAATGCCATACTCGGTGTTTCCCTCGCGTGTGCGAAGGCCGTTGCGGAATCTGTGGGGCTTCCGCTGTATCGCTACATCGGAGGTGTCAACGCCACGGAGCTCCCCGTCCCGATGATGAACATACTGAACGGTGGATCACACGCCGATTCAAGCGTTGACCTCCAGGAGTTCATGGTGATGCCCGTGGGTGCGTCTTCTTTTTCAGAGGCCCTCAGGATGGGCGTAGAAACCTTTCACGCCCTCAAGGGCGTTCTAAAATCAAAGGGATATTCGACCAGCGTTGGCGATGAGGGTGGGTTCGCACCGTCCCTGAAATCGAACGAGGAGCCCCTCGAGCATATCATGGCGGCCATCGAGAAAGCCGGGTACAGGCCGGGGGAGGATATCATGATATCCCTTGATCCCGCGGCCAGCGAATTCTACGATAAAAAAAAGAAAAAGTATGTCTTTTCAAAGAGCGACGGGAGCGAGCGTGACAGCGCCGCCATGGTGGACTTCTACGAAAAGATGGTAAAGAATTTTCCCGTGATATCCATCGAGGACGGCCTCGCCGAGGATGACTGGGACGGATGGAAAATAATGTCTGAGCGCCTGGGTTCGAAGATACAGATAGTAGGAGACGACCTGTTCGTCACGAATACCGAGAGGCTCAGGAAGGGAATTGACCTGGGTATCGCGAACTCGATATTGATCAAGGTAAACCAGATAGGCACCCTCACCGAAACCATCGAGGCCGTCGAGATGGCGAGGCGCGCGGGATACGCCTCGGTGATATCACACAGGTCAGGTGAAACCGAGGACGCCACTATCGCCGACCTCTCTGTGGCGCTCAACACCGGTCAGATAAAAACGGGTTCAGGTTCCCGAACGGACCGTATTGCAAAATACAACCAGCTCCTCCGCATCGAGGAAG
>CAZKPR010000314.1:0-2880 GCA_964554685.1 uncultured Leptospirales bacterium | reverse complement strand
GGTCCCGTCGACCCAGCTGGCACCACCCGCATTCATGGGCGGCGCGACATATTTTCGCGTATCCAAAGCGGGATCATAGGTAACCACGAAATGATCGGATTCCAGGACCGGCCGGTACCGGTTCGCCCGCTGGTAAGTTACATCGGAAATATCATTCGGGTTATCGGATACGTCATTGGCGTTTTCGGACGTGTGGCCCTGGTGCGGATAAAAATACTCCCAGGTATTTACGTCACCGGGATCGCCCTTGTACACGTAGGCGTAGACCTCGCCGTTCGGCTTGTAATAGCGGTACACGGTCCTGTTGCCGACGCCGGGCCAGTTGAAGGTCGTGATATCGGCGCCATCGCCGTCCTTCTCCGGGCTGTAATAGTAGGGTCCGCCGCCATCCCAGCATGCGCGCGCCAGCCATCCCATGAGGAACTGCGCCGTGTTCATGACGCCTTTCCCGTCAGCGACTTTCGGGAAATAGGTGCGGTAATCGTTCGCGCCGCCCGTGGTCGACAGCGTCTGGTTGTTGTTCACGGTAACCGCGGTTTCCCCGCCGTTCGGGATGCCCGCGTCGCCCGCGCATCCCGAGGGAAGCAGTCCCATGGTCGGGAAGTCATAGCCGAGAAAAAACTTGTGCGACCCGTACTGGTCCACGGTGAAGGATGACGAACTCCGCGCGACGTGGTCGCCCTGGGTCACCCGCTGGTCGAGGGCGAGCGAATAGGAATGCATCCCGAGGGGGCAGCCCAGGATCTCAACCTCGCCGGACGTCATGGCGTACATCGAGTCGTTTATCGTGATAATACCGTTCGTTGCCGTGCCGTGCGTGCGGTTGAAGTTGCTCTGCGGCTCTTCCGGGTCGCTGCTCAACTGCGTGAGGAACCCGAAGTTGTAGCTCCCGGCGATGGTGTACACGAGGTGGTCCAGGTAGGAGAGGTTCGACCAGCTTCCGTCGGAGGCGCGGAGGCGCCCCCGGCCGTTCCGCTCGAGCATCCGCTTGATAGAAGGCTCGAGGGACACAGAAGAGTAGTCGATGCCCCCGGTCTTGAGCCTGTCCAGCGACACCGTGAGCTCCTCCACGGGAGAGCGGCCGTTCGCGTTGTTGAATATCTTGAGTGCGTCGTCCGTGGCCGCGCTGTCGTCGTCCCGGATGAAGAGCTTCGCGAGGTTGGGGACCATGTCGCGCACGGCCTCCTTGATCGACGCGTTCACGTAGGGATTGGCGTTATGGTAATCCGTCACGGATTCGTACGTGCTTGTTCCCAGTTCGTTTTCGGCGAAGTAATCCGACAGGTTGATCACCGTGTTCTTGATTTTCGTCGAGCTGTCCGGGGCGTTGAGGAGCGCCGGCAGGTCATAGAGGATCATGTCGTTGATGATGAAGCGCAGCTCCTCGTTGTCCGCCGCCACGGCGTTGAGGCCCCCCAGGAGGCCGTTCACGCCTTCCACGGCGTTGCCGAGGTCGGTGTTCACGATGTAAGCTCCCGTGTTCGCGTCGTCGCGATTCGCCGCCGGCACATAACTTGAATTTACCCACATCGGGTAGTCGCAGGTCATGGTCACCTTGCCCAGGAGCTTCGCGAGCTTGTTGACGTCGTACTCGATCTTTATTGAGCCCACACGATCATTCCAGTTATTTGCACCCTGAGGCTCGTCGGTAAAACAACGGTCAGCGCCTGTTATCTCAATTTTATTACCTGAATCATCAAGAATCTGTGATTCATAAAGAGTAACCTTCATCCCGATAGGTACTTCAATCGAAGAAAGACCTAGCAATCCAGCATTGGGTCCCTCGGGTATATTATACGGTGCAGCTTGAAGCGTCGAATAATTATATGATCCTGCAGGTAAATCTACTGAAGTGCCTTCATACATGCAGTCCTGGTACACCCGCACCGCGGTCATTTCCCCTATGGTGTCCTCGATCTCCTCCGGCGTCTTCTCAGTGGCCAGGTAATTCACCACCTGGGCCGCCATGGCCATGACGTCACCGCTCAGCTCCGTGTTGTTCATCACCGTGTCGAGGGCTGCGTAGAACCCCTCCTGCCGATCCGCCATGGAGAGGGAACTCCCGTCATAGAACCCGCCGTCGTCATTCGAGGGATCGTCGTAGTGCGCAGGCGCGTCATCACGCAGCACCCCCAGGAGCTCGCCCAGCTCGCCGAGCATCGGCGCCAGGAAGGGGGCCTCCACCAGCTCGACCGCGATGGCCAGGAACTCAGGCATGTCGATCCCCATGTCGAGCATGCGGCCCAGGCCCGCGTTGATCTCCTGGGTGCCCAGGTGGTCTATGCCGTCCTTCAGGGAGGGGAAGCTGTCGAATATTTTCAGAAGATTGTAGGGCGGATAGGGGTCATTGGTCTGGAATGAATCCAGATCCTTCTTTGAACAGCCGGTGCTGAGACCCGCGGCAAGTACGATACCCACCAGGAATGCTGAGATCCTTTTCATCATCATGATCGTGAGACCCCCAATAAAAAATATACCGTCCGGACGGTTTATATTATTGCTTTGAAATTTTTTTGTATTATTTAAGAAAGAAATTATCATTTTATAAGGCCCCCTGTCTATTCAATATCAGATTTAACAAATAATGACCAGTGGGTCAGGTATGGCGTCCTGCCAACCCGACCCCCCCAACCCCCCACAAGGGGGCTCTGGCAACCACTCACTTATCACCAAGCCCTCTCCCGTGGAGAAGGCGCGCCGGCCTGCCCTGAGCGAAGCCGAAGGGAGGCGGTGTGGGGTCATTTAGTTCCTCTGGAACCCGTAGTAATCAAACATCACGTTTATATCAATGGGATTCCCCACCATGCCCGCCATTCCCTCGAGCATTATGGAGAGGTCGCGCCAGAGGGGCGAATCAGCCTCGCTCACGATGGGCCACTG
>CAZKPR010000313.1:2422-2888 GCA_964554685.1 uncultured Leptospirales bacterium | reverse complement strand
CGTGAAGGCCGTAACCAGGAGCACCAGGCCCAGGGCGAGAAATATGAAGGTCCCCAGGCGGCCCGGCTCGAGGGCGATGATGTTCATGAGGAACGCAAGCCCGACCAGCGCCCTGATGTACCGATCAGTTGTCCCGATGTTGTGTTTGATCTCCATACCTGACCCCTTTGAATTGGTGTTTCCCTCCCCTGGAGGAGACGGCGCCCGGATGCCACCGGGCCGAGTCAACGAACCGTGACGACATCGATAGACTGCAGCCGCCATCCCCCCGAGGCAACTACAATTTTATTATTGACTATTTTTTTTCCTCTTCGCCCTCTGGGCTGTATCGTCGGATCGCCCCGCGGGGCGATCGCGTCGAGAAAACGGAAAACGGTGACTGACACCGGAGGGACAGGACCCGCCATGGCACGGATACTTACGGGCAAACAGCCCACGGGAACCCTTCAAAACGGCCAAAAATTCG
>CAZKPR010000313.1:0-2412 GCA_964554685.1 uncultured Leptospirales bacterium | reverse complement strand
GTCACCCGGGGGGAATGTCCCGCCCTTGGAACGTTTAATTAGGGGAATACGCCCACGGGTACGCTTAACATCGGCAACTACTTCGCCATGATGAAGCCGATGATCCAACACCAGCGCGACCACGAGCTTTTCTGCTTCATCGTCAACTACCACGCCATGACCAGCACCCAGGAGGGGGACCGGCTCAGGGAAAACACGCTGGAAGCGGCGATCGACTTCCTGGCCCTGGGCCTCGACCCGGATACCTGCTATTTCTGGGTCCAGTCGGACGTGCCCGAGGTCACGGAGCTCACCTGGGTCCTCTCCTGCCACACCTCCATGGGTCTCCTGGAAAGGAGCCACAGCTACAAGGACAAGGTGGGGCGCGGCATCGTGCCCAGCGCCGGCCTCTTCACCTACCCCGTGCTCATGGCGGCGGACATCCTCCTCTACCAGGCCGAGATCATCCCCGTGGGGAAGGACCAGAAGCAGCACGTGGAGATCACCCGGGACATCGCCATCCGCTTCAACAACCTCTACGGCGACGTCTTCACCGTGCCGGAGCCCCGTATCTCCGACGACGTGGCGATCATACCCGGCACGGACGGGCAGAAGATGTCGAAGAGCTACGGCAACACCATCGACATCTTCGAGGACGAAAAATCGCTTAAAAAAAAGGTGATGAAGATTGTGACCGACTCCACGCCCGTGGAAGACCCGAAGGACCCGGAGCAGTGCCATCTCTTCGCCCTCTACCGCCTCTTCGCCGGGCCGGATGCCGTGGCGGCCATGCGGGAGCGCTACCTGAAGGGAGGCGTCGGATACGGCGAAGTGAAGAAGGAGCTCGTGGGGCTCATGGGGGACTATTTCGCCCCCTACCGGAAGCGGAGGGACGAGCTCGCCGCGGACCGGGGCGAGGTGGCCAGGATCCTAAAGAAGGGCGCGGAGAAGACCCGCACCGTCGCCGCGGCGACCCTCGACCGGGTGAAGGAGGTCACGGGGCTCAAGTACGTCAGGTAGCAATTGTTTCAGGCATCCTTCCCGCCTCACCGGATTTAATCCCCATCATGACCGCGGATCGATAGGTCACCACCTGCACTCCGCCGCACGGGAAGCGAGCCGAATGGCGGAGTGCGGTCCAAGTGGCTACCCCCGCAGCTCATTCAGTCGTTTCTGCACCGCGCTCTTGAAGGGCACGGTTACCAGCATCATGAGAAGCGCCGTGTAGAGCACCGAGATGATATCAACGGAAAACCACCGCGCCAGGATTTTCGCGCTCTCGGCTTTTCCCATGGCCATGCCATCCAGGATCAGGATCAATCCAATGAACACCGCCGCGATACCCGACACGATCATCAGGGTCTGGGCCGTTGAAAAAAACAGCAGGGAATTCTTCAACTCAAGCTCAGCCGCGCCGCTTCTGTTCATTGCCGACCTGAAGGCGTTGATGCAATCCTTCGGCCCGAAATGGGTCAGCAGCATCAGGATCGTGGGCCCGAGAATGAGGGCCAGGGTGGGCGGGTCGATAATCGACATGATATCGGCCCGGGCTATAAGCACGGCCAGCACACTGCATCCTATTGTCAGCAGGACATACACGATATACGTCTTTTTCATTATTCACCTCCGGTATTCCTGTAATGTTTAATCACGAAGATCATGTGTTCGAGCGCATCGGTGAACCATACACCGGGGTCGTGCCGGCTTATGACGAGGTCCATCTGCCGCTCGAGATATGTCGGGCGCTGCCATCCGGAAAGCATCGCGGTCAGGATGAGGGCCATCAGGGCCGCGTGGAACGCGAGGGAAAAGACCCGCGATCCCGCCCGGCCGCTGTTTTCCTTCTCAATGACGAAACGGCCGGGACCGATCTGCAGCGCGTCAATCTGATCCCGGTAATAGTTGCGCAGGGCCTTGTGCAATCTCATGTCAGAGCCATCCTCGGAGTTCATGCCGCAGGCGCGCCTCGATCGCCCGCAGCCTCGTTTTCACGCTGTTGACGTTCATGCCGATAATCGTCCCGATGGAACGATGCGTAAGCCCCTCGAAATGCCTGAGATACACCATTTCCCTGTCGCCTTCGGCCAGCTTTCCCAGGCACGCATGTATGACGCGGTTCAATTCCGAGTTGCACAGGTCATCCAGGAGATCGGGCGATGCCCCGTCTCCCTCCCGATATTCATCTTCCTCGCGCCTCTTCTTCATCTTTCTGTGAAAATCAATGCAATGGTTCCGTGCGATCGCATAGATCCATGCATCAAAAGAGCGCCCCCTTCCGAACCCCTCCATAGTGCCGTAGGCCTTCATCATGATCTCCTGAAGCAGGTCCTCGCCGTCTTCCCTGGAGCAGTTCATAACGCTCGTGATGTAGTAGTAGAGCCTTTTCCGGTAGGTTTTCCATATATGGCCGAACAGGCGATCCCTCTCCCCCGA
>CAZKPR010000312.1:0-2926 GCA_964554685.1 uncultured Leptospirales bacterium | reverse complement strand
ACTTGAGTCATACAATCACAAGGGAAACATCATTATTCCTTCATTTGCTGTAGAACGGACGCAGGAAATCATCTACAGCCTCAGCAAATTATTCAGTTCCAAGGAACTCCCCCTGATACCAGTGTATATCGATTCACCCCTCGCAATTTCCGCAACAGAAATATTCAAGAAGAATGCCGATTATTACGATGAAGAGATGCGATCCATGCTCCTATCGGGACAGAACCCCTTCGATATTCCGAATCTCCACTACACCAGGACCACAGATGAATCAAAATGGCTTAACACCGAGGCCAAGGGCGCCATCATCATTTCTGCAAGCGGGATGTGTACTGCAGGTCGGATAAAGCATCACCTGAAATACAACCTCTATCGCCCTGAGTCATCAGTAATATTTGTGGGATACCAGGCCGAGGGTACACTGGGCAGAAGGCTGGTCGATGGCGCCGATCAGGTAAGAGTGTACGGGACGGATGTAGCCGTAAAAGCAAGGATCCACACAATAGGTGGATTTTCCGCCCATGCCGATCGCGACGGCCTCCTGGGATGGGTCAAAAAAATTCAAAACCCGCGCCTCAAGGTCTTCGTTGTTCATGGTGAGGAGCGGGCTTCTCGCGCTTTTGCCGAAACACTTCATTCGAATTTTGGTTACTCTCCGTATGTTACGGAATGGGGATAGACTGTCGATCTGAAAAGTATGAGGGGCAAACAGTTCACCTTCCCAATAAAATCCTCGGAGCGCACCGATACGGAAATCGATCTACTTTCACAATCACTCGGCGAGCTCATCACCAAGTATCAAAAGGTTAAAAACGATAAAAAAACAGTTGAAATTCGCAAAATACAGGAGGATATATCAGATCTGAGAAAAATGATGAAAATGGTTATCGATGAATTATAGGTTCACCGAGGCATGAAAAAGGCGAGAGGTGATATTGACACGGGGAAAAGGAGTTACGATAAGGCGTTTCTTATCGACATGGACGGCGTAATAAACAGGGGCAGAACGCTTATACCCGGTGCGACCGATTTTGTGAATCGCCTGCAGGCAGGCAATCATCGATTTCTTTTTCTTACCAACAATTCATACTACACACCGCGGCAGCTCAATGATACGCTATGCGGACTGGGAATCGACGTTGGAGATCACCATTTTTATACATCGGCTATGGCGGTCGCAAGCTTTCTTCTCTATCAAAAGCCTGGATGCACGGCATATGTTATCGGCGGAAAAGGCCTTCTGGAGGAACTCGAAATCTCAGGTATTGCCATTACGAAGGACAGGCCCGATTACGTGATTGTCGGTGAAACCGACGAATATAACTATTCCAAGATAGTCGAAGCGACGCACCTTATCCGTGAGGGTGCACGGTTTATTGCCACCAACCCGGATATCACCGGCCCCACTGAAAGGGGACCCGTTCCCGCATGCGGCGCCCTTGTTGCGCCGATTCAAAAAGTTACAGGTGTAACGCCCTATTTTCTCGGAAAGCCAAATCCGGCGATGATGTACTGGGCCAGGAAAAAGCTTGGCGTCCATTCCGCAAGCTGTTTCATGATAGGCGACCGCATGGACACCGACATCATCGGCGGCATCGAATCCGGTATGACAACGTGTCTCGTCCTTACTGGTGTCACGAGCAGAAAGGCTGCTCTTCGGTTCCCCTACCAACCCGATTATTTATTTGACAATGTGGGAGAAATCGATCCTGACACCATTCTACCCCGACGAGATCGAGTTGAATAAATTTTTTCCTGCCAATGGTCATGGCTGTCCAACTGTATTTCAGCAACTCAATTGAATCACTCGCGAAGCAATTCGCGTATGATATCCTTGCCGTTCAGGATTGGCCCGAACCCCACACGGCGCTTGTCCCAAACCCATACCTTAAGAAATGGCTTCAGCTTGAAACAGCCCGAATCAACGGAATTTCAATGAACCTTCGCTTTCGCCTGTTGAATGACGGTCTATGGCAGCTCCTTGACCTTCATGACAAGGCCATTCAACCAACCATGCAGCCGGCACAGTCCGATATACGTCTTTTTCTCTGCCATGCCCTGAAAAAGACAGCCCCTCATTCGAAAGACACAGGCCCACTCTCGCGATATCTCTTTGACATTGACGGCACTCCTAAATCGGATTACGAGCAGAGAATCTGGACGCTATCCGGCCGCCTTGCGCGATATTATAAGGATTATGAATTGTATCGAGTTGATTTGATTGATGCCTGGATGAAGGGCGACCTTCTGTATTCCACACCGATGGAAATAGCACAGCGGCATCTTTACCTTTCTTTATTCGGGGATAATGGAATCTGTACATCCGCGGGAAGGGCCATCATGACACTTCCCCAGTACTGGCGTCATTATACGAAAGCGAACCGGGTATGTTCCGGTGAAAAAATTTTTGTTTTCGGAGAGTCCAGGCTGTCGCCCTTGCACGCTGCGATGATTTATGAGATTGGGAAAACAAACGAAATCAATATCTACCAGCTCAATCCCTGTAATGAATTCTGGGAGGACATAACTACGCCCGGTGAAGATCGATGGCGACGCATACGATCATTATCAATCGATACAACTGATGAAGGTGAAACACTGTCACAGGATGAAAACGATAATGCGCTTCTTAAATTCTGGGGAAAAACAGGCAGAGAAACCATCAAGATACTGAGCCTTCTGGAAGATGCGGGCAGCAAAGACTGCAATCTTGCCTCGGAATGGATTGATCCGGAGCCACGATACGGTCAGATCAACTGCCTTTCACTTGTTCAGGATCAGATCCGTGACCGCATTTCACGAAGCGACGCAATTGACAGAATTCCCCAGGACACCAGTATCCAGATCGCCTCCTGCCCTGACCTGTACCGTGAGGTTGAAGCGGTTTACCACAGCATCATTTATAATCTCGTCCACGATGACGGCC
>CAZKPR010000311.1:0-2996 GCA_964554685.1 uncultured Leptospirales bacterium | reverse complement strand
CCCCGGGGCGGTCACATCGACGCTTCCCCTGATGGGCCTTCTCTCCGAAGGCAACGTGCACTCCCACATCGACCATCTCTTCGCGCTCATCGACGGCGCCGCTGCGGCCGGCGTTGCCAGGCTCCGCGTGCACGTGCTCCTCGACGGCCGCGACGTGCCGGCGACCTCCGCGCTTCTCTACGTCGACTCCCTTGAAAAGTTTCTCGGGGGCCACGTCAGGGACGGCCGCGACTACCTCATCGCCTCCGGCGGGGGGAGGATGGTGACCACCATGGACCGCTACGAGGCGGACTGGAGCATCGTCCAGCGCGGCTGGGAGGCCCACGTGCGCGGCGCGGCGCGGCCCTTCCGGTCGGCCGCCGAGGCGATCAGGGCCTTTCGCTCCGAGGACCCGTCGATAACCGACCAGTACCTCCCCGCCTTCACCGTCGTTGACGACGCCGGTCCCGTGGGGCCCGTGGCGGACGGCGATTCCGTTATCCTCTTCAATTTCCGGGGCGACCGGGCCATCGAAATATCCCGTGCCTTCGACGACGAGGACTTCGACCGCTTCGATCGCGGGCCCAGGCCCGACGTGCGCTACGCCGGCATGATGGAATACGACGGAGATCTTAAAATACCGAAGCGCTACCTGGTGCCGCCCCCCGACATCGAGGAGACCATCAGCGAGCGCCTGGTCGCCTCGGGGGTGCGGCAGTTCGCGGTTTCGGAGACGCAGAAGTTCGGCCACGTGACCTATTTCTGGAACGGCAACCGGAGCGGCAAGTTCGACGAAAAGCTCGAGGACTACCTGGAGATCCCCTCTGACCGAGTGGAGTTCAACCGGCGCCCATGGATGAAGGCCGCGGAGATCACCGACGCCACGATCGAGGCCATCGAGAGCGGCCGCTACGGGTTCATCCGCCTCAACTACCCCAACGGCGACATGGTGGGGCACACCGGGGACCTGGAAGCGGCGATCATCGCGGCGGAGATAGTGGACCTCTGCCTCCGCCGACTCCTGGCGGCCGCGGACCGCGCGGGGTGCATCACCCTGATCACGGCTGATCATGGCAACCTGGACGAGATGTACGAAACCAACAAGAAAGGGGAAATCGCCCGCGATCCGAAGACCGGCATGCCGAAAAGCAAGACATCCCACACCCTGAACCCCGTCCCCTTCATCATACATGACCCGGGATTCAAAAAGGAATACCGCATCTCGGAGATCGTGGACGATCCCGGGATCGCCAACGTGGCGGCCACGATCCTCCTTCTCATGGGCTTCGTGCCCCCGGAAGATTACCTCCCCCCCGTAATCGAGTTGGCGTAGGGACACGGTGACCGCACCGGGCGCGCGCCTCACCGGGCAGCCGCATGCCTGACTGAAAAAAACGCCGCGCGAAAAGCGCGGCGGCCCGGCGTTGAACCCCCCGGGTTTCTCACTCGAGGAACCTGCCGAACACCGCGATGTTGAGAAATCCCTCATATCCCCAGCATGATGCGGTGATCCTGTCCATGTCCCTGCCCTTGCCCCACATCGACGTGGCGACCTGCATCCCGAGATCAAACGCCAGGGTCACGTGCCTGTGCACGTTGATGTTCAGCCCGAGCGCGAGGCCGGTGCCGATGGTGACGTATTCGTACCTCCTCCTGATGCCGATGACGGCCCCGGGATAAGCAACGGCGTAGACACTCGGCGTGTAGTACCTCTTCGCGTCCTCGCCCCACCTGTAGTGAAGGTTCAGCTGCGGCCCAAGCCAGAAACGGAACATCCCCCTTCTCACCGGTGCGAATCCGAAGGTGTTGACCAGGCCGATCTGGCTCAGCCTCACCGTGGAATTGAGGTGCGAATCGAATCCGATATTCTGGCGAAAGTTGAATACCTGGTCCTTACCCAGGCACGTGTCCCAGACCATGCCGCCCCCGAGGATAACCGGCCGTCCCGGCGAGGGACTGTCGATCCCGCCGAATGTCGAGTCCGTGAGCGTGACCGATTCGCCAGCTTCCCACCGGTAGCTTCCGTAATGGGTGGTGAAATACCCCCCGATGCCCGCCCCGAAGGCGTTGGACGCGCAGACAAGTACCACGGACAGGATCAACGCAACCCTCTGATGCTGTTTCATTGGCGCACCTCCATGCGTGGTAATCAAAGCACGCGGAATCACGGTTTTTCAAGTATTTTTAAGGCCGGCTCGCTGTCACCGGGTCCATGCTCACCGTACCTTCTCCTCAATGCTTTTTCTCACACAGAAACGGCCATGGTGACTTAAAATCCATCTCACACTGAAAATGTAACCTGAATGTATTAATTTAACATTCATTTACATTAAAAATACTTTACAACAACCCTTCTGCCCCGCGTAGTAGTCCCTGCAGCTCAGACCGATACCCGTATCTCCAGGTTCTTATGAAATCAACAGTTATCCCCCTCCCCGTCAATGACGGAAAGCCGAAAGATGAATGCGGCATTTTCGGAATCTACGGAACGGAGAGGGCGGCGAACCTGGCCTACCTGGGCCTCTACATGCTCCAGCACCGGGGCCAGGAATCGGCCGGCATCGCCACCTCCGACGGCCACCACATCTACCGATTCGCGGGAATGGGAAAGGTCATAGACGTCTTCACGGAGGAGCACATCAACCACCTCCGGGGCCACATGGCCATCGGGCACAACCGCTACTCCACCACGGGGTCCTCGTTCCTCAGGAACGCCCAGCCCTTCCGGTCGGAATCGGTCCTGGGGCCCATCGTCCTGGCCCATAACGGGAACCTGACCAACGCCGGCTCACTGCGCCACAACCTCGAGAGGAAGGGACACATTTTCCAGACCACCATCGACTCCGAGGTGATCGTGCACCTCATGGCGAAATCGGGAATCGACGATTTCCTGGACGCCCTGATCTTCGCCCTGAAGCAGGTGCGCGGCGCCTACTCCCTCCTGGTGATGAACCGCGACAAGATCTACGCCGTGCGCGACCCCTGGGGTATACGTCCTCTCTGCTTGGGGCAATTGT
>CAZKPR010000310.1:0-3036 GCA_964554685.1 uncultured Leptospirales bacterium | reverse complement strand
CAGAATACGGGCGTCATTTTCAGTGAATCCCACGTCCTCCGACGATCGCTCACAATACCCAACGCCGATCATTCTGCCTTCATAATTTACGGGAATGCAGATGACATGACTCTCTTCTACTCCGCATGCTTCATCATCTTGAATTATTCGCAAACTGCCCCCGGTGAACGCTTTCGTGACCAGTTTTTTCACCGTTTCAAGTTTTTTCTCCCCGATTACTCCGGCCGATGTTTGCAATTTAAGATTATTGTCCCGATCCATAGTGTAGAGAAGGATGGTCTGTGACCTTGATATTTCCTTCACCTTCAGGACCGTTTTCTCAAGAAGCTCTTCGGCATTCGAGATAATGTTTATATCATGGCTGAGTTTTTGTATGGTGAGATCTCGCTGGTAGTCAAGAAGACTCTGTATCGAAGAGGCATCAATACCGCCCCTCGCTCCGGGCGGCTTTTTTCCCGACCGCTCTTCGATCACCATTCCCGCAACTTCACTCAGCAGAAGTTCAATGCTTCTATCCGTCACCTCCTTGCCAATATTCGCCACCAGTTTTTTTAGCCCCATCCTCATCGTATTAATTCGATCCACCATCGCGATTGAAAGCACAATAAGAATGGTCGATGAGCCAATTACTATCGACCACGTGGTGACGAAATTGCCCGGCAGCAATCCAAAGCTTCTCATGAGATAGAGAATCGAACCGATGAAGAAACCGGTACTGATGAAGGTAAAAATATATCCACTTCTCTGTTTCCGACACAGAAGAAGGATTCCCGCGCCGAAGGCGGTAATTATCGATACCACAGAAAGGCAGGCAGTTCCGGCCATAATCACGGTATATATGTCGAAAATGGGAATCAGGGAAACCGAAGCAAGGGCGAACAGGATTATCATGGCTTCCATGTTGACGATTTTCCTCAATTGAGGAGCACGTTTTCCCAACTGAAGAAAAGTTAGCACAAATCTATTGCCGAAAAGATTGGTCAGGCAGAGAAAAAAGGGCGGCGCAACGTTCGCCAGGACGGGCGACCCCGGTATGATTAATTGATATGTCGCGCCAAGCTGCGTCATGATGAAAAGAAGAAGTGAAAGAATAAACAGTGAAAAGTGCAAATAGCTGAGATGTCGGATTAAAAAATATACGCAAAGGTAATTGAATGCCATGATTATCATCATGCCGTAGAAAAACATGAGGAGCTTGTCTTCCTGAAGGGCCCATGAAATGAAGGAATCAGGAGACCACAGAAGAAGGGGGAAGTACATCGCGCTTGAGGTTTCCTGCCGGAGGTAATAGGTCATCCTCGAATGAGGTGGGCAGCTCAGTGGAAAAACAAAGGTCCGATGATCATAAGGCCTTTCGCGATACTTGAAATGATCACCGGTACGAATGACCCTGAATCCATTTTTTTCCCGCCAATAGAGCCTGAGATCGTCGACGAGAGCATAGGCCTGCTCCAGGAAAAAAGACATCTCCTTCCCCGTATCGTTCACTACCGAAAACCTTACCCAGTAGACCGATTTGGCAAACCCAAAGGCCGGATTGATCTCCCGGGATTTGACCCACCGATCCCGCATCAAGGGAGACGCCACATCCGTAACGGTCAGACCGCCTGACCCATCGACCAGAAAATCTACCGAAGAGCCTATGGGGAGCTTGTCCAGTGAATCATCAATCCGGATAAGTGCTGCATTCCCGTGGGAAATTATCACCAAGGCCGTTATGACGCCTAAAGCTATTCGCATCCCTTTCTTCCTATGCTTCAAACAAAACCAGGATTCATCACGCCCTTTACTCAGACATTCCAGTCATGAGCATATGGCTACAGAATATTCGCATTCACCGAAATCGCATGGTTTCATTCGTCAGATTATCAAATTCCAGGCCGGCAATGTGACTATCCTCAGATACGGAGACCTGCCGCATCGTGCAATAATGTTGTTCTCTTTTACCGTCAGTCAACAATATTTATTGTATTGTCCGAGAATGAATGGTGGGCGTGACGACGCGTTGTTGATCCGCAACGCCTGATTAAGCTCCCTGTAAAACGTGCGTGATTAATATTATTTCCTGGATCGATCGTTTTCGTTTCTGGCTATTTTGATTAGTCACATTCCATGAAACCGTTAATACTCTTGACAAAACCGTAACATCTGATTATTGCTTACTTTTGCCTTGTATCGTGATCCAGATCACTTCGTTTTATCAGAGTAGCAGGTATGAGCCAGATAATTACCGTCGGTGTGGCGCAGATACGAAACTCCTCATCCCCTGACGTCCTTCGTACTATTCTGGGAAGCTGCGTCGCCATTTGTATCTATGATCGCATGAAAAAAATTGGCGGGATGGCCCACGTTCTCCTCCCCGTTAACCTTAAGCGTACCGTAAATCCGGAAAAATACGCTGATACCGCGATTCCTCTCCTTGTAAAATCTCTTCTCCAGGAGGGGGCAAAAAAGGAAAATCTATCGGCAAAAATTACCGGCGGGGCATCAATGTTTAAATTCGGCTCCAATATAGTGCTCGGACAGATCGGTGATAGGAATATTGAACAAACAAAGATCGAGTTGCAGAAGCTCGATATTCCAATTCTCGTTGAAGATGTCGGTGGAAATCTCGGAAGGGTGATCGACTTTTACCTTGAAGACGGGCGGATGAAGGTCAAGTCAGGCGGAAAGGAAAAGATGTTTTACAAAGCATAAAAACGGTGGCCCGGAGATTATGTATGGAGCAGGTGATACAGCAGCAAATTGAATCCATCATGCGCGATATCGACCGTCTGCCCTCCCTACCGGAGGTCGCCGGGAAGGTTATCAACATGGTCAATGATCCTGAAGTTTCCTTCAAGGACGTTGCCCGCGAAATATCGGCCAACCAGGCGATGACCACGAATATACTCAAGCTCTGCAATTCCGCCTATTTCAGCAAGGGCAAGGAAATCACATCAATAGACCGCGCAATCGTAACCCTGGGTTTGAAAGAGGTCAAGGATATCGTTATGCTCGTCGCGGCAAAACCGGTTCTCGAGAAGGAAACCGTCG
>CAZKPR010000309.1:0-3061 GCA_964554685.1 uncultured Leptospirales bacterium | reverse complement strand
AGATAGGAGGGCCCCATCAATCCCAGGATGACCATGAACTGGGACCAGTTGGGGAAGACCGGGATGATCGCGATGCCATCGGACTCGTAGTGCTCCATGGTGCCCACGGACATCGGGTTGGCATGGCTCGTGCTGATGCCCGGTATGATCGCGCCCACGAACTGGAGCCAGTCACACGCGAAGCCCCGTCCCGCCTCCTTGATCCCGGCCCTCCTGAGGATGTGCACGTTTGAGTGGCCGGACGAAAGCACCACCTGGTCCGCGAGATAGGTGACCGGCATGCCGAAGCGCCGTCCCTTTACGCCGCGCACCTTTCCATTTTCAACAATCACATCGGTAACCGTGGTATGCAGATGGAGCTCGGCGCCCTTCTCCACCGCCTCGTCACCGTAGACCCGCGCGGTGAACTTCGCTCCCGTGGGACAGCCAAGCATGCAGTCAGCGCAGTTCTCCCGGCATTTTGCGGGATCGATAAAGTTTTCCAGCTTGCCCCAGCTGTACCCCGCATCGTTTGCCGCCTCCAGGAGCCGGAGGTTCGCCCTTCCCACAAGCTCGTCCGGCAGCTTCTGCACCTTCATCTCGGCCCGGGCCTCCTCCCTCTCCCGGGTGAGATCAATACCCACCGGTCCGAACACCGCCTCCGGAGGAGGCGCCGCGCATCCGGCGGTCAGGTTCGACAGCCCCCCGTAGTTGTCGGCGAAGGTTACCACGTACTTTTCTTTGCTGCGCATCAGGCCGAACCTCTGAAGGATGAAGGCCATGGTGAGGGTGTTCCCCATCATGTTGGTCCTGCCCCCTTTCTCGAGCATGAGCACCTTCTTCCCCCGCTTCGTCATTTCCCTGGCAACCGTTGACCCGCCGGCGCCGGTTCCCACCACTATCACGTCATAATGATTTTTGATTTCTTTCTCCATGTCATTGCTCCATTCAGTTTCGTAAGGCACCGGCCGATTTTCTCGCCCTTTCTTTGAGGAGATCCAGGTCAAGAGGCAGCGATTTCTCGGGGTCACTATAGAGCTCCAACGCGCCATTGGGGCAGCTCTCCACGCAGAGTTCGCAGCCCTGGCACGCGTCCCTGTCATAGGTCCAGCTTGTACCGTCAACGCGGATCGCCCCGAAATGACACGTGCTCTCGCAGGTACCGCACAACGTGCACTTTTTACTGTCATGTTGTATGGAATATCCCGATTTTTCGCTCATGTAGGTTTGTGGATCAATTTTTTTCGTGAGGGCCGATGCCCTGAGGGCAACGCAGGTGTCGGGGTGGCAGTTGCAGATGACCCCCGTGCTTCCACCGGTGGCCACCTTGTAAAAGGCCTGGGTGACGTGTCCCTTTTTTCTGAACGATCGTATCAGGTCCAGGGCCTCCTGCTGCGTCAGAACCCTGGAATTGTATTTTTTACAACGGTCAAGCCAGAACTTGCCTGTTCCGCTCCCGACAACGAGACATGAATTGATGTTTTCCTCTTTATCACCCATGGATTTTTTGCAGGGGCAATCCATGACAACGATGAACTCCGGGTCGTTAAAAAGGATCTTCCGCGCATATTTGAAGGGGATGATCTTCTTGTTGTCCTCGCCGTCAATGGCAACGTTTTCATTCAGCTCGAAAATCTTCCTGGTGTCGTCCGCGGAAAGCACCTTGCAGTGGTAACGATTGAAAACAAAATTTCCTACGTATTTCAGCGGCTTGAACCAGGTGAGGTACTTTATTGGTTTTAATAGTATTGAAACGAACTTCACATAAGGGTAATACCAGGCAAAATAGATGTAGTTGTGAATCGCCCGGTCAAAACGCCAGCCATGTTTTTTCATCAATACTTTCGTCGATTCTCTCATTGCCTGTCCCCCTGTCACGGTTGTTATCGTATGGATTGATCGACAGAACGGTGTACTAAAATCAGACCTGACGCGTCCGGTTCGATATTATTCATAAAAACACCGGAAGGCAAATCAAAATAGACCTGACGCGTCCGGTTTATTCTATTGACAAACTACTGACATTCTGACACAATGTCAATATTAATACCAACTGGACGGTATTTTTTATTGGTTTTAAGGAAAACCTAGATGGTAAAAAAGATGAAAGGCGAGCAGAGGAAGAACCAGATTCTCGACTGCTCAAAAAAAATCTTCTCGGAAAAGGGCTATTATGAGACCTACGTCGAGGAAATAATTCGCGAGGCAAGGGTCGGAAAGGGAACCTTTTACCGTTATTTTAAAAACAAGGAAGATCTCTTCATCTCCCTGCTTATTAAATTTCTCCAGGAATGGGAAACCGTAGCTTCAATCGATCCCTCGGAAATCGAACTCGACAATATCAATGAAATGTTCAAATTGGTCATAAAGAAGAGCTTCAAATTCTTCGAACAGAACGAAGATCTCTGCAATATCTACCTGCGCATAGGCCCGGGTCTGAACAAGATCTTCGAGCCCTACCTGGTCAGCTTCGAAAAACGGATGCTGAACTATATCATACGCTACCTCGAGGAAGGCGCCAGGCTCGGCATAACCAAACCCGGCCTGGATATCGAGCTCGCGGCCAACATGGCCGGGGGGGCGTTTCTTCGTGTCGATTACTACTATTTCGTGCTGAAAAAAAACGGCGGCGACGGTATTGACGTCGACAGGCTCGCCGAGGAATTCTACGAAATCGTCATGCGGGGTATCCTGGCGTAGACGCGACGCCAGATTCCCGCCCCGGAATATGCCGCCTCAGTCATCGATCAATGCCACGGCGCGGATCCACCCCGCGCTGGCCCCCTTTATCTTGACGGGAAAGCAGAAGAATGTAAAGCCATCCGGCGGAAGGCTCGCCAGGTTCGTCAGCTTCTCCATGTGGCAGTACCCCCGCTCGATGCCGGCGAAATGCCCCTCCCAGATGATCGAGGGATC
The DNA here is from genome assembly GCA_964554685.1 of uncultured Leptospirales bacterium. GTDB lineage: Bacteria > Spirochaetota > UBA4802 > UBA4802 > UBA5550 > RBG-16-49-21. The sequence continues at coordinate 166 of CAZKPR010000309.1, read as the reverse complement.
CCCCGTTTCACTGAACTCCCTGGCGATCATTCCAAGGGGCCTGTCCCAGCTCCAGGCGTCGGTGCCCACGACCTTCACGCCCCGTTCAAGGAGCCAGAGGGTCGCCTCCCTTCCCATACCGCACCCCTTGACGAGATACTCCGGCGTGCCCCACCATCGGTCCGCG
>CAZKPR010000308.1:0-3088 GCA_964554685.1 uncultured Leptospirales bacterium | reverse complement strand
CGGGCGGCCCGGGAGCTGAAGCTGTCACGCAAGGCCGCCCTTGCGGCCACCGGGATGGACGCCGCGGCCCTGCGGAGGGACCGCGTGTACAGGGAATGCAGGAAACGCCAGATGCGCGCCGCGGTGAGGATCCGGCACCTGGAGCGGCGCATGAACAGGAAGCGGGCGGTTGAAGAAAAGAGATAGGGACAATTGCCTGGCCTACGCGGACGAAGCGGGGAACGTGTGGGACCTCCCCGGCGTGGAGCCCGCGTTCCGAACGGGGCGGCGCTTTCTTCCCGCCGACGGGGTATCGCTGATATCCCTTCCATACGGGAGCTATCTCTTTTCACTCCCGGGAAGGTACCCGGTGAGCTACAACCGAAGGATGGGGGATTTCCGCCATGTCGAGGTCTCTCCCGACGGCGAGGAGATCACGGCTGCCTCGGCGTTCCTCGCCTCCGCCTATCTCCGCACGTACCTTCCCGCTTTTATCCGGAGAGATGACGCGCCGGTCCTTCCGATGTGGGCCTACGCGGGCCTGGCCCTCAGGGACGGCCGGTTCATGGTTCCCGCGGTACGCATCGACGAGGATACCCGCTCGGACCCGGCCATCCATGAAAATGAGAAAGAGCTTCGGGACGCCGTGGACAGCGTGGTCATGGAGATGCCGGGGAATCGCCTCGTGGGCCAGCTTGTGCGCTGCTCAACGGAATACCGCTGCCTCTGCGCGAGGAATTTTTTTCTCGGCCGATTCGATGCGCCTGTCCCCACCACGCCGCCGTGCAACGCCTCCTGCCTCGGCTGTCTCTCCCGGCAGGACGACGCGTCTCCCTTTCCCCCCTCCCAGCCGCGCCTGGAGTTTCCTCCCACGAGTGAGGAGATCGCAGGGGTGATTCTGCGCCACCTCCAGGGCGTGGAGGGTGCGGTGGCGAGTTTCGGGCAGGGATGCGAGGGCGAGCCCCTCCTGCGCGCCCGGGACCTGGCCGCCGCCATCCGGATGGTGCGGGAAAAAACCGACAGGGGGACCATCAACTGCAACACCAACGGCTCGCTCCCCGGGGCGGTGCGCGAGCTGGCCCGGGCGGGCCTCGATTCAATACGGATCAGTCTCTCCTCTCCCACGGCGAACTACTACGATCGCTACCACCGTCCCTCTGGGTATTCCTACGATGACGTGTTGAGGTCCCTGGACGCGGCCCTCGAGGCGGGTCTCTTCGTGTCCATCAACCTGTTTTTCATGCCGGGCTTCACCGACTCGGAAAAGGAGGTGGAGTCCCTTGAGGGGTTTCTCGCGCGATTCCCCGTCTCGATGCTGCAGGCCAGGAACCATAACATCGACCCGGATTATTATCTCGATGCGATCGGTTTCGAGGAATCGGACCCCCTGGGCATCGAGGCGTTGTTGAAACGATTGCGCCGGCGCCACGGGAAGATGCGGATCGGCTACTACAATCCGCCCCTCCGCTAGGGCGCCGTATCGGGAAGGATGTCCACCACGACGAAGGTAACGTCGTCCTCGAGCTGTTCGCCTGCGCCCCGCCACTCGTGTACGCGCCGCGTCAGTGTCTTCGCGAATTCCGACGCAGTCTCGTCGGCATAAGTGATGATCACGCGGTGCAGGGAATCTTTCCCGAACATTGTCCTGTCGCCGCTGCAGGTCTCGATGACGCCGTCGGTGTACATGATGATCCTGTCCCCCGCCTCGAGATCGGCGGTCGCGGTTTCGCACTCGGTGTCCATGGAGAAGCCGATGAGCCTGCCGGCGGGCACGAGCTCGACGACGCTGCGGCTCCTTCTCTTGAACACGAGGAGGGGCTCATGGCCGCATCGCGCGTAGGTGACCTTCATCGCCCCGCGGTCGATGAGGGCGTATCCCGCCGTTGCGAACTGGTGCTCGATGTTGCCGGTGAAGATGTCGTTCATCCGCTTCATCAGGAGGCGCGGGTCATCGGCGTACTCTTCCAGTATCGAGAAGGTAATTTTCACCATCGACGCGATCAGGGCGGCGGGCACGCCGTGGCCTGAAACGTCGGCGACGAACACGCCGAGTCGGCGGTCGTCCACGGGGGAGAAGTCGTAGAAGTCGCCGCCGATGCTTTCCATTGAAATGCAGACCGCTTCCACGTCCATTCCCGGATGGCGGGGAAGGGTTTCCGGGACCGTGCCGATCTGTATTCTTTTCGCGAGCTCCATCTCCATCCTCAGGCCGGAGAGTTCGCTGTTTTCCGTAACAGCTGCCTTGAGCCTGGTAAGGGTTGCGACCCGGGCCAGGAGCTCAACGCGGTCGAAGGGCTTGGACAGATAGTCGTTCGCCCCGGCGCCGAGGCCCGTCGCGATATCGGAGGCCCCTCCCTTCGCCGTGAGGAGCAGCACGGGGAGGTCGGCCATGGAATGGCGTTCCCGCACCGCCCGGAGCACCTGGAGCCCCGACATCTTCGGCATCATCACGTCCAGGATGAGCAGGTCGGGCTTCAGGCCGGCATCCATCATCGCCAGGGCATCGGCTCCGCTCGATGCGCCCCACACGGCGTAGCCATGGAGAGAGAGCTGGCTCTCAACCACGAGGAGGGAGGCCGGATCGTCGTCCACCGCCAGGACCCGCGGTTTCCCGGCCATGACCCCGGCGTCAGGCTGGATAAACGGGATGATCGCCTTCCCGGGTCGTGCCCTGGGGAGGGTGGGCGCTGCACCGGTTTCCGTCGCTGCCGCCACCGCCGGAGGCATGAGGGGTATGCGGAAACGGAAGGTCGATCCGCGCCCGGGCTGGGACTCAGCCTGGATCTCGCCGCCGTGGAGGTTAACCAGGGCCCTGGTAATGGAAAGGCCGATGCCCGTGCCGCCGTGGCTCCGCGAGATAGAGCCGTCGGCCTGCTCGAAGGGCTCGAATATGTAGGGGAGCCTCTCCGGGGGGACCCCGATACCCGTGTCGGCGACCTCCACCTCGAGCAGGGAGGTTTCCCCCGCCTCGTCGTCCCTGATCCGGGCGGCAATCTCCACGCGGCCTTTGTCCGTGAACTTTATGGCGTTGTCCAGGAGATTGATGAGTATCTGCTGCATCCGGTCCTCGTCCGCGGCGAAGAGGGGGAGGTCTCCGGGAATCGAATTG
>CAZKPR010000307.1:0-3100 GCA_964554685.1 uncultured Leptospirales bacterium | reverse complement strand
GAAAAATGAAATCAACGTGGAGCAACAGGAGACTTCGTGATGCAGGATACCCAGAAGCCCGGTACTCCGGGAAACGGCTTCGATCGGGACGAGCTCAATCTGGAAAAAAACAGGATCAGCGGCATTTCCATTGAGCATGAAGAACCGAAGACGCGCCCGGCCCTCGATAAAAAGCCGATCATCATTCTCTCGTCGATCGCCGCGTTTCTCATCATCCTTATACTGGTCCTCACACAGTTCGTATTCAAGAAGCCATCCGGTTTTCTCTCCCCGGGAGACACAACGGGCTCGACCTTCGAGGGAATATCACGCGAGGGCGCCCTGACCTCCGATCATCCCGGCATACAGCGGGGCAAGGAGAGCTACGCCCGCGGGTATCTTGCCGACGCGACAACGGAATTCACCGGCGTGGTGGAATCGGACGCGGCGGACCGCGACAAGGCGATCGCCCTCACCTACCTCGGCATGATCAGCGACGACCGGGGCGAGTACGACAAGGCCGTGGAATTCTTCAACCGTGCCCTCAGGTACGACGACACGAACCCCGACATACACAAGAACCTCTCCCTCGCCCTCCGGCATAAAAAGGACATGGAAGGCGCCCTCGAGGCCGCCCAGCGCTCAGTGACCCTGGGCGCGAACGATCCCGACTCGCGGCTACTTCTCGGCAACATCTACTCGGAATCGGGCCGGTACGACGAGGCGATCGGCGCTTACCGCGACGTCCTCGAAAAGGCGCCGGACAACCCCAGGGCCCATTACAACCTCGGCTGGGCCCTTTTAAAGAAGGGTGACGAATTCGCCGCGGCCGAGCACTTCAAGAAGGCCGCGACAGTAGACCGCATCGGAGAGGTCGCCCACCGCTCATATTCCCGTCTCGGCGTAATGCAGCTGGAACGGGGGAACCTGGGAGAAGCGGAACAGTACCTGAAAGAGGCGGTGACGATACGCCCCGGCGACGCCGTGAACCACTACAACCTGGGCATCGCCTACCTTCGCCAGAAAAAGACCGCGGAGGCCGCGGAGGAATTCGCCAGGGCCGAAGAAATGGGACGCGGGGACAACGCCCTTCTGGAAAGAATCGGCGAGGAGTACCTCGCCATGAAGGATTACGACAGGAGCCTCAATATCTTCGAGCGCATACGCAAGGGAAACGAGCGCAATGTCAAGATACTGTCGCAGATCGCCCGTATCCATTACGAGAAGGGGGAACTCGACAGCGCCTACGACGCCTACCGCCGGATCACGGAGATAGAGCCCGCCACGGAAAACGCGCGCGTGGCCTACCTGAACATGGGGATCATCCTGGACGACGCACAGCGCTTCGACGAGGCGATCGATGCCTATCGGAAGGCCCTGGCCATCAGCCCGAAGGATGACGCGGCGTACTACGACCTGGGCATCGCCTACAAGAACGCGGGGAAGCCGGAGCTCGCCATCACCTCGTGGAAGAAGGCCGCCGAACTGAACCCGGATAAGCACGCGGCTCCCCTGGCCATCGCCGACTACTACTACGAGCGGGGCTTCAACGATCTTGCCGAGGAGGAGTACCGGCGTATCGTCGGGAAGTGGCCCCGGATCCAGGAACCGCACTTCAAGATGGCCACGATGTACTACAAGCGCGGCAACTATGACTACGCCATGAGCGCCTACGGAAGGGTTATCGAGCTTGATCCGAACTCTGACCTGGCCCGGAGGGCCCTCATCAACAGGGCGATACTGACATCAAAGACCGGGCCGGGGGAGGAAGCCCTCGACCGGTCAATGAACGAGATACAGAAGGCCCTCCTCATGAAACCGGGCGACCCCGAGGCCCTTTTCGCCCTGGGTATCATCCAGATGAAGCGGGAGATGTACGACAGCGCAATCGACACCTTTTTCCAGGTGGTAAAGGGCACGCCGGACAACAAGCTCGTCGCGGACGCCTATAACCATATCGGCAAGTCCTACTATAAAAAGCGGATGTACCGCAAGGCCCTCCAGGCGTTCACGCGGGGCGTGGAGGAGGACCCGGGGAACGAGGAAATCAGGTTGAACCGCAGGGCCGCCACCCAGGCCTACGAGGCCGAACTGAGCAGGGAATGACGATGAGGGTCGACCGCGCATACCTCCAGGAGGACGAGAAGAGACGCCTGGCGCCCTTCGCGTCCCTTTCCTCCGCCTCGAGGGGACGACGCTTCCCCGAGGAACCTCACCCCTACCGCACTGAATTCCAGCGGGACCGGGAACGCATCATCCATTCCCGCGCCTTCAGGCGCCTTGAATACAAGACCCAGGTCTTCATCAACCACGAGGGCGATCATTACCGCACACGCCTGACCCACACCATCGAGGTGGCGCAGATCGCCCGCAGCATCGCCCGGGCCATGCGCCTGAACGAGGACCTCGCCGAGGGTATCGCCCTCGCCCACGACCTCGGCCATACCCCCTTCGGACACGCCGGGGAGCGGGAGCTGAACCGCCTTCTTAAAGACAACGGCGGATTCGAGCACAACCGCCAGAGCCTCCGCGTGGTGGACAGGCTCGAGAAGCGCTATCCCGATTTCGACGGCCTCAACCTCACGTGGGAGACCCGCGAGGGAATCATCAAGCACTCCTCCGCCCATGACCATGCCGAGTACCGGGACTTTTCACCCGACACCATGCCATCCCTGGAGGCCCAGATCATCGACCTCGCCGACGAGATCGCCTACAACAACCATGACCTGGACGACGGCCTCTCCTCGGGAATACTCGTGCCGGGGGAGGTGAAGAAGCTGAAGCTCTGGGAAATGGGGGAGGCGCACCGTGGACGCGCCGGGGGGGGCGACCGGGGAATGGCCCGGCACGGCATCATCCGCGCCATCATCGACATCCTGGTGACGGACCTGATCGAGCACACCGTGGCGAGGCTGAAGCTCTTTTCGATAACCGATGCCGGTGACGTCGCCCGGGCGCCGGAAAAGATCGTGACCTTTTCGCCGGGAATCGCCGAGGCCAACGGCGAGCTGAAGTCAATGCTGATGGAACGCCTCTACATGCATTACCGCGTAGCGAGAATGACCATAAAGGCGGAGAAGGTGGTACGCGATCTCTTCCATATATACACGGAGCATCCCGA
>CAZKPR010000306.1:1816-3100 GCA_964554685.1 uncultured Leptospirales bacterium | reverse complement strand
TCGCCTCCTGATATCCTCTTGGGTTTCCCGCCGGTCGTTTTGAGCCACTGGCTGTCCTCTTTCGATTTGTACGAATGCATGAGGAACTTTATCCTCGTGGGGCGAAGAAACTCGATGAGGGCCCTGCTGTCGTCGCCGTACTTCTTTCCGGTCATTTCGAATTCCTTGGTTTCCTTGAGCTCGCCGTTGCGATAAATCTTCATGACGGATTGGGCAACGGTGCTCTGGGGTTTCGCAAGCCGTTCCGTGCGCTCCATGATCTCCCTTCCCGTCAGGGCGTAGAGTGACGGCGCGGCGAAAAGCAGGGCGATTACCGCCAACAGGATTGATCGTTTCATGGCATCCTCCCGGTGTTGTACTGTACTCCATCCCATCCCCCGCGGGTCAAGGGGACGGGGAAGTTCAATTATCCTCGTCGATCGTGAAAAAACGACCGATATCAAGGTACCTCCAGACCCGGGATCTGCCCGGCTCGAGGTTGATTCTGCTCGCACGTATCACCGCCGGGAGCCCCGCAAGGGCTCCCATGGTGGTGAATATCATGGTTACCGCGACCAGGAGCCCGAAGAGGGCCACGGGCTTGAAACGGGAAAAGACAAGGACGGAGAATCCGGCGAGGAGGGCGATCGACGTGTAGATAATCGCCCTGCCGCTCAGCGCGAGGGTCCTGGAAAGGGCGTCGTCGGCATCTGCGGTGACGCCCCGGAAATGGCGATAGGAATTGAGGAAGTGGATGGTGTCGTCTATCCCTATGCCGATGGTGATCGACGCGATGATGGCCGTCGCGGAATCGAGGCTGATGCCGGTCCAGCCCATGATGCCGAAATTGGCGATCACGGCGGTGGAGATCGGTATCATCGAAATGAGGCCCGCCCTGAGATTTTTATAAAGCATGATGACGATGAGGATGACGCAGGCCAGGCTGAAGAGGACGCTCAGGAGCTGGCCCATCACCACGTAGTTGGAGAGGGCGATGATGATTTTCGGCTCACCCGTGATCCTGAAGGTGTAGGGCTTCGGGAGAGTGTCGCGGAGGTGCTCCTCGACGATGCGGTTGATGTCGGCAAGCTCCCTGGTGCCGATGAGACCGCTCTCGTCGCTCCCGATTTTTGCGAATACCATTGCCGTTCGGTAGTCGGGATCGAAAAACGCCTCGAAGTCATCGATCCTGCCGTCGAAATCGACGTCATCCCCGTTGTAGATTTCTAAATACACACAAAGGTAAACACCCTAAACCGGAATGGGTAAAAATACATACTGTGGTTTTAAAACCCCGTTTGACAA
>CAZKPR010000306.1:0-1806 GCA_964554685.1 uncultured Leptospirales bacterium | reverse complement strand
CTCGAAATACTCCCTCACGGTTTCACGCGTTTCAGGGATGCGGTAGAATTCCTGCCTGTCGTTGTGCATCGCCTTGTGCATGCTCTTGACCAGGTCGGTTACCGCGTCCGCGCGGGTGACGTGGGTCTCCTTCCTGTCCGTTGTAACGAGCCATTCCCTGATGGAGTCGATCTCCCTGAGGAAGGCGGGGTCCATGACGCCGTAATTTTCACCCGAATCGATGAGGATATTCATACCGAAGGCCCCGCCGTATTTTTCCTTGATGGTGACGGCGCTGGTGCGGATGTAGTCGTCTTTGCGGAAGTAGCTCAGCACCGACGTCTCGACCTGGATCCTCACCAGCCCCGCGACGGAGATGATGAGCACGAGGAGGTAAATGGCAATAACGGCGCGGTAGTGCCGCAGGGCGAGGGCCGACATGGCCCTGATCATGAAGTCAACAGGGCTGAAGCGCCTGATAATCCCCGGCACCAGTCCTCCGCTCCCGCCATGGCGGGGTTCGGGTATCAGTTCCAGGACCGCGGGGATCATCGTCATGGCAATGAAGACCGAGAAGATGACCCCGATGGCGGAGGCGATGCCCCACTCGCGGATCCCCTGGACCTGGTTGGTCACAAGGGAAAAAAACCCGAAAAAGGTGGTGACCGCGGCGAGCATCACCGTTGTCGTGATATGCGAAACGGAGACAAGGAGGCCCTTTTCCTTCCCCATGGAGGCGATCTGGTCGCGGTCGATGTAGTAGCGGTTGAGGATATGGATTGAATAGGAACTTCCCACGGCGATCATCAGCGTCGGCAGCGAGACCGATATCATGTTGATACTGAAACCGAGGTGCCCCATGAGTCCCATGATCCAGATGTCGGCGAGGACCAGCGTGGTGAAGGGGAGGGCCACGCCGCGGAGAGTCCTGAAATTGAGAAAAAAGACGATGATGATGACGACGAGGACCAGGGGAAGAAAGGTCTCCAGGTCGTTTCGCATGTAATCGTTCATGAATTTATTTACAATGGGTATCCCCTGGGTGGTCACATTGAGACCCGTGTAGCTCCGCGCGATATCCCATATTTCGTAGGAGATCTCTCCGGTATCGCTCGATCTCGTGAGCTTGACATGGACCCCGAAGGACGAGATTTCTCCGGTCCCGGGATCGCGCGCGAAAAGCGCCCCGTCAAAGGCCGGGTTGGCGCCGAGCCTCTTCTTCAGCGCGTCGAAATCGGCCTGGCTCTTCGGGAGAATCCTTCGTCCATTCTCGTCGACGTCAATGAGATCCACGGCGGTGAGGGTGTCATTCTTTCCGCTAATATCCTTCCCCGTTATAACTGAAAGGATGGCGTCGATGTAGGCTTTTTCCTTGAGAAGGGCGGATTTTTCGAGATCGCGGTACAGCTTCTTCAACCGGCGGGGGGGTATGGCGCCCTCATGGCCGCGCAGGTCCTCTGTTTTTCTCGACAGTGCGCGCAGGAACGGCGGGTCGTCCCTGACTTCATCGGAGAGATCATCGAAGGTGAGGTATTTTCCGTCGGTGAATTCTTTGAATTTTTTAAGCCGCCCCTCCTCGCGGTCCCCGTCGTATTCCTTGTACTCCTCGAGGTCGGTGATAAGATTGTCCAGTTCAATGAAGAAATCCGGTCTCCATATGTTCCTGGAAGTGGTGTCGATAATGATGAACTTGCCGATATTGCCGTAGATATCGATGATTTTCTTGTAGAAGAGGTATTCGGAATCCTTCTTGGGCATCATCACGTCGATGCTGTTGTCGAATTTCAGGCTGGGTATTCCGGTCCCGAGCAGCACGGTGATCGCGGC
>CAZKPR010000305.1:0-3180 GCA_964554685.1 uncultured Leptospirales bacterium | reverse complement strand
GGGGCTCAGATTTAATGTAGAAAACGAACGACGGCTCAGGCTGATGGACGACGAGATCGCCGAGCTCGTTTCGAAGGTGGCCCATCACCAGGGGCTCTGTACCGCGGTTATGATAGGAACATTCACCGGCCTTCGAAAATCCGAGATAACCGGTCTTCGCTGGTGCGATGTCGATCTGAAAAACGCCCTGATAGAGGTCAGGGCCGAAACATCAAAGGGCACAAGGCGGGGCCATCTTGGCCGCACCGTCCCCATGCCGGACGTGCTGGTACGTTATCTGAAACAGATCCCAAGGGAGGGAGAAAGGGTCGCCCCTTCACCGTCAACGATCAAACGCCAGTTCGAGCGCGTGAGGGATTCATTGTCCTTTACGGGCAGAATGCCGGGAGAGCGGTTCTGTTTCAACGATATTCGCCACGTGTACGCCCAGCTTATGCGTGACAGCAACGTAAGCCTGGACGACCTCCAGCACCTGATGGGCCATTCATCGCCGGTCGTGACGCACAAGCGTTACGCCCAGGCGGGGGGATATGATGGACACCGAAAGGTCAACCTGATAACGAATATCGTCGACACTTCGCGGATAGCCGATCTCACCGACGCGAATTGACCGTGTCGCAAAATGCCCGATTTGTCGCAAAACGGCATCGGATTGGGCGTAACCCCTGAATACATCAGGGATTACAAAATGACTCCCCGCCTTACAAGCAGAGGGTCACTGGTTCAAGTCCAGTAGCGCCCACAGAAAACGGCCTTTTTTGATTGAAAAAGGCCCATTTTGAGGCTACCGGACAACCGGCGCTTCTTAAAAATCCACAAGTGTAGCACAAGTGTAGCATGACCTTCTGCACCGTGCTCACGATAACAGGAGATTTAAGATGTCGTCAAACGGTAAGCCCTACTCCCTCTATAAAAGAAACAGCGTCTATTACGCCCGTTTTAAACTACCCGACAACCGCTGGAGCACCGCGAAAAGCACAGGCGAGACATCCAAGAGCAAGGCGGAGCGCTGGGCCTTCAATTACCTGTCGGCCGGCAGGATCGTGCTCAAACAGAATGTCACCCTGGGAGAGTATGCCGACGGGTTTTTCTCATGGGATGGGGCCTGGGCAACGGACAAGCGTGTCAGGGGGCGGTATCGTCACAACTTTTCATGGATTCCTGTAAAACGGCGTCCTTGTATGTATATATTCTTGACTTCCCGGCCATGTAGTGTTTACTTGAATACTCAGAGGGAGATGTATGCACACACTATCCAAAATGACGCCCGAGGACCTGAAGCAGATAATAAAGGAATCTGTGAGGGAGACCCTGTCCGAAAAAAAACTTAAAAGCGTTCTGTATGAGGTGATCGAGGATATCGCCATGTCAAAAGCGATCGATGAAGGCATGAATTCCGAATCAATTGATAAAAACGCCTTTCTTAAAAATCTCAAATCCCGCATCCAGTAGCCCGCATGGAAATCGATATCAAGAAAAGCTTCAGCAGGGATATCGACAAGATCCGCGATAAAAAGACACTCAGGGCCGTTTCCGAAACCATCAGGCAGATACAGCAGGCGGCGTCAATAAAGAGCATAAAGCATGTTAAGAAACTTGAAGGTTCGAAAAAACACTACCGGATCAAAATCGGTGATTACAGGATAGGTCTGTTTATTGAAGACAAAACCGTTTTCATCGTGAGATTCCTGCACAGAAAGGAAATCTACCGGTATTTCCCTTGAGTTTCGGTCGCATATATTCACTTGCCTAAAATTGCAACGTAATCGAAAAGCCGCATGGCGTAGTCTGTTTTACCACTCTGCTGGGCCATGCATTATTTTTTGTTACCCCTCCCCCGGAGGTTCTTTCATCACACTCCCTTCGCCGGGAGCGTTTTCCTCGCTTTCATCCACCTTGTTTTCGTTATCATCCACCTTATCTTTTAACGTTATTCTGAACATCACCCCGAGGTTCACCGAGCCCTCAGTGGCCATGTCGGTCTTCCGCGCCTCCTTGTACCTGATGCTGTCGACAGGGGGCACGGAGGGCGGCGTATTGAGCAGCAGGGCCCTGCCCGACACCTCGTTCTTATGGAACACGATATTCTGCTCGGCGTTGATGGCGGCGAAAAGCACCAGGGAATCGGTCAGATTGAAATCAACGTTGAGGGAGAGCCCGAGGCACAGGGCCCACTGGTCGATTTTTCTCCTGTTCTCCTGCAGCGAGGGGCATATGTACTGGGTTCCGCCTATGACTATCCTGACCAGGTCAGCGTCCCGGTACGCTTTTTCCCCGCGTATATAGCGCATGCCCAGCAGTGGACCGAATGAAAGGCGGAAGAGCCCCCGCTCAAAGCCGCCGAAAAGGAAATAATTGCTGACGTTGATGCGATAGGATTCATCCGGAGAATAATCTTCCGTGAAGAGCCCCTCGGCGCCGGCCCTTACCCGCCAGTCCAGGGTGGTCCTGCCCGCCTTCGCCCCCTTCACCAGCTCAAGGGCCAGCCCGCCCCCCGCGGTCTGGAGATGATACCTGTCCTTTCCGCCTTTCTTGACGTAGTTCGAAAGGCCGCCGTTATAGTTGCAGTAGGCGCCGACGCCGATTGCGTGGGCCGATGTGGCGGTTGCGAGGATTAGTAAAATAACAATTATTCGCTTCATAATTTCCCCAAGGGTTAAATTGATCGGTCGTCATAACAACGACCTCTTCAGATTAATGTCAGGCGAATACCGTTACAGTTCGGTCAATTTTTATCTTTCTTTATCAATAATCTTTTTTTGAGTCTCTCATAACACTTAATACACAAGATTATTATCACAATTATAATAATTGTAACTCCAAGTGATATCCCTTTAATGTCTCCAATGTCATAATTGAGTTTAAAATGATTGACAATGAATAGCGAAATAATTACATTTATTCCTACCGCAATAATTGCCAGAATTGTAATTATTATTTTATCTTTAATATCATTTTTCATATCAACCAGCCATCAGGCAATATTAATATCCAAACCCCGTGCTAAATCCAAAACCGCAATAAGAAGGAGAGTATTGCAAACTATTCATTGAGTGCCATCGGTAGTTAATAGCACCCTCCATATGGATAATCCATTCTTTTCTTAAATATATTACCGCTATTGCTTTGCCCGAAAAGCGGGATAATCATTCAAATTTATCGCCATAAATTCCATCCATG
>CAZKPR010000304.1:0-3344 GCA_964554685.1 uncultured Leptospirales bacterium | reverse complement strand
TTCCGCGATTATTTACTTCAAGTCCCGCATGTCCACCAGGTCCGTGAATTCGCTCTTGTTCGAGCCGGCCCAGATGATCAGATCCCAGGGAGGAAAATACGCCAGCGCCGCGGCCTTTTCCCGTTCTTTCTCCTCGCCGGGATTCTTCCAGCGGTATTCGATGTATCCTTCCTTCATGGACAGCGCCCGGCGCATGAATTCATATCCACTCATGTCATACCCTGCGGGCAGCTTGGGATGGACGACCGTCTTCCCGTCGCCGTTGATTGCGGCAAGGTAACCGCTGGACCCTATCCTGCCGTAGGGGGGATAGAGGAATATCTTCCTGATGGCGTCGATCGCCGCTGCATACCCGATCTTCCCGTCGACGCTCATGCCGTGGTAATAGCTCACGATGTCCAGGTTTTTCCGGGCGATCGTGGTGAGATGGCTCTTTATCGAGGTATTGACGGCGGTGACGGTCATGCCGTGGATGAGATCGCCGGTGGTGCGCAATTCTCCCTCGAAGGAGGCCATGAAGCGCGACCTGGATGTGTAATAGACCGAGAGCCCCATGAGGATGATGATGCTGAAGATCAGGAGTGTCAGTCCCGCGAGCATTTTTCGCGAGAGACCGCGTTGAAAGAATTTTGCGGCGATGTCATTCCACATCATGGGAAACACTCCTCTCGGGGCCGTGCGCCGGTGTGCTGCGGATAATCTTCATTAAATAATTCCGGAGGGGTCCTGGCCCGTAACCCGGAAACTGCGGCAGGTCTTTCCCCGTAAGACGGGGGCGCGGGAACTGCCCCTGAGGGAGTAGTTATAACGCAAATGTCAATTTAATCAAGCATAATTATTTAACGCGACGCAAATAATACCCCCCGGGCAACGCCGGCCCTCGTCTCCTGTTATGTCGCACATGAATTGAACGGGCAATGACAGGCATCCCGGCTCTGCCCCGCGTCCCATGCGGCATGCATATCCCAATTCCCGCGATTAATGTTTTGACAAAATCGGGATATCCATTGATCACCTCCTGTGCAATGCGTGCCCATGGCCATTGACGGGCGGAACCGGCCCTGCCGATGAGCGCACGTATGGCATTGATATTTTTTCTTTTAACGAGGTAGTTACTATGAATACAATCAGATTGACCGGAATGTTCCTCTGCGCGGGAGCGTGTATCCTTTCAGGAATCTTCACGGCGGACCTCAAGGCGCTGACCCTCGGCCAGACGCTCCCCGAGATCACGCTTCCTGATGTCTTGCGGGAGAAACCCACGCGTATTCCCTTCCCGGAGAACAGGGTGATGGTCATTATGTATACCGACATGGATAGAATATCTTACAACAATACCCTCATCAATGCTATGAAGGAAAAGTATTGTTATCTCTGCGCGGGAATAGAAATAATCAATTTGAAGGATGCCATGACCCCCGGGAAATCACTTCTTGAAGGATCGAGACGTCGGGGGATCGGGTCATTGGATGAACGTGCCATTAATAATTACGAGTCGCCTCTGATTCGTCATAAGATCCGCAGTATCGCGCGTGACAGGCAGAATCAGTGTCCGCGCCTGACCGTCTTTCTCGATACAAGCGTGTCCGTTCCCGGGGCGTGGGATCTCGGCGATTGCGATAATGCGGGCGTTGTCATTATTGTCGGGAAAGATAAAACCGTTAAATACCTCGAGAGGATCTCATCGGCGGAGCAGGCGGCGGCGATCGTTCCCACGGTACTCAGTGTTCTTGACCAGGAGACGAACAAGTAACATCCCGGAAGAGGGCGGGGCGGTTCCGGGCAGAGGGAATGCCCATTGCCATTGATTGCGAGGTTTCGGCCCCGGCGGGCGGCCTTTTTTTATTGACTTCCAGCCCCGCGCTGTTATCGTGTCATCATTATGAGAACGCATCCTGGTGGCCATCGACGCAGACTTCTGGCCTGTTGCGCCGCCCTGATCGCGGCCTTGGCCATGTCGGCCTGTTCCCTCAACCGGACGGCGGTCAGGCTCGTGGCGGATGCCCTCGCTTCGGGCGCGGCGGGGTCCTCATTCAGCAGCGACGACGACCCCGAGCTGGTGGGTGACGCCGTTCCTTTTGCCCTGAAGCTTTACGAAAGCCTGCTCGATTCGGTAAAAGACAATCCGAACCTCTATCTTGCCGCGGGGAGCGGCTACGTGATGTACGCCAACGCCTGGGTGCAGACCCCCGCTGACATGCTGCCCGATTCAGAGTTCGCCAGGAAGCGGGAGCAGACCGACCGAGCCCGCAGGCTCTACCTCCGGGGGAGGGACTATACCCTCCAGGGTATCGAGGTGCGGCATCCCGGATTCAGGAGCGCCCTTGACGGCGACGCGGCGCGGGAGTATTTCGAAAAAATGAATGGGGAGGACGTCCCCTTCCTCTACTGGGCCGCCGCCGGGTGGATCGCCGCCTGGGCCGCCGATCCCTTTGACGTGGAGACGGGCATCGGCGTGAAGAAGGCGGCGGCCATGATGGAGGCGGCCCTGCGGATCGACGAGGCGTGGGACGAAGGCTCCCTCCATGAATTCTTCCTGCTCTATTACGGTGCCCTCCCGGAGTCGATGGGGGGGAGCGAGGAAAAGGCCCGGCGGCATTTCGAGCGGGCCGTGGCCCTTTCGAAGGGGAAACGGGCCTCGCCCTACGTGGCCCTGGCCTCCACGGTTTCCGTGAAGAACCAGAACGAGAAGGAATTTGTCGAACTGTTGAACCGGGCCCTGGCGGTCGACGTGAAGGAGAAATACCCGGGCCGCCTCGCCAATGTCATCGCGCAGCGCAGGGCGCGGTGGCTCCTGGACCACAGGGGCGACCGCTTTCTGGGCGAAGAATGATCGAGAGGGATACACGATGAGAAGATCTTCGATGCTTATAATGGGTGTCATCATGGCCGCGGCGTTTGCCCTGCCGGCCCGGGCGGTCACGGTCAAACTCGGGAGCATCGCCCCCGACGGGTCGCCGTGGGACATCGCGCTGAAAAAGATCGCCGCGGAATGGAGGTCGATTTCCGGCGGCGCTGTTGACATTAAAATATATCCCGGCGGTATCGTCGGGAACGAGCCGGACATGATACGAAAGATGCGGATCGGCCAGCTCCAGGCGGCGATCTTCACCGGTATGGGGATGAGCTACATCACACCCGAGGTTTTTTCCCTGAGCCTTCCCTTCCTGGTCAGGAACGACGAGGAGCTCGATTACCTGATGATGAAAACCGGGCCCCGCTTCGCCCGGCTTATCGAGGCGAAGGGATTCGTCGTCGTCGTCTGGTCGAAGGCGGGATGGGTGAATTTCTTTTCGCGTAAACCGGTGATCTATCCCCGGGACCTGAAGGCACAGAAACTGGCG
>CAZKPR010000303.1:0-3352 GCA_964554685.1 uncultured Leptospirales bacterium | reverse complement strand
GCAACCAGGATCAGCGGCAGATATACTACTAGAAGCAGGAAGCCAAGATGAAGGCGGTAACGTACCTGACGAAGTCGATCAATTACCTCGACCAGATCCAGAACTCGGAGGTGAGGCAGGAGCCGCGATTCCTGAATTTCCAGAGCAGGCTGTTCCAGGCGTACGTGTCGACCCAGTACGACCTTCACAACTTCATGCCCTGCATCCCGATCCTGGAGCGTTACGTCACCCTTTCCGACGCCAACGCCAAGGACGTATGGGCCTACAAGTACATGGCGAGCTGCTACGGCTACATGGAGCGGATACTCGGCAAGTACCGTCATGCCGGCGAGGACGAGATCAACCACTACAAGAACAAGAAAAACAGGAGCATGCTGACCGCCGTGGAACTGACATACGGCGTTGATTCACCCCATTACAAGCATATCCAGGAAATCGTCGAGCAGGATGAGAAGCGGAGCGAGCGCATCAACGACTTCAAATAGATGCATGGAAGAGTGAACAATAAAACGCCCGGCCGTCATGGCCGGGCGTTTTTCGTTTATCCCCGTGAACGGATTTTTTTCTGCGCTTTTTTAAGCTCCCCGTCCATGATCCGGTGGGTGAGCCGGGGAAAGTGCCGCGCTATTGACCAGAGGAGGCGCGATTGACCGGGGAGTATGTAAAAAGATTCCTTCATGACCCCCTTGATGAGGGCCTTCGCGACGTCCCGGGCCGACATAAGTCCTCCGCCCTCGGACATGATCATCACCTCGGCGGGCTTTGTTTCATTTTCCTTCTCAAAGCCCGGAGTGTCGGTATCCGGGGGAAAGAGAATGGAAAAACGGATGCCGAAGGGTTTCAGCTCGTTTCGAAGCGATTCCGTGAGACCAACGATGGCGTATTTCGTCGGGGAGTAGGTGGCGTAGCCGGTCATGCCCAGGAATCCCAGGACCGACGAACAGGTGACGATGTGCCCCCTTCCTTCCTCCCTGTAGCGGGGTAGCATTACCAGGATCGGGGCCAGCTGTCCGTAGTAATTGATCTCCATGTTTTTCTTGAAGTCGTCATAGGTGAGTTTTTCGACACTGTTCGGGTAGGCGTACCCGACGAAGTTCATCAGGTACTCCGGAGTCCCGTGTTCGGCCATGAATCCCTCCATGGCGGGACGAAGCCGGTCGATGTCTGTGGTATCGCATGATATCGTCGACAGTATCTGGGAGTCGTGGATGCGGGCCTTTGAAAGTTCAGCCGCGGCGATCTCCAGATCACGGGCGTTACGCGCGATGATGCAGGTGTTCCCCCCGCGGGATACGAATTCCAGTGCGACAGCCTTGCCGATACCCCGGGAGCCGCCGGCAATGAACGCGGTTGTTCCCAGCAGGGGTGCTTTTTTCGTGCCCATGATACCTCTCCACCGGGGCGTGTCCGGTTCACGTGATTGATTGGCGGAGCGCCGTGGATAGCCTCGCCGATTTCAGTCCAGAGGGCAACCTCGAGCGCGCTTGGCGAAGAGTTGACAGATTGAAGGGAAACGTGTCAATGATTATTCCCCAGACCCCATGGCGCGGGGAATGGTCACAAGGATATCGTATGTTGCGCATATGATACGTCAGTGTAGAATTTTACCCCAAAACATGGCGCCTTCATGATAAACCGGAACGATGCGAATAACCCCTGATCTATTCAGGATTTATAATTGAATAAAGATTGAATATGGCACGGAAGTTGCTTAATACTATATGGAGTGAGCGAAAATCGGCATCTAAGTTAAAATTAGTATATAAAAATAAAAACTTTCACGCCGACTGTCCCCCAAGTTTATAAATGATGCGTTCACCCTGTATGGGGTGAGAGATGGGGATATGCAAGGTGAAATTATTCAGGTGAGGAAAAAATGAAAAGCACAATGACTGAGAAAAAAACCGCACACGCGGCGAACCGGGAGCAGTATGATTTAAAGGCTGAAACGCTTCTCGAGGTCCTGGACATGAGGGCGCGGGGAAAATCCGAGTTTCTGATATTCATGGACCTCAAGAACAGGGAATCCCGCCTTTCGGCCAGGGAGGTTCACGAAAAGGGCGGTGAGGTTGCGCACTACCTTGCTGACCTGGGGATGAAGAAGGGTGACAAGGCGGTGATCATGCTTCCCACGGGAGCGCATTTTGCCTTTGTCTACTTCGGCATCATCATGGCGGGCGGCATCCCGGTGCCGGTGAGCCAGCCCGCGGGGACCGCCAATATCGGCAAGTATCTCGACAACCTGACACACATCATTCATGACTGCGAAGCGCGTTTCTTCATTACCTATGACAAGATCAAGGCAATAGCGGGGAGTCTCATGCAGATCCCCGCCCTGGTAAACGGCTTCATACTCGACAGCGAGATATTCGCCCATCCGGTTTCCGCGGAGAAAAGGGGCGTGCTTCCCGTCGTGGGGCCGGATGACCTGGCGCTCATCCAGTATACCTCGGGCACAACGGGGAAACCCAAGGGCGTCATGCTTTCGCACAGGAACCTTCTGCACAACATCCACGGGATCGGCGTGGCGAGCGGCATGACGCCCGATGACGTGGGGATCAGCTGGCTTCCGATGTACCACGATATGGGCCTCATAGGAGGATTCCTGAGCACTCTTTACTGGGACCTGGTTTTGGTGCTGATGTCGCCGGAGGCCTTCATCTTTCGACCGATCTGGTGGCTCGAGAACATATCGAAATACAGGGTCACCATGGGCGTTGCGCCCAACTTCGGCTATCACTACTGCGTCACCAGGATCGACGATCACGACGTGGGCCGGCTTGATCTCTCCTCGTGGCGCCTGGCCCTGAACGGAGCTGAGCCGATAGATCGCGGCACCCTCACGAAGTTCGTTGATAAGTTCAGACCCGCCGGCCTGAGGGACGACATATTTCTTCCCGTCTACGGGATGGCGGAAAACAGCCTGGCGGCGACCTTCCCCTCCCTCGACGCCACCACGGTGGCGCGGCGTTTCAAGCGGGATGTTCTCGAGTTCGAACAGCGCGCCGAGGACACCGAGAGCGAAAACATGAAAGAATACATTGACCTGGTTTCAGTCGGCTACCCCCTCCTGGGACAGGAGGTAAGGATTTCAGGAGAAGACGGCGCCACCCTGAATGAGCGGCAGGTGGGCGAGGTCCTCGTGAAGAGCCCGAGCCTGACCTCCGGTTACTACAAGAACCCGGAGGCCACGGCGGCGACCATCAGGGACGGATGGCTCCACACGGGAGACATGGGGTTCATCCTGGACGGCATGCTCTTCATATCCGGCAGGAAGATGTTTTTTAAAAACATGGGGGGAAAAAAAAAAACCCTTACCTTTGGGGTGGTTACCCCAACCGGGGTATGGGGC
>CAZKPR010000302.1:0-3364 GCA_964554685.1 uncultured Leptospirales bacterium | reverse complement strand
GAGGGAAATGTCATTGATGGCCCACTCGGCGTTTTTGCGTTCCTGGAGGATCGTCTCCCTGGCCTTGTTCACCACCAGTGGATCTTCAAGGACCATGATGTGGCTGGTGAAAATATCCGCCATTTCCTTCGATAGGCTTGAGGATATCTGGTCCTGGATCGCCGACAGTTCGTTTTTCGTCTCCTCGACGGCTTTCTCAAAACGTTCGAGTTCACGGTCGACTTCGTTTTCGGAGATCTGGTACCTCGGGATGATGAGGGTCTCGCCGAGGTACACGTATGCTTTGCCGATACGTATACCCGGCGAGGCGATCGTTCCTTTCGTTATAATCGTAGGCATCTCGTGTTCCTGGTTGAAATCAGCCGCGCTCCCTCGGGGGAATGCGGGCCGCCGGATCGTTCAATTGTTATATTCCTCCACTCGGGTCCGGGAGGGGGCTCCATCTTCAGCGCGTCAGAAATGGATATGCGTGATATTTTGCCCTCGCTGTCAAGCGTTATTGAAACCCTGAAGCGCGGTGCTGTCAGGGGTAAAATGCGGGCACCATGAGCCCCGAGGATTCCCCCAGGCCGAGCATAATATTCGCGCACTGGACGGCGTTTCCCGCCTGGCCCTTCACCAGGTTGTCGATCGCCGAAATAACGACGATTTTCCCCGTCCGTGAATCGAAGATCGGACGGATCGAACACCGGTTCGATCCCCGCACATCAGCGGTCTGCGGGGATCGATCGGTTATTTCGACAAAGGGCGCGTCCCGGTAATAGTCACGGTAGGCCTCCACGAGGGGGGCGTCACCGGCGATCCCCCCGGCGGGATCCATGTAGGATACCACGAGTATGCCGCGGTTGAGCGGGACGACGCGGGGGATAAAAAGCACGGAGTAGTTCCCCCCGCCTGACGAGTTGATAACGTTCTCCACCTCGACGCGGTGCTGGTGCGTTCCCTCCCGGTAGGTATTGACGTTTTCGTGGCGCTGGGGATAGAGGTTCGCCTCCCCGGAATTCTTTCCCGCCCCGGACACTCCCGTAACGCCGTCGCAAATGATGGTTCCGGGGGATGCAAGGCCCGACTCCACGGCGGGGAGAATCCCCAGTATCATGGCGATGGCAAAGCAACCCGGGTTGCCCACGATCTCGGCCTTTCGTATGCGGTCGCGGTATTTCTCAGGCAGGCCGTATACCGATCGGGCAAGCGTTTCGGGCGCGAGGTGGTGCTCCTCGAGCCCGCGGTTTCGCGCGTAGACGGCGTAGTCATCGGCTCCGGAGAAACGAAAATCGCCGCTGAAGTCAATGACGCGAATACCCCTGCGGCTGAATTCGCCGATCATCCCCATTCCCGCGCGGTCAGGGGTGGAGAGAAAAGCGACATCGATGCCGTCGTAATCTATCTTTTCGGGTGGATCGACCGTGAGATCGCAGAAGCCGCGGAGGTGCGGGAAGACGTGGCTCACGGGCCTCCCCGCGTCCTTTCTTGCCGCGAGCTGCCGTATGTTCATTCCGGGGTGCCGGAGCAGTATTTCGATGAGCCCGAGGCCACCGAAGCCGGTAGCCCCCACAATCGTAACCTGTTTCATGACCCTTCACGCTCCGCGTGGTGTGGCGCGTCTCCCCGCCCATCGGAAGTGAGCATCATCACCGGCCGCTTCATTTGTAAAGTTTTTTTTAGAACTGGTATTTCACCCTGAGCCGGATAAGGTCCCGTGAACGGTAGCTGCCGAGGAGGGTGTCGAGGGGGCCGCCGAAAATGCCTCCCTCGGCCTCGATCACGAGACCGTTTAGAAAATCGTAGCCCATGGCCGGCATGAGGAGGAAATCGCCCCGGAGCGTCGCCAGGCCCTGTGCCCGCGTGATGAGGGCCCCGCGGAGAAACTTTTTCTCCACGCGGCAGACGAAGATATCCGATAGATACGGTTCGATGAAGCGGGACTCACCCTCGATATACACGCTCTTGTTGAATTCCAGCGTGATGTTGAAATCCTCGCCGTCAATGAGCCAGTTGACGCCGGCGGCGGCGTTGATATAGTGTGTCGGCCGGATCACCGCCCTTAAGAGACCCACTCCCGAAGGCTTTTCAACGGCGTGCTTGTCGAAGGAGTAGGCGGCCTCTGCCTGGATGGTGAAATCCCCGGCAGCGGCGGCGATGTCGAATCCGAATGAAGTGAGGCGCCGGTATTTCGGAACGACATAGGCCGTGGGGATGGGGACCCGGGGATCGACGTTGGGCTGTATCAGGACGTCCCGGTCCACGCCTCTGTAGGCGGAGAGGGAAAAGTCGACAGGGCCGGCCGTGCCGGAGAGCCTGCCGCCCCAGGAGATATTCCCCCCGGTCGCGGGGAGGGCCGGTTGCCGGGGAAAAAACTGGACGGGGATGACGTGGAAGGCGTTTCGGAACTGGAGGGCCCAGGGGCCCCGCGCGTCGGGAAGGACCGTCGGCGTGGCGATGGGGACCGTGACGAGCTGCAGGGAAAAAACTCCGGCGATCAGGGTGGCCGAAAGGGCGTAGACCCCCTGGTAGAGCTCGTCGTCATCCTTGAAAACCAGCTCGGAAAGGTCGGGGGGCGCGAAGAGGGCCGTGGGATTAAGCATGTCCGCGGTGCCCCAGCGAATGACCTGGCGCCCTACCGTGAGGTTGAGGTGAGTCGTGAGCCAGCGGATGTAGAGCTCCCTCGGGACGACGCGGCTGTCCAGGTGGGAGGTGCCGTTTTTCCGGGGATAGGCGTACCCGTGGACAACGGCCCTGGCGTGGATGGTGTCCGTTCCCGCGCGGATGTCAAGGGAGCCGTGTGCTTCTATCTTGTTGATCAGCTCCTCGTTTCTTCTGATCCTGACGATCGTCCCGGAGAGATAGCGGTACTGGTATTTTTTCAGGCCACTGCCGGGCATTATGAAATTCTCAGATTCCAGGTATCCGCCGAAACGAAAGAACCGGGAAATGCCGGAGGATTCGCCGCCGCCATCGACGGCCTCACCGCCGGTTTCTTCGGCAAGGGCGCCGTCATCGCCCAGGGCCATGGACACGAAGGCGAGGGAGGCGATGAGGGCGGATAGGATTATTCGGCGTCCCCGGTAAGACATCTTCACAGGGCCGCCCTGCTGAACACGGAGTCCGGGACCGGTACGTTGTAACGCACCGATTTCATGAGGATCTCGGTCCTGCCCCTGTCGCCGGGGAGATACATGACGGCCTTGAAGGGTGTCAGTATACCGTCCACGTTTCGAATGTCATAATTGTGAAGGTATTTCAGGAGCCTGCCCTTCTGGAAAAACTGTATCGCCAGGACGAAATGATCCGATTTGCGGACGAAAAGGATGACCTTCTCGTATATCCTGTCGGATGATTTTTTCACGGCCTCGACCTTGTAGCA
>CAZKPR010000301.1:0-3377 GCA_964554685.1 uncultured Leptospirales bacterium | reverse complement strand
GAACCGTTGAATTTCTTGAAGAATTTGTTGTTGAAATAATGGCCGTTGAAACCCGCCACACCGGAGGTCTTCAGCTTTATTCTGAGTTTCAGGCGGTTAAAGAAGAGGGCAAGTGAACTGATACTGTCTTGCGAAGAAGCCCCCCGTGCAGACACCGCCTTCTGTTCATGCTGCTCTGGACGCGCGCGCACTTCCTTTTTTTTGTTTCTGCCCGCGTCGCTCTCCGCTTTTTTCAGCAGCTCCCTCTGGCGCTCCCGATCGATTGTAAGCCGTCGACGGGCGGTTTTTTCGTCTATTACCTTCCCGCCGCTATCGACGAATTTTTCGAACAGTTCTTTTCTCGTCTGTTCGTCAAGTTTCGTCACGCCGATATTTTTTTTTGTTTTATCGAGCCTGTCTTTGTCCATGTGAACAACTCGCGCCCCGGTGCAGTCCACGACCTTCCTGCTCGCCGGACATCTTCCACTTCGATTATTAATGCCAAGACGCCCGGCGGGACTACGTCGCGTACCCTCCTTGAAAATTTCGAAACCCGCTTTCAATAATTACTCAAAGGATTTCATTTTTCACGTTGCATGTCAATATTAATGTAGAATAAATATACCAAAAAATACCGCCTAGTCAATGAATTCTACGCCCTCTTCATTATTTGCCGATGCAGAACCTGCTGAAAATCGAGCCGAGCACCTCATCAGGCGTTATCTCGCCTGTTATTTCAGCGAGCGACTCCATCAGCGTACCGAGCTCAAATGCGATTATCTCCGCCGGACCTCCCGACTCTACGAGATTTACCACTCGACTCGCCGCTTCAAGACCGCCCTCAAGGAGACCTATAATGCGGATATCGGCAACAAATCCCTTGTCCGCCGAGGTGAACTCCTCCCGAAGGAGGATTTCAAGCGCCCTCTTGAGGTCACCCGTGCCCGTTCCATTCTTCGCTGAAAAAGGGATCGTCATAACTGGTATTGATTGCTGCATCCTATCAACAACTTCCTTTTCCACCGCGTCAATCTTATTGATGAGTATCACCCTGTTTTTATGCGCGGTCGATGCGAGGAGCTTTTTGTCGTTATCAAGTAATCCCGCAGATGCATCGAACACGAGAATGATATGGCTAGATGACTCAATATACCGATGACTGAGATCGATACCTATTCGCTCGATCTCATCACAGGGTGTGTCAATCCCCGCTGTGTCTATGAGATTGACATGCATACCGCCAATCTGGAAGGGTTCACGAAGCGCGTCTCTGGTGGTCCCCGGTATACCGGTCACGATGGCCCGCTCACGGTTAAGAAGAAGGTTCAATATGCTCGATTTCCCGACATTAGGCCTGCCCGTTATGGTAATATCGATCCCCTTGCAAAGCTTTTCTCCAGAACGGCACGCTTCAAGCAGTTCCTCCAGCGTCCTCTGAATCCTGGAGGCATCAGCGATCGCGTCCTGACCGGATGCAAGCTCAATATCCTCCTCAGGAAAATCTATGCCGGCCTCGATATCCGCTTTGAAATCAACGACAGAACGCCTTACTTCATCTATCTTCGTTTTCAGTGAACCATGCATCTGCCGCAGTGAAGTTTCGATTTCCCACTCGCTCCTGGCGGCGATAATCTGGTTAATCGCTTCGGCACCGGTAAGATCGATTTTGCCGTTCAGGAATGCGCGACGCGTGAACTCACCAGGTTCGGCAAGCCTGATGCCCTGAACATTCAGTACTCTTATGATGGCCCCTGTGATGAGCGGATTGCCGTGACAGGATATTTCCGCCATATCCTCTCCCGTATAGCTCGAGGGCCCCCGGTAGAAAACCGCGATTACATCATCGATAGTTTTTCCATTGTCATGAATGCTTCCGAAAACAGCTGATCGCGGCTCCAGCTTATCAGCCCTGCTGAATATCGACTCGAGGGCCGCATATGTACCGGGGCCGCTGATGCGGATCATGGCGATGGATGATTGCGCCGGCGGCGTGGCGGGAGCGCAAATGGTATCGTCCATCACCGGGCTCCGTCACTGCCTGGGCATGATGGTGACTTTTCGGTAAATGCCCTGGCCTTCGCTCTTCGTGGTCACCCGCGTGTCGTTCTGGAGTGTGAGGTGAATCAACCTGCGCTCAAATGGGTTCATCGGCTCGAGCGTCCAGGGCCGTCCGGATTTTATTACCTTGAAGGCGATGTCCTTAGACATTTTCCTGAGCGCCCGCTCCCTCTTCGCGCGGTACGACTCAATGTCAAGAATGATCTTCTTATCGCTTCCGCATTTGTGATTTACGATCAGGTTCACCATGAACTGGAGCGATTCCAGTGTCTTGCCTTTTCTTCCGATCACCAGCCCCGAGCTATTCTTGCTTTCCAGCTCCACGTACACCTTGGATTCACCTTCCTTGAGATCAGCGATGCTGCAATCAAGCTCCATCTTGCTGAAAATGGCGGCAAGCACTTCCCTGATGGTATCGCCAATATCCTTCGTGTCGACATTATAAAACAGCCTGATTTTTGCCGGCCTTGATACGCCGAAACCGAAGATCCCGCTTTTCCCCTCGTCGATAACATCTATGGTAACCTTCGAGGAATCGGCAATACCCAGCTCTGCCATCGCTTTCTTCGTGGCTTCCTCGACGGTTCGTCCTTCAAGTTCAATAACCTTCATGATCTGCCTCCTGATAGTTTAGACCCATCTCCTTCATGCCGGAGGACGGCAACAATTTCTTTACGACCCGCTCAGGCTTCAGCGTTCTTCTTCTTCGCGCGATAATTGATGAACAGCTGATGCAGTATCTGAAACAGGTTCTGCAGCGCCCAGTAGAGAACCAGGCCAGATGGCATGCTCCAGAAGATGAAAATGAACATGAAGGGCATTATCATCATCATCGCTTTTTGCTGGCCCCCCGTATCAACGGTCGTCAGCTTCTGCTGAAGAAACGTCGACGCGGTCATGAGAATGGGAAGAATATTGAGATTAAATCCGGAATAGGTGAATACCGTATCGGGCATCGAAAGATCCTTCATCCAGAGGATAAAGGGAGCCCTCCAGAGGTCGATCGAATCGATCAGGGCACTGTACAGGGCGAAAAAAAAGGGCATCTGAAGCAGCAGCGGAAAACAACCCCCCATGGGATTCACCTTGTTATCCCGGTAGAGCTTCATCATTTCCTTCTGCATCTGGTCCGGCTTATCCTTGTACTTGGCCTTCAGCTCGTTCAGCTTTGGAGTGAGCTGCTGCATCTTTTTCATCGATTCAGTCGATTTGATGGTGAGGGGCATGAAGACGATCTTCGTCAGAAGAGAAAAGATCACGAGGGCCCATCCCAGGTTCCCTATGGGCCTGTTGATGGTCATGAGGCACCAGAGAACGAAATTACGAATCGGCTCGATAAT
>CAZKPR010000300.1:0-3380 GCA_964554685.1 uncultured Leptospirales bacterium | reverse complement strand
GGAGAAAAACATTCGATCTTTATAAAAAAAGGGGCGCTGACCGGCGCCCATTTTTGCGTGGTTCCGCAGTTGCCGTCCCTTGGCTAGGTATTCGACACGTAGAACCTGTCCACATCGCTCGTGCCGAGGTCGGGCCTGAGGCGTTTTGCCTCGTGGAGATACACGTGCCTCATGTCCTCCTGGGTTTTTTCCGAGTTGACGTGGAGAAGGACCCGGACACAGCTTCGGAGGCTTCCCGGCACCGGGATCTCCATCGTGCAGAAGAGGGGCGTGTGGAGCCACCCGAGATTTCGTGCCGCCACGGCGGGGAACTCGGCGTCGAGATCGTCGGTCACGGAAAAGATGGCGGAGGCGATATCCTCGATCTCGATTTCGTTCAGCCGCACCATCTCCTCGATGAGTTCCCGGGTCTTTTCGACGATTTCCTCTTTCGTGTTGGCCGTCGTCGTGGTCGCGCCCCGTATCCCCCGCACCGCCATGTCGTCACGCTCCTGTCCTGATATCGGCCCCGATGGAGGCCATGAGGTCCCTGAAGCCAGGGAAGGTCACCGCGGCTGATTCCGCGGTCTCCACGACGGTTTCCCCCCGTGCGGCAAGGCCCGCCACGGCCAGGGCCATGACGGCGCGGTGGTCGTGGCGGCCGTTGACCCGGGCGCCACGGAGCGCGCCGCCGCGGATAACGAGTCCGTCCGGCAGTTCATTGATATCGGCCCCCATCTTCGAAAGCTCCTCGCGCATCACCCTGATTCGGTCCGTTTCCTTGAGGCGCGCCTGGGGCACGTTCACCAGGCGGGTCTCTCCCCGGGCCAGGCACCCCGCCACGGCAAGGGCGGGAAGGGCGTCCGGGATGGCGTTCAGGTCAAAGGTCCCTCCTTTCAGGGATCCGCCCTTAACCCGGATGGCCCCTTCGCCGATTTCGACGGCGACGCCCATCTCCTCGAGTATGGTCAAGGCCTCGCGGTCCCCCTGGGTATCGTTCCAGTCAAGCCCCTCCAGGAGGAGTTCGGAACCGGTCACCGCCGCCGCGACCATGAAGAAGGTTGCCGATGAGAAATCCGCCGGGATGCGGACGTTGAAGCCGCGGTATCCCTGGCTTCCCGGTATCATGAAGGAGCGGTAATCGTCGTTTGCATATCTTATTCCGAGCCGGTCGAGCCAGGAGAGGGTCATCGTGACGTAGGGCTTCTCGTTGAGCAGGGGCACCTCGATCAGGGTGTCGCGTTCCGCCAGGGGGGCGGCGATGAGGAGTGAGGTGAGGTACTGGGATGTCACGGCCTCGACGCGGGCGCGTCCACCCTTCAGTCCTCCGCCCACCACCAGGGGAGGCATTCCGTTTCCCCTGGTTGAGAAGGCTTCAACCCCCAGGCTCGCGAGGGCGTCGAGAAGTCCCCCGGCGGGGCGACTCCGGATCTGGGCGTCCCCGGTGAAGACCGTTCGTCCCTCCCCCAGGGCCGCGATGCCCATTCCGATGTAGAGGGTGGTCCCCGAGTTGCCCACGTCGATCACGTCGCCGGGGGCGGGGATCCGTCCCCCCAGTCCCCCGATACTCCACGTGTCATCATTCTCCGCAACGTCCGCGCCGAAGGAGCGCGCCATGGCGAGGCAGGAGCGCGTGTCGGATGAATCGAGGGGGGAGGCGATGCAGGATTCCCCCCCGGCCAGGAGGCCGAAGGCCAGGGCCCGTATGGTGTGTGACTTCGAGCCGGGAATGGCGACGGTGCCCCCGAGCCTGGATGGCGTGACGATAAATTCCACTTGATTTCCTTTCGGGACAATCCGGCGTGCACGCCTGCGGGACGCTACGCGGTTTTCGGCTTTTCCCTCATGAAAATGCTGATGTAATATGGTTCGGCGATTGTCGTGCCCTCGAGCCCGTAGAGACGGGTGAAATCCTCGCGTCGTTCCTCGAGAATAGCGGGAGGTTCCTGGGGCTCGCCGAAGGACGAAGAAAAGTATTGCACCAGGGCGGCGAGGTCGGTGCCGAACCGCTCGATGGAGCCCTTGATGAAGGTGAACTCCTTGAGGCCCAGCATCGTCTTCAGGTCGTCGCGGAGATAGTAGTCGTTGTGGAGCGGGAAGGCCGCCTTCATGAAATCGTCGTAGATTCCCTCGATGTCCTCGTCCTCGAGAACGATGCCGGCGATGAAAAGTATCCCGTCAAACTGGAGGGCGCGGCGAAACTCGTCGAGGACCCTTCCCGACTCGAGAAACTCGAGGTAGTCCACGCTTACCAGGAGGTCCGCGGAGTAGTAATCGACCGGCAGCTCGTTGAATTCCCCGTTGATGAAGCGGATCCTCTCAAGGGCGGGGTCGCCTGCGTGGGCGTCGATGAAGGAGCGGATGAGGGGCATTGAAGGCTCCACCACGGCGATATAGGCCGCTGAATTCCTGGCGATTTCCATGAGGAGATCCCCCCGGCCGATTCCCGCCTTGATGATGGTGCGCGGGTTGTAGGTGCGCACCACGTCGAGGACCCCTTCACGAAGCTTCGGGAGCCTCTTTTCAGGCTCGATGACGACGCCGGTCTTAACGTCACGCTCGATGAAAGATACGATGTCGCTGAGCCTTCCCATTCCTTACCTCGTGTCGTGAAGTTATCGCCGGGTCGGTAAATTTGCGCAACCACTTTTTTTAGGCCCCGGTGGACCGCTGCGTCCCCCGTCTTCACCGTGCCGTGAAGCGTCGGATAATCACCTTTGGCGTCATTTCCTGATGGCGGTGAAGGCAGGGACGCACTTTTACTTGACAGTGCCGAATTTTCCGGCCATAATTCATTCCGTGGCAGACCGTATGGAGGAGAAACCGCGGGGCGCTCCTCAATTCCCCGCGGTGATTGTCGTGTGCACGGGGTTGTCCGGTTTCGCACGAAGGGGATGGGCGCGATCATGGCCAATGACTCCAGAAACTCGTTGAGCTTCGGCATCAAGGACGACGTGATCCGCGTGGTTGCCGTGGGAGAGATACGGGCGGCCGACACCTTCGCCCTCAACGAGTGCCTGCTTCCGTACATCGAGAAGGTCCGCGACATGAAGAGGATCTATATCGACCTGGCCGGCTGCGACTACATGGATTCAACGTTTATCGGCTTCATCACGGCGCTGGCGGTGAAGTGCAGGAAGAATGCCTGCGACATCGTGCGGATCGTCGACCCGTCCGAGCGGGCCCTGGGCGCCCTCCGGAAGCTCTCCGCCCTCAAGGAGATCGCCATAGTAAGGGGCGTTCCCCTCGGCCACGTGCCGGTCTTCGAGGTGGCGCCGGAGATGGGTTCCTTCAGCGGAAGGAAAAACATCGAGATCCTCTTCGAGGCCCATGCCGCGCTGAGCGGGCTGAGCGCGGAGAGCTTCCGGAGGGCGCCCAGGGCCCGCTCGGACGGGTCGACG
>CAZKPR010000299.1:0-3390 GCA_964554685.1 uncultured Leptospirales bacterium | reverse complement strand
GTGGACCAGAGGCCGTCGATAACGGCCGTCTTTGCGTGAAGAATGTTTTCCTGGTACTCGAACACCCTGATGCCGTTCCTGAGATAGCGCTTGTAGAGGTACCTGCTGGCGTGCTGCACCACCCGCAGATCGCTTTTACCCGGCAGTATCAGGCGCACATCCACTCCCCGCTTGGCTGCCCCGACAAGGGCCCTGAAGATCTTCCTGTCCGGTATGAAATACGCGTTGGTGATATACACGGACCTGCGGGCGCTCCGTATCGCGGCGGTATAGGCGACCTGGATAGGCTTGATGCCCCTTCTTGAGGTGCTGCTCAACGTCATGACCAGCCTGTCGCCCTTCTTCCGTACCGGGGCGAAATGCCTGCTTATATCCATTACGGCTCCGCCCTGGCGATGCCAGTTCTCCATGAAAAAATACTCAATGCTCCTGGCCGCCGGCCCCTCTATCTTCATGTGGGTGTCCCGCCAGTTCTGTCCCCCCATCTTTTTCCCGGCATACTCCAGGCCAATATTCATTCCACCGACGAAGGCGGTGGTTCCGTCCGCCACCAGGATCTTCCGGTGATCCCTCAGGGTGATATTCCAGTACTTTCTCCAGGGCAGGAGGGGGTGGTACTCCACGAGCTCCACCCCGCCCCTTCGCATGTAGCTGAAGATGGCCGGCGAAGTGGCGATGCAGCCCACGGCATCGTAGATCACGTTCACCTCGACCCCCGACCGGGCCTTCTTAACCAGCAGGCGCGCCGTCTTCCAGCCCACTTCGTCGCTGTTGAAGATATAGGTCTCAAGATTGATGCTGAGGCGGGCGTTCCCGATGGTCCCGAAAAAGCTCTCGAAAAAGGCGTCGCCGTCCGTGTAAAGGGTGAGCCTGTTCCCGTCGATGAAATCCCCCAGGCCCTGTTGTCTGATGTCCCGCATGAAACGGGGGAGAAAAAACCGGCTCTTGATTCTTTTCGCGATCTGGCCATGCGTCAGGGAAAAGAGTCGTTGGGAACGCGACACCCGCCCGGCTTTCCGGGGCCCTTTCCCTTCCATTGAATGTTCCTGTTTCCGGCGGCCCGTCATTCCCCGTGCTGATTCAATTCCTGGATATTTCCGATAACTTGATGGCACAGAAGAGGCCCACGATAAACAGGGCGCAGATCGCCAGCATGTTGAAGAACAGCGCGAAAATGATGCCGCTCACCTGGCCGCTCAGCATGAGGATGCCGTTGGATGTTGCCTCGGGAACGGGATGTGTTTTCTCCACGGCGTAGGTTAGTCCCACGGGAAGCGCGGAAACGAGAAAAAAGCCGAAGGCGAAGGCCGTGATTCCAAGGGGCACGATAAGCGGGAGATAGTTCAGAATAAGCGTAAAGGGAATGGCCGTTACCATGGTCAATACCAGGAACAACCTGCGCTTCCGGAATTTGTCTGAAAGGGCGGAGATGATCACGGCGCCGAAGAGGCCGCCCACGATCAACAGGCCGCCGATAATCCCGGGAGCGAGCGATGATTCGATATCGAGGGGACGATTGAAAATAAAATCAATTTTCGAGGAAATCGCGTTGAACGCACCGAGCCCGATAAAGAAGGCTCCCGTCAGGTAGAGGAAGTCCCTGTTCCTGAAGAGGGACCGTATCCCGATAAGCATCGAGACTTTCCTTTCGGCGGCTATCGGGTTCGGCGGCGTTTCAGGTTTGTCCTTCACCAGCAGGAGATAGAGGACCATGCCCGCCAGGGAGAATATGCCGTACATCTTCAGGATCATATCGATCCCCTGTCGCGGGTCCCCCAGGTTTCGGTAATACGCGAGGATAAAATCCCCCGCGAACATGGCAGCCGCGAGGCCGAGGAAAAGCGACATGGTGATCAATCCCGTGGCGAGGGCTTCCTCTTCCCGGGGAAACCAGTTGGCGGAAAGCTTGCTGAATGAATTGAGCACGAAGGGCTGTCCTATGGCGCACCCGATCTGAAGCGCGAGGAGCCAGGCGTAGTCAGGGGCAAAAATGCGCAGGAAACCCGAAAGGCCCAGTATGATGACCCCGATGCCGGTGCCCCATTTCAGGCCGAACCGGTCGATGCACCATGAAGCGGGGAACGAGATCGGAATGTAGGCCAGCATGAACACCACGGCAAGCATGTCTATCGCCTCGGCGTCACCGCCCGTGTAGAATGCCGCCGCGTCCTTGGCAATGGGAGCGAAGGTGATCCACTGTATCTGCGTGGATATGGCCGGAAGCATGAAGAGGACAAGCACAACCCAGCGGTAAGGGGACACGTCGGCTCTGGAAGAATTCATATCTGCTCCTCGAGGCATGCGTGATTGGCAGGATGAAAGTATCCTGGTTAAAATCATTATACCCATCGGCATCCCCCTGTCGAGCATTTATTGCCGGCGGGAAGCCCTGGCGGGTATACCCTTCCGCGGGACCCTGCTGACCATGGCGCGCAATCCATACGTGACATCGCATCCGGCCAATCATCCGGTAGCGGCACTCTCCATGGGAAGCGCAAACAGAGGGGGGACTGCACGGTGCGCGACGGAGTGCGTGCAGGTCCCTCAGGACGCCCTGATTTTTTCGATCGTGAAGTCGCGCAGCCAGCGGAGGCTTTCCATCGGGAGGCCGTGGCCCATCTGCAGGCTGTTCTTTCCCGCGTCGATGACGAGGGCGTTGACGCGGTGCACCGTGCCGAGGTCCACGCGCACGTCCCTGACCTGTCCCGCGTACACGCTCCTGCCCTTCGTTCGGCCGAAGGGGGTCTTCCGGAAAAGGACCACCCTGTCAGCCATGAATCGCAGGCTCTGCGTCGTCAGCAGGTCAAAGAGGGTGTAGAGTATCACCCACCCCCCCATGACTGAGCCGAAGGCCCCCACGGCGATGAAATTAAGGGGCCTGTCATCCCTCGCAAAGAACCCTATCCACACGAGGAGACCGCCCAGGAAAAGCAGGAAAAGCGTCCCGGGACGAATGGTCCTCTTGGACGTGATGTCCACCTCCTGGAACCCCCCGGACCGGCCCGGGGCCAATCCCTCCGGTAGAGGCGAAAACGCAGCGGCGGTATCCCCATCGTCGCGACGGAGGTCGCGTATGGCAGTCCCCGATTCCCCGGGGTCACGCGCGGTTACGCCGTCCGCGGTCTCCCGCATGGCGGGAAGGTCAAGGCGGCGGCTGTACTCCTCCCATTTTTCGCGCACGTAGGTTTCCGGGACAAGGTTCATCAAGTAGACCGCGAGTTCGACGCGGCGGTCGTCGCGGTCATGGTGAAGCTCGATAATGTTGTAGTCATGTTTGCCCCGCATTTTTTTCTTCGCCAGAACCCCTCGAAAGGATCCCAGCTTCTCGGCCCATTCGGTTTTTTTAAAGAGCGACCTGAAGCGATACTGCACCTCGTCGTAGCCGATATT
>CAZKPR010000298.1:2476-3415 GCA_964554685.1 uncultured Leptospirales bacterium | reverse complement strand
GATGGACCTCATACTCCTCCTGGAATCCATCGGCAACATGTACCTGAAGCGCACGAAGGAAATCCTCGACTCGACATCCAAGGACTCGTTCAACATCCTGATCGAATACAGCAAGAAGAGCGGCTTCGGGGAATATTTCAGGAAGCCCTATGACCCGCTGCGGGACGTGAAGCCCTATGACCCTGAAAAGTATCATCTCTTCCATGATCGACAGCGCATCGAATCGTATCTCCGCCAGGGTTACAAAAAATACCATCAGGCGAAGAAGATCATGGAAGAACCCGAAATCGCGATGCTCAGGAAGAGGAAGAATATCACCCCGAACAACATAAATTTCATTATATCGAAATTCGCCAGCGTCGTGATGATATGCAGGGAAGCCAAGCAGAACGGCATAGAAATACACAGGACGAAAAACATCAACGAACTGGGCAAAAGCCTCGTCAAGTACAACATCCATCACGGTTCGATCATCCCCGTGTATGACGACAGGATCCCCGAGGAGTACAAGGTTGACGCCAATGACAATCTCGGCCTCATCCACAGCGTGGAATTGAAAAAGCTGGGGAAAGTCCCCGGGGGCACGGCGGGGGGCTGAACTCACGGTAATGCGGACACGAAAAAAGCCGGATGTAACTATCCGGCTTTTTCATGCGCCACTGTTCAACGTGTCATTTATCCTTTTTCGCTTTATCGGGCTTCTCGCCGCCTTTTTTCTTTTCAGCCGGCTTTCCCTTTTTTTCCTTTTCAGCGCTTGCCTTTGCTTTTTTCGGCGTTTCTTTTTTCGCTTCCTTCGGCTCTTCCTTCTTCGCCCCGGCCTTCGGCTTTACCTTCTTTTCCTTCCGTGTTTCCTTGCCTGCCTCTTTTCCCTTTTCATCCGACTTCTTGGGCAGAGCCTTTCTTTCCACGAGCTCCACGATCGACATTTCAGCGGCGTCG
>CAZKPR010000298.1:0-2466 GCA_964554685.1 uncultured Leptospirales bacterium | reverse complement strand
GCCTCTGGCCGAGAAGATACATTCTCGTATATCCGCCCTTGCGCTCCATGAAGCGGGGCGCGATATCCTCGAAGAGCTTCTTCACGATGTCCCTGTCTTTGATGACCTTCATCACCTCGCGCTTGTTGTGCAGCTGCCTTGCTTCATCGGATCCGCCCATGGCGATATTCTTCTTCGCCCGGGTTATCAGCCTCTCGGATATCCTCTTGAGCTCTTTCCCCTTGACGCGGGTGGTGACTATCCTTTCATGCCGGAACAGAGACGTCACCATGTTGGCGAACATCGCCTTCCGGTGAGAGTGTGTCCTGCCGAGCTGTTTTACGCTGTTCCTGTGCCTCATCTGCGACCTCGTTAATCCTTTAATCCCAAGCTCAGGTGCAACGAATCAAGTTTTGACTTGATCTCACCCAGCACCAAATCACTGTAGTGCTTCGATTTCTTCAGCTCGTCCTCGGTTTTTTTAACGAGCTGCTCGAGGGTGGAAACATCCTGGCTCTTCAGGGTGTTATACGCTCTGACGGAAAGTTCAATCTCATCAATCGATTTGGCCAGGAGAGTTCTCATCTTTTCGATGCTTTCATCGACTTCCTCGACCTCTTCCTCGAGCTCTTCCTCGAAATTGATGAAAATGGTCATGTGCTCTTTTATTATCTTCGCCGCGATGGCGATGGCGTCCTCGGGGGATATCGATCCATCGGTCCATATCTCCATGATGAGCTTGTCGAAATCCGTCCTCTGGCCGACGCGGGTGTCCTCGACCTTCACGTTGACCTTTTTAATCGGCGAAAATATCGAATCGATGGGGATTACCCCCACCGCCTCTGGGTTTGACTTGTTGACCTCGGCGGGGACATACCCCCTTCCCCGCTCGATCTGCACTTCCATGTCGATCGTGGCCGCTTCGTTCATCGTGGCGATTACCAGGTCTTTGTTCATGACCTCGACTTCCGAATCCACGTTGAAATCCTCGCCCCGGAGCTCACCGGGTCCCGTCTTCTTTATATGAAGAACCTTCTGCAGTTCACCGGAATACTTGAATCTCAGCTTCTTAAGGTTGAGTATGACACGGGTAACGTCCTCGTACACGCCGGGGATCGTGTCGAACTCATGGGGTATCCCTTCGATCTTGATGGCCGTTATCGCCACACCTTCAATCGACGACAGGAGCACGCGGCGCAGGGAATTACCGATCGTCAAACCATAGCCTTTTTCAATGGGCTCAGCGATGAATCGTCCGTAGTCCGGTTTCAACTCATCATGTTCAAACGTTATTTTACTCGGTCTCTTAAAGCCCTTGAGCAGGTTTCGTGGAGCCATTTCCACCTCCGTTAATAATGCGGCACAGAAATTCGGGATTACTTCGAATAGAGCTCGATGACAAGCTGATCATTGAAGCTTGTCGTGAGATCCTCCCGAACGGGGAGTCGCACGATTTTACCGCTCCTCTTCTCGAAATCGACCTCCATCCAGCCGGGTACCGAGTCTATCGCCTTGGCAAGCTTGATCGAGTCGTCTATCATTGCGTTCATCGCGTACTTTTCCCTGACGCTGATGACATTGTTTTCCTTCACCCTGAAAGACGGGATATCGACGGTTTTACCGTCCACCAGCACGTGTTTATGCCTCACCAGCTGCCGTGCCTGGGACCTTGACGAGGCAAAGCCCATCCTGAAGACCACGTTGTCAAGACGGCGTTCAAGAAGCGACATCAGGTTGTCCCCCGTGACGCCCTTCTTCTGAAGGGCATCCTGGAAGAGAAGCCGGAATTGCTTTTCAAGCAGCCCGTAGCTTCTCCTGATTTTCTGCTTTTCCCTGAGCTGGACGGCATAATCGGACATCTTCGCGCGTCTTTTTCTGGGCGGTCCCGGAGGATACTTCTTCTTACCCTTGACGGGACATTTGTCCGTCAGGCATCGCTGCCCCTTGAGCATGAGAGGCGTCATTTCACGTCTGCATAATTTACACCGAGGTCCGGTATATCTTCCCATAATACGTTACTCCGTTATACTCTTCTTCTCTTTTTGGGCCTGCACCCGTTATGCGGCACCGGGGTCACGTCCTTGATCCTAGTCACGTTCAGGCCGGACTGGAACAGTGACCGCACGGCCGCCTCCCGGCCTATGCCGGGACCCTTTACGAATACTTCAACGGTCTGAAGACCGGCATTGTCGATCGCATTTTTCACCGCGGTTTTCGCGGCCATCTGCGCCGCGAAGGGTGTCGATTTCCTTGATCCCTTGAAACCCTCGCCGCCGGCGGATGCCCATGCGATCACGTTTCCCTGCATATCGGTGAGGGTTATTATGGTATTGTTATAGGTTGCCTGTACAAACGCCTTACCGACGGGGACGACCCTTTTTTCCTTTTTCCGGGTTTTGGTTTTATTGCCTTTCACGCTTTACTACTTACTTCTGGTATTTCTTCTTCCCGCCCACCGGGGCGCCCCGCTTGCCATTCCTAGTACTG
>CAZKPR010000297.1:0-3436 GCA_964554685.1 uncultured Leptospirales bacterium | reverse complement strand
AAGAAGACCCCCGTTGGCGGGACTCCGGACCGGGACGGCGGTGGAGGCCCCACCCTGACCCGGGGCCGGTTCATCCTCCTGGGAATCGGAAGCGTCCTTGGAGCGCTCCGGGCCTCCCTGCCGGCGGCGCCCCGGGCGAAGCGTCTCCGTAGCGGCACGGCGGCGAACCTGCGACCCCCGGGCTCACTGCCGGAGGCCGAATTCATCCAGCGCTGCATCCGGTGCGGGAACTGCATGAAGGTCTGCCCCACGAACCTGCTCCAGCCCGCCCCCTTCTCGGAGGGCCCCGGCGCAGCCTGGGCGCCCCGCTTCGACACCAGCCGCGGCTACTGCGAGTACCCCTGCAACCTCTGCGGCCGGGTATGCCCCACGGGGGCGATCCGGGAGCTCGCGGTCCCTGAAAAACAGCGCCTCCAGGTCGGCATCGCGGTGTTCGACAAGAAGATATGCATTCCCTACGCCAAGGGGAAAAACTGCATCGTCTGCGAGGAGCACTGTCCCGTTCCCGACAAGGCCATCCGTCTCGTCGAGACCGTCGTGAAGGGGGTGCGGGTGAAGCAGCCCGTGGTGGTGCCGGAGCTCTGCATCGGCTGCGCCATCTGCGAATACAAGTGCCCCACGGAGCCGGACAAGGGGATCTACGTGAAGAAAATCTCTTCCCCGGGAAAGACCGGGGGCGTCATTCGGAAACCCTGATAACGCCGTCGAGCTCGATCGCCTTCTCGTGTATCACGTTTGAGAAATTGATGATCAGTGTGTTGCCCTGGGCGATCTCCTGCGCCATCTCTGAAAGCCGCGAGATGGTCCTGATGGTCTGCTCCATCGAGTTGTTCTGTTCGTTCGTTGAAGCCACGATCTCCTTCGACATCCGGTCGATCACCTCGGCCTGCCTGATGACGAGGTCCAGTGCCCGGCTCTGCTTCGTCATCAGGTCCCGCACGGAGTCGACGCCGCGCCCCACCTCGTTCACCATGCTGAAAATGCCGTCCGTGGACGCCCGGGTGGCGTTGACGATCCTGGTGCCCTCGTCGATGTCCGAAATGATCTTCGATATCTGCCGCGATATCTGCTTCGAGTTGTCCGACGTCGCCTGGGCCAGCTTCCCGATCTCGTCGGCGACCACGGCGAAGCCCTTGCCGTAATCGCCCGCCCTGGCGGCCTCGATGGCGGCGTTCAGCGACAGGAGGTTGATCCTGTCGGATATATCGTCGATCATGGCGATGAACGTCGTGATCTCCTTTCCCCCGGCGTTGATGATGTTCATCATTCCGGTCATGCCCGTGAGGCTCTCGCCGGCCTCCCGGGCGCTCGTGAGAATGCCCCTGATGTTCTCTTCCACCTTCTGGCTCTGGACGATGAGGCCCTTCTGCGCCGCGCTCAGCTCCTCCACGAGCTCCTTCGATTTTTCACCCTCCTCCTTCTGCATCATGGTGGACCGGTAGATGGTTTCCACCGAGGCGGTCAGCTCTTCGAAGGTCGAGGACATCTCCTCGCTCGTGGCGGCCTGCTCCATGGAAAGTCCCGAAAAATTGTGCGCCACCTCCCCGAGGCGGTCGCTCACCTGGATGAATTCACGCGTGAGCCCCGTCGCCGTGCCCACGATCCCCTCAAGGTACGCCGCCCTGTCCCGGGCTATCCTTTCATTCTCCTTCTGCTCGTCGAGGAGGTCCTTCATCTCGCGCCGCATGGTGTTGATCTTGTCCGCCAGGGCGAGGGAGAGGATCACCACCACGAGGGAGGACCCGATCTGGACCCCCCACTCCGTGATGAACATCTCGGGAAGCACGCCGAAGGTCTTCAGCACGTAGGCGAGGATGCCGAGGGTAATGCCAAAAAACGCACCGGTGATGAAACGTGCAGGCCTTGATTTCCTTAGCAGGGCTATCAAGACAGAAAAGAAAATTCCCGCCGTGAGCATGCCCACCATGACCGTGGCGCCCTTGATGGCAAGGGCATATTCGACGACCAGGCTCATGACGGCCCAGATCGCCGGGACGGGAAAGAGTACGAAGAGATAGAGGCGATTGAGATTTTTCGATAACCGCCTGATCTCCAGGACATCCCGGATGAACACCGCGACAAGCAGGATCGACGTTGAGATGAAGAAGGGTATGGCGTGGGCGCTCCACCAGAGGGCCTCGGGCCAGAGGTACTGGAAGGAGTAGCCGTTCAGGCTCAGTTGGAAAAGAATGTAGGAGCCGATGAAGAGGACGTAGAGCAGGTAGCTCCGGTCGCGGCTCGCGAAGAAGATGAAGAGGTTGTAGACCACCATGATGATCATGAGGCCATAGTAGATCCAGATCACGGGAAGCGTTCGCTGGATGCCCGCGAGGTAGGCGTCACGGGTCATGAGGGTCGCGAAAAAATTCAGCGAGCTCTCGGTGCGTATCCTCATGTAGTAGGTGCGGGTGTCGGTACGTTCGTTATCGATCTCGAAGATGAAATTCTTGTCGACGATCTTCCGGTGGCGGAACGGGAAATCCTTGCCGAGCCGCACCGGCGGCAGGTAGCCGCGGTCCGACGGCGCGTAGAGCTCCACGGAATTGAAGAGGGGAT
This sequence comes from uncultured Leptospirales bacterium, assembly GCA_964554685.1. Classification (GTDB taxonomy): domain Bacteria; phylum Spirochaetota; class UBA4802; order UBA4802; family UBA5550; genus RBG-16-49-21. The sequence goes on along the minus strand of CAZKPR010000297.1, from coordinate 880 downwards.
ACGAAAGCTCGAGGAACAGGATGCGCGGCGCGCCGGGGCGCCACTCCACAGAGAAGCGGAACCAGTACGCCGATTTCGTGAACCCGAAGTTGAAGGAATCGGCCCCCGATGACCGCCAGTCCCCGGATCTGATCGCCTCGTCGAGGGTCATCCCCCCTGTCGCGTCTTCGATGAATTCCATGCGGGGGACGATTTTCACCCTTTCAAATTCTCCGTCGACCCGCACGCTTTCCCCCGCAAGGAGACGCGAGGCGCAGCAGAGGAACCAGATGGCAACAATGAAGAGGAATCGTGATTTCATGACACACCTCGACCAGGGTGCTTCTTCCCCGTGCGTTGTCCGCGTGGGCGTTACATGGCGAGCCTGCAGGGGATTATTGCCATAATGACCGGCCCCCTCATGTCGTCAAGAAAAATACTGACACGTCAGTTTTTTTATCCCTGCCCAGTAACTGGCTGCCCCGCCTACCGGCTGTCCCTGATCCGCCCGTACCAGTATGAGAGGAGATTGAGGAAAAACGACAGGATAATGGCGGCCAGGGCGACGATAACAATGCCGTAGGCGATCTTCAGAACGACGCCGAGCAATTCGACATAGCTGAAGATGCTGCTCCCGTATTTCTGGAACGCCGCCAGGGGGTCCGTGCTCGGCATGAGCGCCGCCAGGACATCGCTCACGTACGAGGGACGGATGAGCGGCATGAACGCCTTGGGGGAGGCCGCCGCGATATTCCACTGGGCCGCCCGGGTAATCCCCGCGGCGTAGCGCACCACCATCAGGACAGGCGCGAAGACCGCCGCGGCGGCCACCAGTGAGGCGAAGGTGTAGGCGATGACGGCCACCCCCCGCCGCTTCACCAGGGCGAGAAATTCCGGGAAT
>CAZKPR010000296.1:0-3490 GCA_964554685.1 uncultured Leptospirales bacterium | reverse complement strand
ATGCGTTGGCGCTGAAGGTATTGAAGAGCTCTCCCGAAGATTCTATGTCCGTTATTGCAGAGATCGCTCCCGTGGCGCTTTTCACCATGTACCCGATGGTCCATCCGCCGACGACGCTGTAGAAGGTCATGATGAGGAATCCCGTGAGAACCCCCATGTACCCCACGCCGGTCCATTTTCCGCCTCCGATCGACCTGAAGGCGCCGACGGGGTTTTTCCCGGTGTGTCTCCCGATGACCAGCTCGGCAATCATGATGGGCAGGCCCAGGACGAGGATGCATGCAAGGTATACCAGGACGAAGGCCGCCCCGCCGTTCGCACCCGCGAGGTAGGGGAATTTCCATATGTTTCCAAGGCCCAGGGCCGATCCCGTCGCGGCGAGAACGAATCCCAGTTTCGACCCCCAGTGTTCGCGGGCGGATGGTTCCATAATGCCTCAGAGCCTCCATTATTGTTTCAGATTGACGCAGGAGCGCATGGTATCACTGTCAACAGTGCCTGTACGGGCAATGATAGAACCGTCCATCCGGGCGGCTGTCAAGAATATTTCCCTCAGGAAGAGGTATTTATCACCAGGCAAAGCATGTTTCATATTGTTTTTTTATTGTAGAAATATTCTGTCTGGGATACTATCGCGATGCCGGCCCGCATGGAGCTACAGGTTATTGCGGGATGGGTCCATGCACATATGGTTGAATGATGGAAAAGAGGCACCATAACGACGAGGCGTTCGCGGCGGAATTCTTGAAGAATCCCCGCGCCAGGGACGAGGCCATTGATCGACTCGTTTCCGGTTCAAACCGCATGCTCTTGAATATTCCACGGTACGGCCTGGCGCGGCGCATTTCGAGGCTCCTGCGCCAGGGTTCCTTCTCTGATTTCTACGAGTTTGAAAAAGGGCTTGCGCGGCGTCTTCATCCGCTCCTGGCCAGGCTCAATCTTAACCTTGTCTCCGAATTACTGATCACGAATCATTTCTTTCATCGTTACAGGCGTTATGCTCCGGACGCAACCCGGGTCCTCGGGGGAGATCCCGTTTTGGAGGCCGATGCCCTCGAAGAGATGATAACCGCAATGGCGGAGCGCGAGGGACACCATATGGCGGTGAAATTCTGTGATCTCGTTGTGCGTACTGTCGACAGGAAGCTCTTCAGGACCCTTCGTTCCGTCGAGCTCGCCCTGGTGGAGATGCGGAAGGCCGCCTTTGTCGATGGAGCGGCAGACCGGGAGCATGCGGAGAAAATCGCCGGGGAGTTGCGGAGCCGGATCGGGGACGATGCGACCGCGATGTTTCTCCGTCGTCTGCACGCGTCGTCTCCGCGGATAAACCATTCTGAAGAGAAGACTCCTTCCCCGGGGGAAATCGAAACAACTGCCCCGGGTGCGCGACCGAGCATCCGCGATGTCGGCAGGGTTGCAACTGGACCCCGTGAACATGGAATGGAAGGACGGATACCCGCTTACGCCCGTGCGCTTCGGGTGAGAAGCCTGGACAGGATCGGGGGAACCGACCGGGCCCGGATTCGCCGATTCATCGACGCGGTGTTCAGGAAAAACGAACTCAGGTTCGGAGTCGACGAGGCACGCGCTATCATCCTCGGTGTCCTCCGGGACTGGGAACGTGACGAATCGATCGAGGAGCCGAAGCGGCATTTCTTCGAAGAACTCATCGAAGAGTGGACCAGGGACGAGAACAACGACGTCATCGAGGGGGCGGACAGTGTTGACGTCGATGTCAGAATCGCCACGGGCGGGGAACCCGCTCCCGCTGAAACCCTTGTGGAACCCTCTGGAGACGAGGCACGGGAAGAACCCCGGGACGGGCCGTTTCTCATTGATGAGGCCGGGGAAGGCGAGGGGATCGGTGACCCTGAAATCGCCGTTGACATGGATATCGATGACTCCTACCTGATTGACGGTGACGGGGGGACCGATACCCCCGTGGAGGCGGCATCGGGAGCTCAGGATTCCCCCGGCCCTGGACCTTCCTTCCCGCAGGTGGAGTTTGATGACGAGAAACTTGATCCCGGCGTGATCGGAGACGTAGACCAGGCGACGGGAGGACCGGAAGGCGACACCGCCTTCGTGGTGCGTGATGAACTCCTCTTCGAGGACAGCTCACTGGACACGCAGGGAAACGCCGGAGAGCCTCGCGGAAGGGTGGAGCCGGGCCCGGAGGATCCGGAATCGGAACAGGATCGGATCGAGAGATGAAGAGAAAAACGCGTGTCATTCTGATCGGCTCCCTTGCGCTGAACGCGGCCTTCATTCTCGCGTCAGTTTTCCTCGTGGCAACGGGTCGCTACAAGCGCATCACTCTTCCCTACCTGAGGAACTACTACCTGAACCGTCTGGGGCACTTCGAGACCCTGAGCGGCTCCGGGATCGGCATCGTCTTCGTGGGGGACAGCCTCACTGACCGTTGCGAGTGGGCCGAACTCTTCGAACGGCGCGATATCGCCAACCGCGGTATTGATGCGGACACCACGGACGGGGTGCTCAATCGACTCGGGGAAATCACCCGGTTGCATCCCCGCAAGGTATTCATCCTTGTGGGCGGGGCAGACATCATCATCGGAAGGAAACCCGATGCCATCGTCAGAAACTATTCCCGGATAATAGCGGGAATCCGCGCCTCCTCTCCGGGGACGGCGGTTTACGTCCAGAGCGTGCTTCCCACGCGCATCCGTCGCGCTCCCCTCACCCCGGAGGCGATCATGGAACTGAACAGGGGGATCAGATCCCTCTGCGAAAGAAGTGGTGCGCGGTATGTCGATCTTCACGCGCTGATGATCGACGCACAAGGCGATCTCGATGCCCGCTATACCATCGACGGTGTCCACCTGAACGGGGCGGGCTACCAGGTGTGGCGCGCAGCCCTTCTTCCGCTCCTCGAGTGATCCCCTGGGGTAAATCTCCTTGACAGGAATGCATGCACGGCAAGGATATCCCTTCCCGGGCGGCGTTGTGCGCCCGTGAAACGCGTGCGCCTGTAGCTCAGCTGGATAGAGCGCCGGACTTCGAATCCGTAGGCCCCCCGTTCGAATCGGGGCAGGCGCGATGATAAAGCCTGACTAATTCAGGCATTAAGTGAAAACAGAAGATACTGAATCACTTAACAAGAGGGCCAATTGTCACCGGAATGTCACCGGTTTTTTACTCGCTTGAATATCACAGGGCGAGGGTGAAGCGAATGCCGAAGGAATTTCGAATTTACAAGCGAGCACGGAAGAAAGGGAAGCCTGTCTACTACGTCAAGTACCTACCAGACACGCCACAAGAGACGATCCGATCCACGGGAACCACGAATAAAGCCGAAGCCCTGCAATGGGCGCTTGACAACCTGGGCGAGTACACGACACCGAAGCCTGAGCGGATGATCTTCCGGGAATTCGCTCGCGACTTCTTCGCCGTCAATTCAGAATGGGCCACGGACCGGAAGGTATCGGGGAAGCGTTTTTCCGAAAGGCACTGTATCGAGAAAACGAGA
>CAZKPR010000295.1:0-3505 GCA_964554685.1 uncultured Leptospirales bacterium | reverse complement strand
CAATATCGGTTATATTTTCATTAAAATTCCCCTTTTTTTTAATTTAAAAAAAAAAAATTTTTTTTTTTAATTTTTCCCTGTAAAAAGGTTCCATATATAACCTCATACTTGAAATATATATTTTAGTATTTTAATATTTTATATAATATATAGTTTTCTCCTCCTTCCGGCAAGCAAGAAATCGTATCATTTTAAAAATTTTCCCAGTGATGTCCATGCATTGAGCAATGAATCATAAACCGGTAAAAAATTTGTGGACACTCCGATAATGATACGCTATGTATCCCCTGTTTCAGGTTGATACACAGATACATAAAGACATTTTCGTCTTTCTTGCCGAAACTTTACTACAAAAGATTAAGGGAACGTGCAGGGGCATGCTGCTCTCGAAGAAGGAACGGGAGTTCAGAAAGTCGTACAGCGACTATTACTCCCTCGTGGTGAATGCTCTCTATAACCGCGTGAAAAACATCGAGGACGCCGAGGATATATGCCACGAGATATTCGTCAGCTATTACAGGAAATTCGACGAGATCCATGACGCGCGGAGCTGGCTCATGGGAGCCATGAAATATTCCATTTCCAACTACTACAGGAAGAAGGAGGGATCCGATTCGTCGTGCGTTGATATCGATTTGTTCGAAGACGACGTGCACCTCTCCTTCGAAAACGGTGCGCGCGACATCCGAATAATCATCAACGACGCCATCGAGAACAGGCAAAACTATCGGGATGAAAGAGAGCGGATACTCTTTGACCTGATCGCGATCAATAATTACACATACGAACAGGCGGCACGGCACCTCGGCCTGACGAGGCGCCAGGCGGCGTATAAATACCGGAAGGTATCCCGACGCATAATTGAACTTCTCAGGCAGAGGGGGATCAGCCGGATCGAGGACCTGCTATGAAAAAGCCGGACCATGATATCATGCAGCTCCGGGGACTCCTGGAAAAATACCGGTTTGTGCGGCCCGTTCCCCCTCCCGTACAGGAATCGATACTGTCATCCAGGAAGAGGATCCTGACGCGCGTGCTCAAGACCGTGGGAGCCTTCAGCGCCCTCTACGGGTTGTACCTCTCCCTCTATTTCGCTACGAAGAAAGCGGGGATAGGCGCCATCGTCGCGAAATGCATCATTGCCCTGGCGACCGTGGCGTCGGCAACCTACGGAGGCTACCGTCTTGCCGCCATGTTCGCACAGGAGCATCAAGACTATAATCCCGGCACACCGCCACCCGCCGCCGGGTCTCACCGCTGGACCGACCGCATTACCCTCTACAACGGGAGGGTCATCCTCGGCGCCATAGTCACCAGGGGTGATGTCTACGAGATCCTCACCGGGGGGACTATTCTCCGCATACCCGCCAATCAGATCAGGACGGTCAAACCGGTAACGATCCCGGAGGACGATCCCCGCCGGCCCGGACACGGGGATGGACGGTGAGCTGCGGCATGGGCGCGCATCTTGTACGCTTTGCACTGTTGACCGTCTGCACCCTTCTCCTCTTCATTCATGACGCAGACGCCGAATACGTGTTTCTGAAAAACGGCGCAATCATCCGGGGATCCGTCATCGGGGAAACAGGTTCCACCCTGACAGTGCGCTCCCCCGGCGGCGGCACGCGAGCCCTGCGGCGCGGCGATGTCCTGAGGATCCTTTACGCCGAGCTCTATCTCGGAAGGATGGTGGTCCGCCTCACGGACGGCTCACTCATCGAAGCCTACCTGGTGGATGAAAACGCCGATTGTTATACCTTCCGCGACAGCCTTGAAGACCCCGTGGAGTTCTCCATCCCCAGGAAAAGGGTTCTTTTCATGGCCCGAACCAACCCCACGGACCTGACCGGGAAATCACGGCCAAGGTCCCTCATCCTGTCCTGGCACCCACCCTACCGGCGGCCCCGGTCGTACCGGATCTATCTCAGGGAGCGCCATGGCGGACCCTACTCCCTGGTGAAAACTTCAAGGGGACCGTCCTGCCGCATCAGGGGCCTCAGGGCGAAAACATGGTACCGGGTAAAGGTCACCGCCGTGGCCGAAGGGGAAGCGGAATCGCTTCCATCGGACGAGCTCGAAATCATGACAAACGCCCCGCCACGACCGCCGGCAGGGCAGAGATTGCGCAGGATAACCGGGAAGGGCGGGGAAGATATGGCCCTCGTGACATGGGGCCCGTCAAGAGACCCCGACGGGACGGTGGCGCGGTACCGCCTCTACGCCCTCACGGCGACGGGGTGGAGGATGATCGGCGAGACGGTTGAAAGGGAGCGCGTCATTCCCTATCCCGATCGCCGGCATACCCGCCGGCTCGCCGTCCGGGCCGTGGACAACGACGGTGCCGAATCGGAGGATGCGCCGATCACCATCGCCTCCAAACCCCTCCATTTCGAGATCGAGGCCGGGGGATGCGTTCTCGCGCCCCTCGGCAGGATGGCGCGCATTCTCAGTCCGGGTTACGGCGCCCTTGCCTCTATCAGGCTCGCTGATCTCCCCGTGCACGGCCTCTCCCTGGGGCCCGGGGCCGGCTTCTACTGGTTCGGCGGAGCGGGCGACTCGATCAGGGAAGCATGGATGGCGCCCCTGTACGCGGCATCATCGTACCGGTTTTTCCTCACGGAATACGTATCGATAGCGCCGGAACTCATGGCCGGGGTGAGCTGCATCTGTCTTCGAAAGAGCCGGAAAAACCGATGGATAGACCCGTTGCGCGGGCATTTGAGAAAGGGATACGAGCCCTTTGTCATGGCAGGCATGCGCCTGTCATGTGAAATAGGGAAAAGGATGCTCCTCCACGTCGGCGCGCATTACGCCATGATCTTCGAGAAACGAATCTGGTTCGAATACATATCCTGCGCCGCCGGCCTCGGGCTCAGGATATGAACGGGCTTCCTTTCCGAGGAGTTTTCCTTGCCGTTCCGCATCTCCCTTCACCGCCCCGTTACCGGTGGGAATTCCGGGAGGATTCTTGCCGTTCTCACAGAAGATAGAGTTCCTTGTCCGAGAGGACGCTGAAGCCGGCGTCGGCGAGTACCCGCTCCGTTCTTTTCACGTCCCTGACCTGGAACACGAACACCGCGTCGTCGCCACCCCGTATGGTGAAGCCGTAGGCGTCTTCCACGTTGATGCCGTTGCCCGAGAGGACGGCCGCGGCCTTCTGGAGGCCCCCGGGCCTGTCCTCGATCCTCACGGCCACGATCTCCTTCAGCGTTGCGGTGATTCCCTCGGCCTTGAGGGCGTTGCACCCGTCCTGGGGCCTGTCCGCCAGTATCTTGATTATGCCGTACTCCCCCGAATCGGCGATGGTGATCGCCCTCATGTTAATGCCGCCTTTGCCGAGGATCCCGGCAATGCGCTCGATCTTGCCGGGCATGTTTTCCGCGAATACAGATATCTGCTGTGGCATGTTTCCCCGCCTCCTTTAGAGCTTCCTGTTGTCTATCACGCGCAGCGCCTTCCCCGTGCTGGGGGGCAGGGAGCCCGGCTCCATGAGCTTGATCCTGGG
>CAZKPR010000294.1:0-3546 GCA_964554685.1 uncultured Leptospirales bacterium | reverse complement strand
GGAGATGGCGCACAGAAAATCCCCATGGTCAACCCCCCGCCCAGGGCTGGGCGATCACCCTTCGACTCCGCTCAGGGTGCGTGTGTGACATGCCCCCCGCCCCCCCTTTTTAAGGGTGAGGCCTGGGGGTTATCCCCCGCACTCCGTCCCCGGGCCTCTGGAAAAAAGGGCTTGCCCCGCTACCCATTTTTTATTACGGTACAACGATTTCGAACATATTTCGTTTCCATCGAGCCCTGAATCGAAACACTTCATCCGGCGGTGGTCAAAGCATGCGCGGGACCCGGGGTTATCGCCGGGGTCCATCACGAGCCGGAGGGGAACGAAGGGAGGATTCCGTCCCATGGACGACACCGCGAAGCGCCGTGAACTGGAACAGCGGATCAGGGACCTGGAGGAGAGGGCCAGGGATTCCGAGCGCGTGTACGCCTCCCTCAGGGAGAGCGAGGAGAAGTTCCATGTCCTGGCCGAATCGTCGCCCACGGGGATACTCCTCCACCAGGACGGCCAGTATATCTACGCCAACAGGGCCGCGGAGATCATCTTCGACCGCCCTCCCGGCGGGATGCTCGGCGGGAGCTACCTTGACTTCATCCACCCCGATTACCGGGAGCTTATCCGGGAGACATCCCGCGGATGGCGCCGACGGGACAAAGGGGATGAGCATCTCGAGGTTAAATTCATAACCAACGGCGGGGCGGATAAGTGGGTGGAACTCACCCGGGCGTCCACGTTGATCGGCGGCAGGGAGGCCGGGATCATATCGGTGTTTGATATAACAGAGAGCATGCGTTCGAAGGAGATCCTGGAGGAAAGCGAAAAGAGATTCCGCCTCATCACCGAGAAGATGACCGATATCGTGTGGATTGCCGACATGGGCCTGCGCACCCTCTACGTCACGCCCTCCATACTGAAGGTGCTCGGCTTCACCCCGGAAGAGCGGATGCGCCAGGCCGTGGAGGAGCAGCTCGCGCCGGAGTCCCTCGCCTTCGGGATGAGCGCCCTGGCCAGGGAGCTTGCCTTCGAGGAGGAAGGCTCCAGGGACCCCGACAGGAAGGCGACCCTCCTGCTGGAATACTACCGGAAAGACGGATCGACCATCTGGATGGAGACGGTCATAAGCGGGCTCCGGGACGAACAGGGCGCCCTGACCGGGCTTCTCGGCGTCTCCCGGGACGTCACGGAGAACAAGCTGTACCAGGACGCCCTGCGGGCGAGCAGGGAGCTGTACACGCAGCTGGTCAACACGATCCCCGACATCATCGCACAGGTCGACATGGAGGGCACGATCCTTTTCATGAACGAGTACGCCCTTGAATTGAGCGGCTACGCGGAAGAGGAAATCGTGGGGAAAAGCGTCCTCGCCTTTATCGATCCCGATGACAGGGAGAGGATCCTTGAAAGCATTACCCTCGTGCTGCGGGGGGAAACCAGGCCTTCCAACGAGTTCCGGTTCATCATGAAGGACGGGAGGAAGATAGATTTCGAGGTAAACGCCGGCGTGCTGCGCGGCGAGGACGGCGCCCCCACGGGCCTCGTGAGCGTCTGCAGGGACATCACCGAACGCAAGCGCCTTGAAGAGGAGCGCGTGAAGCTCGAACAGCAGCTCTTCCAGTCCCAGAAAATGGACGCCATAGGACAGCTGGCCGGCGGCGTCGCCCACGACTTCAACAACATGCTGAGCATCATCATCGGCAACGCCGACATGGCGATGTGCGGCCTGGACTCCCCCGAGACGGTCTTCAACTCCCTGGAGGCCATCCTGAAGGCGGGGAAGCGCTCCGCGGAGCTTACCGGGAAGCTCCTGGCCTTCGCGCGCAAGCAGACCGTCAGCCCCCGGGTGGTGAACCTGAACGACCTGATCGACCCGATGCTGAAGATGCTGCGGCGCCTCATCGACGAGAGCATCACCCTCTCATGGACGCCCACCCCGGAGCTCTGGAACGTCAGGATCGACCCCTCCCAGCTCGACCAGGTGCTCATCAACCTGGCGGTGAACGCCCGCGACGCCATGCTGGGCCGGGGCGGCGAGATAACCATCGCCACGCGCAACACGGTCGTGGGCGACGACTGCTGCGCGGACCGGCCCGAGTGCGATCCCGGGGAATACATCGCCCTGGCGGTGCGCGACAACGGATGCGGAATTGATAAAGATCTCATCGCCAGCATATTCGAGCCCTTCTTCACCACCAAGCATGCCGGCCGGGGGACGGGCCTGGGCCTGGCCACGGTCTACGGCATCGTGAAGCAGAACGACGGGTTCATCACCGTGGAGAGCGAACCGGGCCGGGGGACCTCCTTCGAGATATACCTGCCCCGGGTGATCGCGGAGAAGCATGAAGCCGCGGATGACGCGTCGGCGCGGAAACTGCGGAGGGGCACCGAGACCGTGCTGATCGTGGAGGACGACGGGGCGATACTCCAGCTCGGCAGGAACATGCTGGAGATGCTGGGCTACCGGGTGCTGTCGGCCGGGAGGGCCGACGAGGCCCTGGCCCTGGCGGAAGAGCACGGGGACGCCATCGACCTCCTTCTCACGGACGTGATCATGCCCGAGATGAACGGCAGGGAGCTGCGGGAGAGGATCGCGGAGACGAGGCCCGGGCTCAGGTGCCTCTACATGTCCGGCTACACGGCGGACGTGATCGCGGGCCACGGGATGCTCGACGAGGGCACAGAGTTCATTCCCAAGCCCTTCTCGCTCCAGGAACTGGCCGCCAGGGTGAGGGAGGTCCTGGACCGGAAGGCGTAACGCCTCCCCCGGGATGAATCAGGCGGTAAGGAGGGAACATGGACCGCGACGCGCGCCACTGGATAGCCCGCCTGGGACTCTCCCCCCATCCCGAGGGGGGCCACTACCGCGAGATCTACCGCTCCAATGAACGCATACCCCGGAGCGCGCTCCCCCGCCGGTACGACGGCGACCGGGATTGCGCCACGTCGATCTACTACCTGCTGGAACGCGGCGAGACCTCCCGCCTGCACCGCCTGAAATCCGACGAGATCTGGTTCTTCCATGACGGGAGCCCCATGGAGGTCGTGATGCTCGACGGCGCCGGCGTCCTGTCCCGGCTCCTCCTCGGGGTCCGCTTCGAACGGGGCGAGGTCCCCCAGGCGGTGATCCCCGCGGGGACCTGGTTCGGCGCCCGCGTCGCCGGGGAGGGCCCCTACTCGCTCGTGGGGTGCGTCGTGGCGCCGGGATTCGATTTCCGCGACCTTGACATGCCCGGAAAGGAAGAGCTCACGGAGCTCTTCCCGGAGCACGGGGAGATCATCGCGGAATTCGATCCGGGGAGATGACCGGGCGCGGGCGCGGGGCGTATACGGAAGACCCTCACCCCCCCTCTCCCACGGGGAGAGGGGGGGTGAATCCCCCCGGCGCGTTACGCCATCCCCCTTCATAAGGGGGGTTCGCCTGGTATGGCGGCCGGCGGATTCCGGGGCAGTTCCATGCCGGCAGGTATAGGATATGGGCTCACGCGGAGTCGCGGAGCACGCGGAGGGGAATCCCCCGGCGCGTTGCGCCACCCCCCTTCATCAGGGGGG
>CAZKPR010000293.1:0-3620 GCA_964554685.1 uncultured Leptospirales bacterium | reverse complement strand
GGGAGGTGCTGCTCCACCTGGTAGTCGACTATTCTAAAAGCATGGAATCCATGAACAAGCTCGATATCGTCCTCACCGCCCTCGACTTCTTTCATAGATATTATTCCGATATCCTGAAAAACACCCATATCAGGCTCTACGTCTTTTCCGATGAGTGCAGGCCGGCCGATTATCCACTGTCCGGCAGGGAGATGGAGAAACGCGACACCAGCTACGCCTCCTTTATGAAGAAGGTGCTTCACTACCGGGATAAAAACGTCCACAACAAGCTCATCCTTTTTACCGACGGACAGCCGAGCGATCTCCCGGAGGCCCTCCGCATTGCCGGGCTCATTAAAAAGAACAGGATCGACTACACCCAGATCATTTTCAGCATAAGGGACGAGCTCAGGACGGTCGTGAAGAATCCGGCGGATACAATCCGCTCAGTTGACCGGCGCGTGGATCCCGGTGAAAAAGTGGCCTTCGTCGACCTCGCCGACGAGGAGCTCGACCGCGAGGAGAGGCGCATCTTTGACGAGTTCACCCGTATCGCCGAGACCTGCGGCGGCAACCAGATCATCGTGAGGATAAACGAACTCGTCAGCCTGATATCCATTGAATGCTATGACCGCTATATCGGCATGCTGACCCTTGCGACCGCCGAAGGGGAAGAGGTTGAGGAGTTCGCCGGGCCCGTGAAGATAAAAAAAGAGAAGACCGTGAGGAAGTGGGAATTCAGAAAGCTCCCCTGAAGCGGTTTCAGAGCTGAATTTCCGAAAGGATATGCCCGTGATGAGAGTTTGTCCGGAACTCCCTGCAGCGTTGATAATCCCGACGTTCTCTTTATGGGATAAGGACCTTTTTCCTATATGGTAAAGGTCTTGCCTGCCGTACCGGGTGTATTCTTTCAAACTTGTTTTTTTCTCCGCGTCCTTCGCGACTCCGCGTGAGGAAACAGTCTTGTTACAATCATGCCATGGTAGGTATACCGAAATAATTCATAGTGCGGCATAGAGGTCGGAATTGAATTAGTCTTGACATCAGTCGTGCGGATCGGAATATCTTACCAGGGTATACCCGATGGGTCCAGGGAAGCGCCCGAGAACGAAAACGATTGATCCGGTGACTGCATGAAGAAGCGCAACAACGACGACGAGAACAACCGCGAGCTCGGGAACTTCGACATCAACATCATCAATATCATGACACACCTCTACCAGAGCGGCGCCGTGGAGGACGACGTGATGGAGACCCTCCGGCAGCTCAATTTCGAGTACCACACCCTCCTTGACAAGAACAGCATCCTCGAAGAAAAGGTCAACATTGACTGGAAGACGAACCTCCTCAAGTACCGGGACGACTACCTCACGATGATCGTCAAGTCAGCCTCGAGGATCATCGACATCATACCGAACGACCGTTACATGATCTCATACATCAGGTTCGATATCGACGATTTCTCGGTTCTCAACAACAGGTTCGGCCACGACAAGGGGGATATCGTACTTATCGACCTCGCGAACATACTGAGGGACAACTCGCGGCCCACGGACTACATCATCCGTTTCGGCGGCGAGGAGTTCGACGTCATTCTCCCCTCGACGGACCTCAAGGGGGCCGTCACCTATCTCGACAAGATATTCAAGAAGCTTCGGTCCCTGCGCTATGAATTCGACGATACCGATGTTTCGGTGACCGTCAGCGCCGGAGTGGCGGTCCTCGCGATGGAGTTCAACAGGCTGAAGAGGGTGAACAACGACGCCATCAAGGAGGAGTATTTCCGCATCCAGAAGGCAGCCGATGACGCCCTCTACGACGCGAAGTACTCCGGAAAGAATCAGTTCAAGATATTCAACGACAAGATCGATTACCGGGATATACGGAACAACTACGCTCGTCGCGGGCGACCCTAGGGTCCCGGCCTTTATCCATCCGCGAATTCCCTGATAAGCCCCAGAAACTCGCGTCTTCCCGTTCCCTTCAGGGCCGAGGTGAGGAAAAGAGCGCCGGCGTCAACGTCGAGCGATTCGGCGATGGCGCGCAGCCGGTCGCGGCGACGCCCCGGGGGCACCTTGTCGGATTTTGTCACCGTGAGCACCACGGGTATCCTCTGACGGGTGATGAGGGAGAGAAGCTCGCGTTCGCGGTCATCGGGAGTTCTCCGTATGTCGAGAAGGAAAAAGACGAGACGGAGGTTTTCCCTTTTCTGGATGTAGCTTTTAATGAGGGGAAGGAAGCCCTTCTTGATTTCAAGGGGAACCTTCGCGTAGCCGTAGCCGGGAAGATCGGCGATGGATATGGCGTCGTTGAGAACGAAGAAATTCACGGCCTGTGTCACCCCGGGCCTCGACCCGGTTTTCACCAGGTCGTGCCTGTTCATCAGCATATTAATGAGGGACGACTTGCCCACGTTGGATCGCCCGAGAAAGGCGAATTCGGGGAGCCCGTGGTCCGGGAAGAGCGACGCCCGGGGGCTGCTCGTGAGAAAATGAACGTCGCGTATCTTCATCCTGCAAGAACAAGCTCCATCAGGATCGCATCGGTGTTGTCATAGTAGCCCTTCCTCCGGCCGGTCTCGACGAAACCCTTCGACCTGTAGAGACCCATGGCCGCGGCGTTAAGGACGCTTACCTCGAGCACGATTTTCATCCTTGCCGGGGGGGTCCGCGCAAGATCGAGCAGGTCATCGATGAGGAACGAACCAAGGCCGCGTTTTCGCCAATCACGCCGCACCCCGATGTTGTTGAGCTGGATCTCGTCCCCCACGAGCCAGGCCACGGAAAAGCCGACGATCTCGCCATCGAGGTCAAGCACTCTGAAACGGGAAAAGTCGAGGGAAAGCTCGTCGGAGAACTGTCTCCTGTTCCATCTTCCGCGGCCCTCCTGTTCTATGATGTAGACCGCCTCGACATCCTCCGGACAGGCATTTCTCACAATGGGGACCGGGGGGGTTGGCGCCTCCGTCATCGCTCAGGAGTCTTTGGGAACGGGATCGCGTTTTTCAAGGAACGCCGCGACGCCCTCCCGCTTGTTGTCGGTTTCGCAGAGCCTGCCGAACATGTCGCGCTCGAGCTTCAGAGCGGCGTTGAACTCCATGACGATTCCCTTCCTGACGACCTCCATGGCGGCCTTGATCGCCGGGCGGCCCCTGAGGGCGATGGCCGAGGCGAGTTTCTTCGCCTCGTTGACCGCCTCACCCTGGGGCACGGCGCGGTTAACGAGACCGTACTCTGCGGCCTGTTTCCCGCTGATAAAGTTTCCCGAAAGGATAAGCTCATAGGCTCTTCCGGTGCCGATGAGACGGGGAGAGCGCTGGGTGCCGCCGAAACCGGGGATTATGCCGAGCTTGATCTCCGGGAGCCCCATCTGGGCGGTCTCGTCGGCGATGCGGATGTGGCACGCCAGGGCGAGTTCCGTCCCGCCCCCCAGAGCGAATCCGTTGATGGCGGCGATGAAGGGCTTGTCTCCGTTCTCTATAAGGTTAAGAAGCTCCTGGCCGGCCTTGAGCCAGTCGCTTCCCTCCTTCTGGGTGTTGAGGTCGCTGAATTCGCTTATTTCGGCCCCGGCGATGAAGGCCCTTCCCTCGCCGGTGAAAACCACCACGCGGACGGAATCGTCATCCAGGGCCTTCTCAACGG
>CAZKPR010000292.1:0-3622 GCA_964554685.1 uncultured Leptospirales bacterium | reverse complement strand
GATAATTTTACTCACATCTGCGGCATCAACAATCGACGCGTCAACCGATGCGAGCATTTTCTTGTTCTTCTCACCCAGGTAGACCTTGAATTTCTGCGATAGCTCTTTTCCTGGCGCGAGATCACGTGCTGCCATTCGCAACCCGGTCCTGAAACCGTGCATCTTCCTGTTGTCATGGACCATGCCGCTCCCCGCGGTACCTTCCGGGACCATGATCGTCAGAAAGTAGCGGCTCATGACACCCGCCCAGTTCACCGTTCCCGCCACGGTTTTCAGCGGTTCATCACCCGATGACGATCCGCAGCCGAAAAGAAATCCACCTCCTCCCTTGTCCGCCTTCTTGAAGCTTCCGTCGACGGAATAGATACCCATTACCCGGTTGTAATTGTTATTATAATCGAGAGACGGCCCCAGTATCTCACCGGGTGACACCGTGAAAGAGCCACCCGGGAAGGAGATGGGTTTCCGGCCGTTGTTTTTCATCCTGTACTCTACCGAAAAGCCGTATCCTTCCTCCTTGAAGGTATAGACCTTTTCAAGCCGCACCGGAACCCCGCTCAGGATAAAATCGGTATAAAACGCCACCCGGTTCCCTTCATCCCTGTGGTTCCAGAGAGCATTCTGCAAGTCGTTTCCGTTAAGAAACTCGTCATCGCTGAAGTGAAGCGAAAAATCGAGATCGCCCTTCGCTCCATAGGGGTTCTCGCGTGCAATTAAATTGATGTTCCTGTCAATATAGGTACACCCGGTTATGGCGGCGCCCCTGTTTGACAGCGTGAACATGAATTTTTTCGTGGTGACATCAATGTTCTTTTCCGCACCCGCCGGGCCTACTGTTTTTATTGCCACGGGTGCGCTTGCCGGCTCATCCGACTTTTCCGCCGCCCCCTGAGTTTTCTCCACCTTCTTCACTGCCTGCTTCTGGGCGGGCTTATCCGGCTTGAAAACAATAAAATAGACCATCCATAGAGCGGCGATAAGAACGATCGCTAACACACTTTTTTTGTCCATAGTATTTGTACCTTAAATATTCAGAGTCATGCCGTTTCAGTCAGGCCATGCGACGCGGCAACACGGAGAATCCCGGTTGCAGCATAACCTGCCGTATTCCTTAAAGAGCGGGAATGTTATTTGAGGAAGCGAAACGTGTCGGGGACGGGATCAAGGCCGCCGGAAGAAAAGGGCTGGCATCTCAGGACCCTCCATGCCGCAAGCACCAGGCCTTTCACTGCGCCATGTCGCTCCAGGGCCTCGATGGCGTAGGTTGAGCATGTGGGATAGAATCTGCACGCCTGCGGCAATATCGGCGAAAGTAGTGTCTTGTAAACCCTTACAATGAAAATTATGAGTTTTGAACCAACACTATTGAGCGTCATGCTGTATGGTCGTATGCGTTTCACCATTCAATAATCCAGCTCTGGCGAACAGCCCCGTGATAATTCCCCTTTCTTCTTCGTATGAAGGATTTCCGCATGTGTCGTCCAGCCTGATAATAATGCAGAAACCATCTTTCACATCAGGCAGCAGGCCAGCGCAGATGGCGCGAATCCTTCTTTTGGCCCGGTTCCGTATATGCGCTTTGCCGAATGATCGAGTCAGAACTATCGCGATCCTGACCCTTCTCGCATCGCCGTAATGAACTCCCTTGATACCCGCGGCCCTTTCGATCGATTTCGGGCTCCTCAAAACATAGAGCCGGAACCCTTCTCCCCGTATTCTCCTGCCCTTTCGATATACTTCCTTGAATAAATTCCTGCCCTTTAAAGAATGAATTCTTTTCACGGTCAGATTACTTCGGCAATCTCCGCTCGTCTGAAACGGTAAGCTTGTGTCTCCCCTTGCATCTTCTTCTGCTCAGGACCTTTCTCCCTTCCGCCGTGCTCATGCGCGCGCGGAAACCATGCTTCTTGTGTCGTTTCGTCCTGCTCGGCTGAAATGTTCGCTTCATGGCACATCACCTCATCTATAAAAACGTAACTAATATTCCTGAAAAATAATGGAATGATAAAAAAACAAGAGTTTACTATCTTAATTAGAGCATTTATTTGTCAATGATATTAATCACATAGATTCTCAAAATCACTGTTAATACTCATGGAGCCCCCTCGGTAAAATTCAACAGCAACTGTATCCATGAATGTGGGCGGGCAAAACTATAAAGTTACGAAAAATACGTATATTCTAATGTGACATAAATTTTGGTTGACAAAAATATTGCAGTGTATATTTTTTAATTCATAGATTCATGCCCACATGATCGGAGTGATTATCATGATTTACAATATCGTTACCTGCGTGGTGTGCCTGGTTATGCTCATCATTTTCAGGAAGCTTGACCGAACGAACATGAAAATGGCAAAGCTCAGGAGATATTCCACGAGGCTTTTCGACGAATTCAAGAAACTCTCCGAATCCGAGTACCGCCGCTTCAATGACGCCACCATTGAGATGGATATTCTCATCAAGAAATCAGGCGCTCTTGCCAAGCACATCAACGGTTCCGTAAGGGAGATTGAATCGAGGCTCCAGGGCCTTGACGTTGAAAAATCGAACCTGAAAAAAGTCGAGGAAGACATCAGGGTAATCTCCCAATCGGCCCGGGATGTCAACAAGCAGATTGAATTCATCGCCGGGGCAAAAGAGGGATTCTCCGATCTTTCTCTCAACCTGTCCCATCTCAAGGAATCGCTCAAGACAATGAAGGGTGAAAGCGTTGAGATGGTGCAGAATTTCAACTCACGATTGAAGGAAAAATCCCGCGAACTCGCCTCCGAGTTCAATGATAGCATCAACAAGCTTCATGAATCAATGGAAAGCAGGGAGGAAACGCTCGTCAACAACAGCAGGCAGAAGCTCCTTGAGCTGACAGAAACATTCGAGCGCTCACTGGCTGACATGGACCACAGGGTTTCCGATACCGGCGAGATCCTTCTCCAGAATTTCAGGATGAAAATCGAGGGGATCGCGAAATCAGTCGAAGGCGCATCAAATCTCCAGAACCAGATCGAGATGCTGAGGCTGAACCTCGTCGATCTTGAGGGCCGCATATTTTCCGAAATCAAGGAACGCAGCGCGGGGGTTGAGAGCGAAATACAGAACTCCATCGAGCAGCTTCACGCGCGGCTTACGTCCTTTGAATCAGAATTCGATGACGCGAAAAGTGACATGCTGAAAAGGGTCCATGGTGATATTGACGCACTTTCCACAAAGCTGAGCGCTGTGGAGACGAACATCAACGATTCCAAGAACAGGTTGATAAAGACTTTCGAGAACGAGGTTGAAAAGGTCCGCACCGAGATCGACAACCTCAGCATTCACGCGATATCAAAACGCGATGAGATAGTACAGGCCGCTCGTCGGGAGGCCGAGGAAATCACGAAAGAAATCGAGAGCTTTGAAACCCGTTTCGCCGGTTTTCAGAATAACATGATAGAAAAAGAAAATCAGCTTGAAACGCGCATGGCGGGATTCATGAAGAAATTCCGTGATGAATATGACACCATGGAGGGGCGCCTTTCAGAGATTAAATCCGAGATTATCGAGTATGAACAACAGAGTAAAATTTTCTCCAGAACGGAAACCCTGCTGCGCGACGTCAATGATTCAATCGACCGCCTCAATC
>CAZKPR010000291.1:0-3630 GCA_964554685.1 uncultured Leptospirales bacterium | reverse complement strand
GACGGCGAGGTGCCCCCGGAAGACCGCTACCGCATGGCGCGCCTGGCCGTCAGGTGGGTGCGGGGATACGATGTATCAAGGATTGAAATTGAAAGGGATGAGCCGTCGTATACCATTACGACTGTTCGGTCACTCATGTCTCTCTATCCTGGAAGCGAGCTGTTTCTTATCATCGGTGAGGATTCACTCGCCGAGATGGATTCCTGGCGGGAACCCGGACGACTGCGTGAGCTTGTGAATCTGATCGTGATGCGAAGGCCCGGGGCCGACGCCAGGCGCCCGGTCCCTGCCGGCGCTCGCTCTGTCGCATGGGCCGACAACCCCCTGATCGACATCAGCTCCAGCGTGATACGCGAAAGGATACGATCGGGTAAATCGGTCAAATATATGCTTCCCGATCGGGTGCTGGAGTATGCATTGAAGAAAAGGATATACGACCGTTGAAACGAAAAGTGATAATAATTGTCGCGCTTCTCATGGTGGCGGTCACCGCCTTGGTGGTGTATCATCTCATGAGCATGAGAACGAGAAACGCCGTCGAAGAACTTATACAGAAAAAAAGGATCGTCAACGTTCTCGTCGCAGGGAGCAACAGGTTTAACGATCACCGCCATCTGTTTTTTTCCATCGTGAGCATAAACCCGGAGAACGGCCGTATAGGGATCACGTTCCTGCCTCCCTCCCTGCGGATGAAACGCGACGAGGACGACGAGAAGGGGGTCAGGATCGACGAGATGCCCTTCACCGATTTCGACAGTATCCGTGAATCACTCCAGCGAACCCTCAGGCTCAACGTTCCCTTCTACGTGGAACTCTATTCTAAGGACGTGGAACGCCTCGTGGACCTCATGGAGGGAGTGGATATCTTCGTGCTCGAGAGCAGGGGTGATGATGCCGCCGCGGGGTTCGGTGTCAATTATTTCGACGGCCCCGGGGTGATGCGGTACATCAATTCAGTAGAGGAGAACTCGATATTCCTCAAGTACGATCGCGTTCTCGACCTTATCATGACCATGTACAGGGACAGGGAGAAATTCGGTCGTTTCGTCAATGGCGGGCTTATCGGCGAGATCGTGAAATCCATGAAAACGAACCTGCTTCCCCAGGAAATTCACAGGATATCCCGGATCGTAATGGGGGATGGCGACGTGATGGGCACGGTTCTGCCGGGCTTCTTCCGCGACGGCATGTATTGCATGGACGACATCACCTACCGGATATACGAGAAGGAATTCCTCGCGGATTTGATAGTGGACAGGAGCGAGAAGGAGATCGATTCCGCGATAAAGATTAAGATCCTCAACGGGACAGAGGTCCCCGGCCTGGCGAGGCGGATGCGCGAGCGCCTGATTCGCGAGGGGATGAACGTTGTCGAATTCGGGACCTCTCCCTATAAAAAACTGAACAGGTCCATCATCATCAACCGTCGGGGGAATATCGGATCGGTCCGACGCGTTGCGGAGCTGACGGAAATTAAGAACGTATTCCACGTTATTGACAACACCCAGCTTCATAATATATTGATCATAATCGGCGAGGACATGGCAAAGTGAAGGAAACAAAAAAGCCTGTCCAGAAGCAGGAGGGAGACAGGGCCGGACTCTCCGCGGAGTGCGCACGCGCCATCGTGGCAAAGAAGGGAAGCGACGTTCTGCTCCTCGACCTGCGAAAAGTGAACAGCTATTTCGATTATTTCCTGATCGCCACGGGCAATTCGAGAATACATTGCCGCGCCCTGGCCCGGGAGCTTGAAAAAACAATGCTCGCGAGGGGGCTGCGGTCACGCAACAGGCCCGATTATGAATCCGGCTGGATCGTGATCGATTTCGGGGAATTGATCGTTCACATTTTTACCGGGGAAACACGGGACTATTATCAGCTCGAAAAGCTGTGGGGCGATGCCGGGCGACTGGAGTTTTGACAGTGATGCGCGCGGCCCTTTATGGGCCCTCCGCCGATGCGAGAAAGGAGGGGTGTTGAAAATGACGGTGCGGGTTATCACGGTGCTTGCGGCGCTGTCAATGGGATTCCTTGCATGCGGCAAGGTTCATGACAAGATGCTCGATATCAATCCGGAGCACATCACCCGGACGTTTTTTGAGGCATGGCGAGTCGATGACTGGGAGACCCTTTATCATGTCACCCATCCCGCTTTCATGCAGAGGCTCCGACTCCAGAAACTTTCCCCCGAACAGCAGTCGTTGAGCGACAGGGAGCTGTTCATTGGGGAATTCAGGCGTGTCAGGGCCGCGAATCCCGCCATGCGCCTGAGGAGTTACCGGGTCATGTCGATTTCCACGTACAAGTCGGGTGACACGACCATATGGGTCAGTGCCATGGTGAACGGGAAAAAAAGGAAGATCCCCTTGACACTGGACGGCCTGTCGCTGAAAGTTGACCTGACCAGGATCGAGTAACCGCTCATTCCCGGGTGCCATTATCGGGAACGTTGCAGTTTCAGGGCGGCATTGCAGGATGCCGCCTGAGGGGAGGTGCAGGGGATGCTGACCATTGAAACGCAGGAAAAGAAGGACGCGGTCATCATATCATTGCAGGGCGAGATGATTTTCAACGATCTCGATGACGCGGACCGGGTCATCATGGAAAAGCTCGAGGCGAAACAGCGCGTGGTAGCCATCCAGTGCAGGCACCTGCAGACGCTTGATTCATCCGGGCTGGGCCTCCTGATACGGTTTTCCAAGGAGGCGGCAAAAAGGAGCGTCAAGCTCGTGTTCCTCGATATCACCGATCACATTTCGGCGCTCTTCGATGTTTCAAAGCTTGACGCCTTCTTCGAGATCATGTCGTCGGATGATTTCGATAAAAACTATCTCTCATGAAGCGCGCTGTTGAGATAGGTGCCTCTTCATTTCCCAGGGTAACGTGATTCCGCCGCAATAACCCATTCTGGCCCGCGGCGCTCGAGGAGGCGCCCCGCGATGGCTGCTCCCGCCGCCTCTATGATGGCAAAGGTATGCGGAACCTGGGACCCGATGTAATGGCTCCCGGGATTGCAGATGATGCCGCCGGGGGTTTCCCGCAACAGGGGCACATGGGTGTGGCCGAAAAGCAGAAGGTTCGTTCCACTCAATTCCATCAGGGCTTCCATCTTTTCGAGTCGGCGATCTAATTCCTCATCGGTAAGATAGGGTGTGATGTCCATCCTGTGGCCGTGCATCAGGAGGGCGTTCACGGGCCCCAGGGAGAGGGTCAGGCGTTCGGGACAGCCGCACTCTCCGTCCTCGTTGCCGGCAACGCAGTGAAGGGGTATGCCGTGTTCACGGGCGACGGACTCGGCGTCCCGGACACCGTCACCGAGATGGATAATGGCGTCGAAGGGGTTTTCTCCGATTGCGTCACGCATGGTGTCGCAATTGCCGTGGGTGTCCGAGAACACCGCCCACCTGGTCACACGCGAAGATTCATTCATCCGCAGGCCCTTCGTATGGCGTCACTGAGGTCCTCTATGGAATAGGGCTTGGCCACGACGCTGAGAAACCCGTAATCGCGGAAGCTTGCCATTACGGGGTCGTTGGAGTAACCGCTGGAAACGATCGCCCTGACGGAAGGATCGATCTGCTTCAGAAGCTTGATGGCCTCCCTGCCGCCCATCCCGCCGGGTACCGTGAG
>CAZKPR010000290.1:389-3668 GCA_964554685.1 uncultured Leptospirales bacterium | reverse complement strand
TGGTACGCTGCCTGGGGAAAAGTGAGATCAGGAGTAAGGGGTCAAGATATGACCGATGGTTGGCAATTACCACGCAGGAGTTCAGGGAACGAATTTCATCAGAAATGCGGAGGGTAAGGCCGGGCGTTAGTGTGGTTAATAATATAAAAAAAACCCGATAGTATACGTGATTTATCTTTTGAAAAAGTTTTTCTCTATTGTCAGAGAAAGGTGTTAATATGATCACTATCGGAATGAAGAGGAGGGAATAACCAAAAAGAAAATACAGCCAGAGGAATAGCGTAATTGCACTGTCCGCAAAAAATTTACTGATTCGGAAAAGGGGGGACATGCACAATTATTTCCATTTTTTTATGAAGAGAATGGTATTAACACCACCAAATGCAAAATTCTGAATGGAGGCAATATCAATAACACTCTCCCTCACTTCCCTTGAATGAGTGATCATATCGCAGCGCGGATCCACCTCTTCAAGATTCAGCGTCGGCACAATAACCCCCTCTTGTAGCATATAAAGCGTAAAGATGGTTTCAATTGCGCCGCATGCGCTCATAGTATGACCAATATAACTCTTAAAGGCTGAAACGGGTGGTCTGTTCCCGTATTCAGAAAAAATCGCCTGTGCCTCTACCACATCTCCCATTTTCGTGGACGTTGCGTGTGCACTAATGAAATCGACGTCCCGGGGATTCAGATGAGCATTATCAAGACCCATTCGGATTGTACGTTTCACGCCATCCGCGCTTGGAAGTATTAAATCACCGCCATTGTTGCTACATGAGAAACCAATAATCTCCGCAATAATGGTCGCGCCGCGGCGTCGTGCATGTTCATAGTCTTCAAGAAGCAACGCGCCGGCTCCTTCTCCCACGACAAGCCCATCACGTTTACTATCAAAAGGTCGGGGCGTCAAATGCGGGGTATCGTTGAAGGCCGTCGAACAAGCCAGGAGATTGTCAAACACCGCTACCGTGGTAGTGTCATATTCATCAGCTGCACCACATATCATGGCGTCCTGGATTCCATATTTTATCGATTCATAGCCATAACCAATTGACTGGCTACCCGTCGTGCATGCTGTGCATGATGATATAACCCGGCCGGTAATACCGAACATTCTTGTGATATTAACCGCAGTTGTATGAACCATGGATTTCAGGTAATCAGTCGCGTTTACCTTGGCGTAACCTTTCCGCTCCTGATCGTAAAAAGCCTGATATATATTGCGCTGGACCGTGGGGCTTCCATGTGTCGAACCGAATGCAACGCCGATCCTACCCGAGGAGAGGAGATTCTGGTCAAGCCCGCCCTGCTCGATAACCTCTGCCGCAACCTGGCATGCGTAATATGAAACCGGTCCCAGTGTTTTTGTAAACTTGCGGGCGAACTTGTAGTCGATTGGATAATCAACGCTACCGAACACTTTTGAATGAAGATAGCGGGACAGGAGGTCATCCTCGGCCTTCATCCTCTTTATCCCTGAAGCTCCCTTCAGAAGATTTTCGAGGATGTCCTTTCTTCCGTGTCCGATCGGAGTTATTGCCGACTCCGCAGTAATAACGACTCTTCTTTCCATCACATCAGCATGCCAGACCGAGGGTATCCTTATCCATCATTTCTGCCAATCACGTCTTCAATAAAATCGCAGATCTGATTGATGGTACGGATCTCCATGGCTCTCTTCTTATCATCCTGCGAAAGGGGAAACCCGATAAATTCTTCAACATGTTCTAGAAGCGCAATTGCGTCAATGCTATCAAACTCGAATTCTTCCGTAAGATTTATATCATAATCGGGGCACTCTATTTCAAACTCGTCTCGCAACAACGTGACGATTTTCTCTATTATCTCTTCACGGTTCATTAATCAATCCTCCAGCTCCACACGACACATTCATGGATATAAAACTCGGGTCGTATCCAGGGATAATGATATAAGGAGTATGTCATCCACTATTCGGTACAGACGATGTCCCGGCTACATTTTCCAGAAAAACCTCGCATCTCTTCTGAAAGAAAATTCCGCAGAAATCATATTCGAGGCAAATCCATGCTCTTGTTGGAATTATCCTTATAATTACTCGACCCACCAATTGTATTTAGGATAAAAAAGTCAAGAAAAATACACAGTTGCTCCATTCCGTTCACGCATCTCATTTATCAGTAAGCAGAGCCAACACATATAGTGCGTTATTCTTGATGGCCGCATTTATATTGCTGATAAATCACCATAAATTCAGAACTGGATTAGAACTTGACTGGAATTAATGATCCTACCAGATTTGCTCTATGAAAAACGATATGTATCCTTTTAACTCCGGATCAGAGACCGTCTCGATAATAATCCGCCACGCTGAACGCCATCCGATCACGGATATGTCACAAGCACTGGACGCACGACTAACCGAGAATGGCAAGCATCAAGCTTATGCCCTTGGCCGCAGTCTCATCTCATACAGCCCTCTTGACCTCTATTACAGCCCCGTTCCTCGCTGTCTGGAAACAGCACAGAGTCTGCATAAGGGGGTAGTCAGCGCTTCAAAAGATGCGGTATTAATGGGACCACTCCATGAACTTGGAGGACCCTACATAATCGGCAACTGGATGGATGTAGTAACGCATGTCAAGAAACACGGGCAGTCTTTATTTATCAGAAAATGGTTCAACAACGAACTGCCGGCTGACATGATCATGCCCCTTCCCTTGGCCGCAGAATTGCATCTGCGGCTTATCGGGGAACAGCTGAAACAAGGAAAGTCAGTCATCAACATAACTCATGACTGGAATATTATGGTGATGCGAGAATATTACTTCAATATGCGTCATGAGGAGATCGGGGAGCCTGACTTTCTTGACGGATTCTTGGCCTATAAGGAGAATAATTCGATACTGCTAACTTACCACGGACATTCAAAAAAAATACCCGTGCCCGGCATAGACTAACCAGGTACGATTCCTGTTAACTTCCGCAATCCGTGATTTCCGAGTTTATCAACTCAACAGCGTGCGGAAGCGCAGATTCAATACACTCAAGATTCTCACGTACGGCCTTTGGACTTCCGGGGAGATTGATAATCAATGATTTTTTTCGAATACCCGCAACCGCTCTGGACAGCATGGCATGGGGCGTTATCAGGGAAGACCTCTGCCTCATCATTTCTGGAAACCCCGGAGTGGCCTTCTCAATAACCGATAACGTGGCCTCCGGTGTCACATCCCGAGGAGCACACCCGGTGCCACCGGTAGTAAAAATAATATCTGCTCCCGCGTCCGTGAGGGA
>CAZKPR010000290.1:0-379 GCA_964554685.1 uncultured Leptospirales bacterium | reverse complement strand
CACAAACGGAGAATCCCATTTTCTTCGACCACGCCCTGATCTCTGGCCCTGATAGATCCTCCCGTGTTCCCCGGGATGATCGATCACTAACCGTAATAATACCCACTCGCCTAGATTTCATTTCGGTCTACCTTGGGGTTAAACAGCATCCCCTAATTGAGAAGCGAGGCAGGGATTATCCCTGCCCGGTTCAGTATATTCTGGCCCTCGGTTCCACGCAAATACTCAACGAATTCGCTGAGGGTTCCTCGCGGAATCGTATCGTCATAATAGAGATATAACTCCCTGTACAGTTTATAATATTTTTTGTGAACATTATCATTCGTTGGAGCAATTTTATTAATAGTGATGATCTTTACCCCGTCGACAATCGCCGTTC
>CAZKPR010000289.1:0-3672 GCA_964554685.1 uncultured Leptospirales bacterium | reverse complement strand
CCGTCAAATGTAACACGGTATAATTACTTTGCATGTATACACCTTTCCCTTTATTTTTAAATAAAGTGATTGCCTGCTTTGTGAATTCCTCTGAGGCCTCAGAACAGTTTATACCAAAAAGCAGTAATAGTGGTAAAATGATCAATTTTTTCAACATAATCAATCTCCTTGTTACTTCTAATTTACTCATAATAGTTAATTTTACCTGGATTAATTTATTCATCAACTCTTTTTCCTTGATTTTCAAAAGTGCCAACATCTGAAATATATGCAATTCCTTTATATCGATACATATTCATTGTATGCCTTTTATTTACTCGAATAGTACCATGATTAATATTACCAGAATCAATAATATTCAAAAACCCACCATAATCACTTACTCTCAATCTCTGAAGTTGTTTCTTTTATCCAGGAATTTCCGCCGTGTCCAGTATGCGGCCAGGCGATACAATGGACTTTATGTGAAGCCGTTACGGGGGATCAAAATAGTATTTCAACACAAAAAGCGCTGGACAGCGGGCTTAAAATTTTTTCATTGTTTACTCCGGTGTTTAATATTATGTTCGCTGTAGGGACGTTTGTCAGAACGCTGCCAATTCTTGTGGTCATTTTCTTGATAGCCTGATCGCTTTTACCACTTACTTTTATCAACACCCCTCCCTTCAAAAAATATTTCAGAAATGCAGGTGTCATTCCACTGAGAACCTCTGTAAACATCTTCGATAATGAAGGTAAACTCTACTGGTTCGTCGGCGGATAAATCTAAACTAATATCTAAATCTAAGAATTGAAATAAAAATAATTTATACGCGTCTTCAAAGTATAATCTGTATGTATGCACTTTATTCTTGTATTTTAATTCACAGAGTAATGTTTTAACTCTGTTATTTTTTTTGAAATAATTCTCAACCCCCAATCCGGGAAATATTCCAATAGCGCCGATAGACATATCAATTTTTTTATGTTTTTTTTGTTTTTTAATCGAAATGCGTATCCACTCGCCTCTCCCCTCGTCTTCCTTCCCTTCAACCCAAGCATTTGAGATTTTACCGTCAATTACATTTGCAGCATGATAATTTCTCAGTTGTGATGATGAAGTAATTTTGATGTCTAACAAATTTTCATTAAAAATATTGTTCCAGTCAAACTCCCCATGTTTTTCCTGATTTTTATATTTCGTTCTGCTCTTTAAAATTTCTTCAAAACTATTTGAGCCGACATGTTTGAGATCAACAATATCATCATTTTTTGATGCCCTGGGGTAAGCGCCGGAGCAGAACATGAGCGCCAGCATAAAAGAACAGCAACCGATAATAGTTTTTCTAAGAGCTGATTGTTTATTGAAATACATAGAATTTTCCTAACCTCCCTGGATCATTTCTTTTGTAAACTGTGTCGTAAAAGCGTTTTTGTAAATGTTTGTAGTCCTGTTTATCCAGGAATTTCCGCCGTGTCCAGTATGCGGCCAGGCGATACAATGCGTTTTATCTGAACCATTATGGGAGGAGAAAAGAGGTTTTTCAACACAAAAAGCGCTGGACGAAGGTCTTAAAATTTATCGTGGTAACGCTCTTCGCCAAAATGCTCTGGAGACTTCAGCGGATGTTTCCCGCGTTTGTGATGTGGCTGATGAAAGCGCAGTATCGTGATGCGATCAGGAAGGGAATAATAAAATCTTGATTTTCCTGCTCCCGTGATCCAGAATGCTCTCCGGGAATTCACCGATGAGAATATCCGGGGATGTATAATCCCCGGCAGGATGCCGAATGCATGACCATCCCATCATAGTCGGGGCGGGCCAGGTAACCGACCGGACGACCGATCCGGCCGCCGCGCCGCACCCGCTTCAGCTTGCGGCGCAGGCCGCGCTCGCCTGTTCGGAGGACGCCGGGTCCTCCGAACTGTTCGGCCGGCTGAATGCCGTTTCCGTGGTGAATATTTTTTCCTGGAAGTACCGGGACCCGGCCGGCCAGCTGTGCGAGATGCTGGGCATCAATCCCGCGATCAGGGAGTACACCTGCTGGGGCGGGAACGTGCCGCAGTGGCTGGTAAACCGGGCTGCGGACATGATCGCCCGCGGCGAGATCGAGGCCGCCCTGCTCGTCGGCGCCGAGGCGCTTTCCGCGAGCAGGGGCGGGATGGCGCAGTACCTGCTCAACTGGCCGCCCCTGGAGAACCCGGTGGTCGAGATAATCGGCGACAACCGGTACGGGTCTAGCTCGCACGAGATGCTCCACAACGCCTCGGTCCCGATCCAGGTCTACCCGCTCTTCGAGAACGCGCTCAGGGCCGAGCTCGGGCACGGCATGGAAGAGCATGGACGCTTCATGGCGGAATTGTGGTCCGGCTTCTCGCGCGTGGCATCCGCCAACCCGCTCGCCTGGTTCAGGGAGCCGGTCTCGAGCCGCGAGATCCTCGAGGTATCCGAAAAGAACAGGATGATCGGGTTTCCCTACACCAAGCGGATGAACCCGATGCTCAGCGTGAACCAGGCCGCCGCCCTGATCGTGACCGGCACGCGCCTCGCGGCGCGGCTTTCAATTCCGAAAGAGAAATGGGTCTACCTCCGCGGCGGCGCAGACGCCGTTGACAAATGGTACGTTTCAGAGAGGGCCAGCTTCACGCACAGTCCCGCCATACGGAGCGTGAGCGATGCGGCAATGGCCATGGCCGGCGTATCACTTGATGAGATATCGTTCTTTGACCTGTATTCCTGCTTTCCCAGCGCCGTGGCCATCGGCGCGAGGTCCATCGGCCTCGATAGCGGCAATTTTCCGCCCCTGACCATCACGGGCGGGCTCGCCTATTTCGGCGGGCCGGGCAACAACTACACCATGCACGCCATCGCGCACGCGGTGGAGCGGATCCGGAAGCGGCCGGAGGAATTCGGGTACGTGTCGGGACTCGGCTGGTACATCACCAAGCACGCGGCAGGCATCTACAGCGGGAGGGAGCCGGAGCGGCCGTGGGAGCGGCGCCAGCAGGAAGAGATCCAGCGCAGGATCGATGAAATGGAGGGCCCGTCCCTCGAGCTACATCCCGACGGAAGGGTTACGGTCGAGACCTACACGGTCATGCATAACCGGCAGGGCGAACCTGACTTCGCGATACTTATGTGCCGGCTTCATGACGGGCGACGGTGTATGGGCATGGTGCGCGATGACGGGGACTTGCTGGTTGCCATGGAGAAGGAAGAATTCATCGGCACAGAGGGAAGGATCACGCCGGGGGAGAATGCGCCCAACAGCGTGCTGTTTTGAGCGGGCTTCGGGAAACCGGGCCAGGCGCGCAAGGCGTCAGTTCCCGAAGAGCGGGCCTTCCGGCCCCAGGTGGCAGGAATAGCACCCGAACCCCGTGCGGGTGATGATGCTGAACGGCTTTTTCCCCAGGGCCTTCGACATGAGCGGGACCAGCCGGTCGAGCTTGAGCCGGGTGGTGTCCGGGTGCTGTTCAAGCTCGGGCCGGAGCGTCCAGTCACCGCTGAGAAATACAGATACGCCAGTGATGATTTTATGGATAAAAAATCTGAAGTTATATGGTCTTGCGGCAAAATTTTTTTATGCGGGGTCTTGACAAATAACATAGGAGGGCGCGGAGGTCGCAGAGGTTGAAATTTGTTTACGACTCTCTGAATACCGTGTATCAATGCTTCAACATTGAAGTTGATAA
>CAZKPR010000288.1:0-3683 GCA_964554685.1 uncultured Leptospirales bacterium | reverse complement strand
GGTCATGGAATTCTGGATGACCGGGGAGCGGGACCTTTTAAAAAACATGGTGCCGAACGAGGTCTACGAAGGCCTGGACGATTTTTTCCGGCTCATAAACCTTGACCTGGAGGAGGCGCCCAGGCGGATCTACCAGGAGGCCCGGGAGCGGTTTCCCGAACACGCGGGGAAGAAGTTCTGGGACTTCCTGAACGACGTGGATGAGGAGGAGTTCATGGCCTTCCTCCGGGACCGCGACTTCCCGGGCGTGACGGGTGCCGAGAAGACCCGGGCCCTCGCCTCCATCTCGCGTTATTTCGAGACGCGGCTTCCCACGGAGATGACCAAGATGCTCCACTATATCCGCGACCGCTTTTCCCTCGAGGTGTCGCGGAAGATCATATGGAAGTACGTCTACGAGATCTCCGACGACGATTTCAGGAGAATGTTCGACGACGCGCGGGACATGGACATCTCCAGGGTGAACATCGAGAAATTCATTACCTTCCTCCACGTCTACCGCCTCCTCTTCGACAAGTACAATTTCACGGACGTGCGGGTCACGGAGAAGCTCCGCCAGTACGCCGCCGAGGGCCTCTTCGAGGCCCCGGAGAATTTCTTCGACATCATCGAAAAAGCCGACACCCTGATCGCCCTGGACGTGCTCCTGGGCATGCAGATGATCCTGAAGGACGAGATCCTCCTCTCCGGGCGGGTCTTCGAGCCCCTGGACACCATCGACCTCAAGCGTCATATCGCCTTCGGCATCCCGTCGATGTACGGTTCCTACAAGGAGAGGAAATTCGACACCCTGAAGGTTTTTTTCCACATGAACCTCATGCGGGTGCGTTTCTTTGAGCGAATCATCGAGGGGATGGACATCGCCGGGGGCTCGAAGCCTCCCTACAACGACGTGAAGAAGATCCTCAGGCTTTTCATCAAGACCTTCGTCATCGACGGTCTCGCGAACCAGGAGATGCTCAACTACCATAACCTCCTGGAGACCCCCAACATGAAGCTCTCCCAGTTCCGCGACATCGTCACCCACACCCTGACGATACACGGCGAAATCTCCGACCGCTTCAACGAGACATTCAAGTACGTCTGCCGCGAGGCGATCAGGAACCTGGGCGTGGGGCGCATTGCCCGTCAGTACATACCCCACGACGACCGGGGGAGCGTCGAGGTCATTATTGACCGGTTCGTCCGGAGCCAGATCATGCAGTCGCCCCTCCTGCAGCTTTTCGACAATTTCCTCATCTCCCTCAGGGACCGGGTCGCCCGGGAGATGCAGGAGGGGGGCGACGCCGTCTGCCTTAACGAGCACCACCGCCCTCCCGGCGTGGGGAACAGCGTCTGGGAGGTGATCAAGCTCCTGGACGATCCGAGCGATCCCTTCGATCCCTTCGATCCCTACGAGGGGGACCGCTATGCCCGGATCCACGACATCAAGAAAAATTCCGGGGTCCATGACGAAACGGAGCCCTACGCGCCCGTGTGGGAGATCGGGAGCAAGGCCCACGGCCTTCTCTTCATTGCGAACATGGAGGGGGTCAACGCCCCCCCGGGGATCATCCTGTCCTCGGAGCTCTATAAGCGCCTGGGGGACGGCATCGTGAGCGACATCGAGTCGCGCCGCCAGACGATCTACCTCCTGAGGCGTTACATCGACAAGTTCACGGAGAACAGGTTCGGGAATCCCGTGAACCCCTGCCTTCTCTCCGTGCGGAGCGGCGCGGTGTTTTCCATGCCCGGGGTGATGGACACGATCACCAACGTGGGGATGACGCCGGAGATACTCGTGCACTTCGCCCGCCGCGACGCCTGGTTCGCCTGGGACTGCTACCGCCGCTTCATCCAGGACCTGGCGATTTCCTATTACGGCGTGGACCGCCAGGTCTTCGAATCCCTGATGTACTCCTACAAGAAAAGGGCCGGCGTCGACCTGAAGGAGCGGATGACGGGGGAACAGATGTCCGAACTCGCGACGCTGTACCGGAAGGAGGTGGAACGCCGGGGATGCTACATCCCCGAGGACCCCTACGAGCAGCTCCTTTACTCCATCGTCACGGTGTTCCGATCCTGGAACTCTCCCGTGGCAAGGAAGTACCGCGAGATGGTGAACATCTCGGACGAGTGGGGCACTGCGGTGATCATACAGAACATGGTCTTCGGAAATTCCGCCCCGGACAGCGTGACGGGTGTGGTGCACAGCCGCTACCACGGCAATGAGAAGATAGACCTCTTCGGCGAGTACAAGACCCGCGCCCAGGGGCACGATATCGTGAGCGGGGTGGCGCGCGTCTTCCCCATCAGCGAGGACCAGAAAAAGGTGTACCCCACCTTTGCCGCGATGCCCTCCTTCGAGGAGCGGTTTCCCCATCTCTACGCCCGGCTCTTCAACGCCGTCCAGCGCATACGGGACCGCTGGGGGAACGACCTGCAGATCGAGTTCACCATCGAGGGGGGCGTGCTGTACATTCTCCAGGTGCGGGGCATGGCGAACCACATATTTGAAGTCGAGGAGTTCGCGGAGGACCCCCGGGACCTGGAGCCCTCGCTCCTGGGCCAGGGCCTTGCGGCCTCGGGGGGCGTCGTATCGGGCCGCGCGGTCTTCGATATTGGCCGCATCGACGCGGTGAGAGACCGTTTTCCCGGGGACAGGGTGGTACTGATGCGTCCCGAGACGAATCCCGAGGACGTGGTGGGAATGGAAAAATCAGACGGGATCCTCACCTCCATTGGCGGCATGACCTCCCACGCCGTGCTCCAGATGAGGCGCCTGGGAAAAACCGGCGTCAGCTATTTCTCGGCCATGCAGATAGACGAGGATGAAAACCGTGCCGTCGTGGAGATCCCCTCCGACGGCGGGAAGCATGTCGTGATCAGCGAGGGGGACTTCATCACGATTGACGGGACCACGGGGAACGTGTTCGCGGGATACCATAAAACGGTGAAGCGGGGCCTCCAGCTCTGAAAAGGGCGGGGCATTAACCGATAAGAATATTTTTCAGGAGACGCGTTATGAGCAGCATAGGAGCCACATCGCCCGTGGGCATAAACGGGATCGGCAGGATCGGGAAGCTGTTGGCCTGGGTCCTCTCCTCGAGGGAGGGCCTGGAGCGCATCGTGATATCGACGGGGAGAAAGTCGGGACGGAGCATCGAGGACCTGGCGACCTATCTTTCCTACGACTCGACCTACGGCCCCTACGCACGGTTCCTGTCGGGATTCCGGCGCGAGGAGGCGATCGAAACACGAAACGGCTCTCTCTACATGAACGGGAAGGAGGTCGTGTGGCTCAACGAGCCCCGCTACCGCGTCCCGGGCAGCATCCCCTGGTCGTCCCACGGGGTGGAAGTGGTCTTCGACACCACGGGAAAGATGACGGATCCGACGTCGAACGATGAGAACTCCCTCCGGGGCCATCTGAACAACGCGAAGAAGGTGGTCCTCACGGCGCCATTCAAGATACGGGAAAAAGGCCTCACCGTGCCCCATGACGCGGTCACCGTGGTGGGGGGCGTCAACTTTGACCGTTACGATCCCGCGGTCCACGCCGTAATCTCGAACGCCTCCTGCACCACGAACTGCTGCGCGCCTCCCATCAAGGCCCTGGTGGAGCATTTCGGCGAGCAGTTCATATCCTACGCCCTCGCGTCCGTCTACGTCCCCCACGATGTGCGTCCGCACCTCGGCAAAAG
>CAZKPR010000287.1:587-3684 GCA_964554685.1 uncultured Leptospirales bacterium | reverse complement strand
TCCCTGAGTGCAGGCATACAGAACGAGAATAGTGACATCGCCTTCCTCAACGTGAAGGGGTATGTTGTATTTTACGATCCCGACAGTTCCGGGGCCACTGTTCTTGCCGTACCATTTGAATTGCCGGTTATTCTTCCTTTCGATACCGGGATCATTGAAGTTCAAAAGGCATATTCCGAGAAAGAGATAATGCCGCTCGTGAACCTCATGGGATCAGACAGGGAAAAGCTATTAAACGAAAAAAGCATGGAGCGTACGTTCATAGAGAAGAACAAGATCGGCCTTGAGCTCTCAGGATATCAAAAGAAGAAGATTCTTGATCTCTTGAAGGATAAGATACATGAAAAAGATTGATGACAGCCGGATATACCTTATTGCCGCTATTGCGGCTCTCGCGGTGGCGCTGATCCTCGCTCCTGTTTCGTTTTACTCGATACTCATCGTGGAGCCGGAAATCGAGCAACTCCTCAATTCGGACGACACCACAGGAGCGAATTACAAGCTGGCGTATTTAAAACTCCGTGATCCCCAGATTTTTGCGGGATACGAGAATTTCGATATCGACGGCATATCCGTGAAAAATTCCCTGGCATTCTTTGATAAGAGAATATATTACGGGGGTGATATCGATGCCCCGCGGAAGGCCTACCTCGAACTGCTCCTTGACAGGAGAAAAAAAGGCTCGGCTCTCGGAAGGAACACCATGGCTTTTTTCACCCTTCTTTCACTCCTATTCTGGGCGGTTTTTTTCCAGGAACGAAAGGCCTCAAGGGCATAGCGAGAACACGAGTATTCCTCTTGACATTCCAGTTTTTGATCGTATTTTGATTTTGGTGCATCTGTCCCTCATCGGTGTGACGGTATCCGTGGCGCGGAAACAATGAAAAAGAAAATAATGATCATAGACGACGAGGAAGCGATCCGAAAGCTTCTTTCAAGGGTGCTTACCGGTTCGGGCTATGATGTCGTGACCGCATCAAACGGAAGAGAAGCCCTGGAGAGGCTTGATTCCACCTCCGTCGACCTTATCATGCTCGATATGAACATGCCGGAAATGGATGGCCTGCAGTTCCTGCGAAGGGTAAGGGAAAACGACCTGACACACGTGCCGGTCCTCATAATCTCAGGAGATGCCAATCCTGATAACATCGTGGAAAGCTACAAGCTGGGTGTGTATGACTTTATCCGCAAGCCGGAAAAGACCGAGGTTATGCTTAAAAGGATTGAAAATGGCCTGAAAATCGGTGAAATGATCAATTTTAACGAATTCATCCGGGTTGAACTCCTGATGGCCAGGAAACTTCAGAAGTACCTCTTCCCGAATCCCACCCTGAAGAGCAGCCATGTTTCCATCCATACCTGGTCGTTGCCGCTTTCCGACATCGGGGGCGATCTCTTCGATTATGTCGTGTTCAGGGACGATCGGGTCGTTTTTTTCGTGGCCGATGTTTCCGGCCACAGTATCTCCGCTGCGCTCTATACCGCCATCGTTAAAATGGTATTCCGGAACGCTCTCCAGAGATTCGAAACTCCCGGAGAACTGATGGCCGCAATGAACCGGGAACTCTCGGGGAACATACCGGTGGAGTCCTTCGTGACTGCATTCTGCGGCATGTACGATCCCGGGCGACGCATCCTCAACTATGCGAATGCGGGACACCCAAAACCCTATTGCCTTACGGGGGACGATTTTTTCGCTCTCGAGGGCAATGATTCATTTCTCGGTCCAATCGAGGACGCCAGGTACAGAACACACCAGGTTGAAATTCCCGATATATCCAGCATATTGCTGTTCACCGACGGGATCCTGGATATCATGGGAGAAAATGACATGCCCGTCGGCAACGTCATGATGACGGATATCCTGAAGATGAATGACCGTTCCCCCCTCGATAAGTACAGGCAAATCCAGGAAGTCATCACCGGCGGTGAGGTGGCGGTCAATGATGATTGCACGCTCATGCTGGTCGAGCTCGCCTGACCCGGTGATTATTCCCGCTGGGTCGATTATAGTCACAAATCGCGTTATCGATTATGAATAGAATTCTGGTTGTGTCAGATTCGCATGGCAATACTCCCAGGCTTTCGGGGATTCTCGCCCGGGAAGAACCCTTTGACATCCTCGTCCATTGCGGTGATGGCATCAGTGACCTTTTCCACGTGAAGATCCCTGCGGGGACTCTGGTCATAGGCGTAAACGGGAACATTGACGAATCCCGGGGAATCGATCGTGAGCGCATCGCGACATTCGAAGCAGATGGGATGCGGTTCATGGTTGTCCATGGTGACCAGTACCGGGTGCATCATGATTATTCCTTGATGGAGCGCGAGGGGAGGGTCCGGAACGTCGATGTCGTGCTCTTCGGCCACACCCATAGCAGGTTTCATGGGAATGGAAGGCCGGTTCTATTCAATCCTGGCCCGGCCTCAGGCGGGCATTATGGCTGTATCACGACGGGCGAGCGCCTTCTTTTCGAGCACAGGATGCTGTCGGAATAAAAAAAAGCGACAAAAACTCATGTCGCTTACTTGCAATTACCAGCCGATTGTTATTGTCGGTTAAGCTGAAAAGGTTGGGTCTTTCTTGATCAGGATTTCTTTGATTTTAGCGTCCCCGGCAGAAAAATATACGATGGGGGATTCCATCAGCGAATATTCGTTGATAAGGCGGATATAATCCTCGTCGCGCCTCATGTCTATAAGGTCGATCTCCCTGAACTTTTTGTTACCGATGTAGATGGCTTTCATGTGGAGTCCTGTGCGCGATGATGATGGTGCTGTTCTTACAGCTGCAAATGTATAGGGGTGAAAATATTTGTCCAGCATTTTACGCTAAATATTTTTTTCGGGGAAAATATTTTTCATTACGATGAAAAATATTTTCCCTGCCGTATATGTCTCGTCAGACCGCCGTTCCAATATTTATGCCAGGTGACCTGACTTCACCAGGACCGCATTTCCGTCGGCATTGATCGTGGAATAGATTATCCTGGTAGATATATATCGCCAACCCGCGGAGCTCTGTGTGCAACAGCTATAATATATTTTTTGGGATTGACTTTTAAAGAGGCAAATATATAAATTGACCGCACATTAC
>CAZKPR010000287.1:0-577 GCA_964554685.1 uncultured Leptospirales bacterium | reverse complement strand
ATGAAACCAACTGGAAGAACCCTTCTCACCTGTTTCGTGGCGGCGATAACTATCTTATCCGTTACGGTCCTTCATGCATTCAAGTTCGATTTTATCACGGTAAGCGACGTGGTCGGCAATATCAGGAAATCCTTCGGCGCCATAGATACCTACCAGGCGAATTTCACCATTTTTTCCGAGAAGCTGGGGAAAACCACGCGCCAGACCGGCATTATTAAATACAAGGCGAACAACAGGCTTCACGTCGAGTTCACCCAGCCCCCGGGACAGAAAATCGTTTCCAACGGAAAAATGATGTGGATATACATACCGTCGATGAACGTGGTGGCCGAACAGGACCTTGATTCAGGTTCGGGTATATTCGTCTCCGGGTCGCGGAGCGGGCTGAACTGGCTCTTCTCAAAATATCATTACCGGTTCGCTACTAAGGAACAACCCGAAACGCAGGGCGACGGCTCAAAAATGTACACCCTGATTTTGAAGCAGAAAGAAAGCCGAAGCGGCTACCGGAACATGAAGCTCTGGGTTAATGAGAGGTATTTTATTGTCAGGGCCCAGGGAGAGACATCCACGGGAA
>CAZKPR010000286.1:0-3698 GCA_964554685.1 uncultured Leptospirales bacterium | reverse complement strand
CAAAAATACCCTTTTCATTAATTTTTTTTTTTGGTAATTGATTTTTTGTTTAAGCAATGGGTTTTTTTTTTTGCCAAGCCCCCCCTATTTAATATTCGCTTCGGAAAAGAATCATATTATGCCTATACAGACAATGAGCGGGATACAATTATAAAGAAGCACGAAAAGGGCAAAGCGAACATACAGAGATACAAGGGACTTGGTGAGATGAATCCAGAACAATTGTGGGAGACAACCATGGATCCTGGTAAACGTACACTCATGAAGGTGCGCATTGAAGACGAGGTGGAGGCAGAAGAGGCATTTTCTGTACTCATGGGTGATGCTGTTGAGCCTCGAAGAAAGTTCATTGAAGAAAACGCGCAACACGTGCAGAATCTTGATATTTAGCCGCATTACCGGTGAGCCATGAAGATGATGCGCATATTTAAAACCAGTTATCCCTATTAGGCGAATGACTTTGATGGTTGTTGAAAAGTACAACATTCGGAGCACCAGATCGTGGGAAAGAAAAAAACAGAAATTACCGATGTAAAGGAAAACATCCAGGATGTCGAGATCGAAGATCAGATGCGGAATTCGTATCTCGATTACGCCATGAGTGTCATTGCAGGACGAGCTCTTCCTGACGTCAGGGATGGGCTCAAGCCGGTACACCGCAGGATTCTTCACGCAATGAACGAAAGGGCCTGGAGAAGTGATCGTCCATATGTTAAATCCGCAAAAATTGTGGGTGAAGTCATCGGTAATTACCATCCACATGGAGATACTGCGGTGTACGATACCATGGTGCGCATGGCACAGGATTTTTCAATGCGTCTGCCTATCATTGACGGGCAGGGTAACTTCGGTTCAATCGATGGAGATCCTCCGGCGGCCTATCGATACACTGAAGCGCGTCTCAATAAAATTGCTGAGGAATTGCTCCGAGATATTGACAAAGATACGGTGGATTTTACTCCAAATTTCGACGAAACAAGAAAAGAACCCCATGTACTGCCGGCGTCGTTTCCCAATCTTCTTGTAAATGGATCCGACGGTATTGCCGTGGGTATGGCGACAAAAATCCCCCCGCATAATCTTGATGAAGTAGTGGCCGCGACAATATCACTCATTGATGATCCCGGAGCAAGCGTAAAGCAGTTGATGAAACATATACAGGGGCCTGATTTCCCTACCGGTGGTATGATTATGGGAACCGAGGGGATCTATAAGGCTTATTCGACCGGCCGTGGCAGCATTATGGTGCGGGGTAAGATTGATATCGAGCAGAATAAAAAAGGTCGCGATTCAATCATCATCACGGAAATTCCATACCAGGTAAACAAGGCTATTTTGATCAGCCGTATCGCCGAGCTGGTAAATACAAAGGTTATCGAGGGAATTGCAGAGATACGGGATGAATCGGACAGGTCAGGCATGAGGATCGTTATTGGCCTGAGAAAAGAAGCAAACCAAAGTATAATTATCAACCAACTCTACAAGCATACTGCACTCCAGACCTCATTCGGGGTGATACTTCTGGCACTTGTAAATAATGTGCCGAGAGTACTCGATATTAAAGGAATTTTAAACAACTACATCACGCACCGTAAAGAAGTGGTTGTCAGAAGAACAAAATTCGAGCTTAAGCGAGCTGAAGAAAGGGCGCATATCCTGCAGGGCCTGAAGATCGCCCTGGATAACATCGATGAGGTGATAAAAATTATTCGGGCCTCAAAGGACGCCGAAGAGGCAGGCAAGCGCCTTATAAAACGTTTTGCTTTTTCCGAGATACAGGCCAAGGCCATTCTGGATATGCGTCTTCAGCGCCTTACGAGTCTTGAAGTGCACAAGATCATCGAGGAGCTTAACCAGCTAATAAAATTGATCAAGGAACTAAAGGCGATTCTTAAGAGTGAGGCAAGGATTTTCGATCTTGTTAAACAAGAATTGAAGGAGGTGAAAGAACGTTTTGGAGGCTCGCGCAAAACCGAGATCATGCATGGGGTGGAATCCTCAACTGATTTCGATATGGAGGATCTGATCGCCGATGAGGATATGGTGATATCCATTACGAATGATGGTTTTATTAGGCGGCTTCCCGTTGATACGTTCAAAAAACAGCGCAGGGGCGGGAAGGGAGTAAGTGGCATATCAACCAAGAGAGAGGATTTTATCACCATGATGACCATCGCATCGACACATGATGTGGTATTTCTATTTTCCAACAAGGGGAAAATATTCGCTCTCAAGGCCTACGAAATACCACAGGCGTCGAAGACGAGCCGGGGAAAATCATTAAAGGGCATCATAAATCTTTCAACGGATGAGCATATCACCGCCATTTGTTCAATCGATGATTTTGAAACACAGAAATACCTCTGCATGGTAACACGTCAGGGGATATTGAAGAAAACCGATATGAATGTTTTCCAGAATGCAAAGAAAGGCGGCATTATTGCCCTTAATCTGAAAAAAAACGACGAGCTTGTTGATGTAAAAGTTGTCGATAAAGGGGATGATATTGTCATCGCTTCAAGAAGTGGCCACCTGCTCCGTACCAATCTCATGAACATGCGATCAATGGGGAGAGCTGCGGCGGGAATAATAGGAATGCGTCTTTCAAAGGATGATGCAATTATTGATATTGATATCGTGAAGAAAAACACATCGCTCTTTGTCATCACATCCAAGGGGTTTGGGAAAAGGGTAAATTTCCAGAACTTCGCAACGAAGGGCAGAGGCGGAAAGGGGATGGCCTATGCCAAGGTGATTGATAAAAATGGACCGGCAAGTGGAATTAAATCAGTTTATCCATCTGATGAAATCATCATAACATCAAAAAACGGGATGACGATTCGTTTGACGGCGGATGATATTTCACTACAGGGCCGATCTACAATCGGGGTGAAGCTTCTTGACCTTAAGGGCGATGATTATGTAACGGATTTCGCGGTTATCAGCGAGTGAATGCGCTAGAGGAATTGGTTATTGAACATTTCTTCATTTAGAATAATATAGGTGTATCCCTGCTCCGTAAGGAATAGTTGCCTGTTATGCGCAAACTTTTCTTCAACTGAATTTGACGTGATGATGGTATAAAAATATGCCTTGTTCTCGCCCCTTTTGGGGCGGAGAATCCTTCCCAGGCGTTGTGCCTCTTCCTGCCGTGAACCAAAGGTGCCGGATATCTGGATGGCTACGTTGGCGTCTGGCAGATCTATCGAGAAGTTTGCGACTTTTGATACCACGAGAATCTTAATAGTTTCTTCCTTGAATTGGCGATACAGTTCTTCCCGTTCTGATATTGACGTGCTTCCCGTTATCATTGGGAGCTGAAACTCCTTGGCAATCTCTTTTAATTGGGATATATATTGACCGATAATAAGGATGTTCGATGAAACGTGATGCTCGATGATTGATTTGATGATACGAATTTTTCCGTGATTTTCTGATGCGATACGGAATTTCTCCCTATCCTTTGCTATTGAATATTTCATCCTAAGCTCGGTGGGGAGATCTATTCGTATCTCGGTGCAGAGCGCCTTGGCAATCCAGTTTGATTTTTCAAGGGTCTTCCAGGGCATGTCGAATTTTTTTGGTCCTATCAGGCTGAAAACATCAGCTTCCATGCCGTCTTCGCGTATAAGTGTAGCGGTAAGGCCCAGGCGTCGCTTGGATTGGATTTCAGATGTCATTCTGAAAACGGGTGCGGG
>CAZKPR010000285.1:0-3701 GCA_964554685.1 uncultured Leptospirales bacterium | reverse complement strand
TCGTCGTTCAGATCCGCGAGGGTCAGTTCCGTCACTTCCGCGGGCCTGGGAGCCAGGGCGTCCATTTTCTGCGTTTCCATACCTTCCTCCCTCAACTGTTATCGGGCCGACACCCCGGGCCCATCCCTATCCTTCCATCTTCATGGTGTTCTTCAGCACCGCCAGCTCGGCGTTGAGATCAAGGAGCCTGTCCTCCATGAGCGTATCGAGCTGCCTGTCGAAGGTATGCCGTATCGACGCGAGCATGCCCTCGATCTTCCCGAGCGTTTCCGTCACCTCTGCCGCGGGATTCGGCTTTACTGAAAGCTCGGCGTACTGTTCGACAATTTTTTTCGTCGCGTCAAGATAGTAGTTCGTGAACTGCTTCACCCTTCCCATCCGGTCCGGGTGTTTCTTGATATAATCGAAGATATCGACGCCCACCCTGCATATATCACGGATCTCCCCGGCAATCTCGTTGCTGCGGATCATCCTGGCGGCATTGCTGATCAGGCGGAGCTTTTCCATTCCATCCTTCACGACCTCGTCGGCCGACTTCTCAACCGTCGTTTCCCTCTCCTCGGAGGCCTTCCGCGCCGATGCCACAGCTTTAATAAGCGAGTTGAGGAGAACCATGGCGGTCACACCCGCCACCGAAGAAAGAAGGAACCCCAGAACGGTGAACTGAAAGCAGATGCCGAATACCGCGGTTCCCACGAGAAATGAGGCAAATGCACGCTTCACGCCGATTCTCCTTTATTTTTCACAATGCCCCCCACACGGCATGTTGCCGATCGCCTTCGTTAATCTTCATCCTCCCCATTTCCCAGTATGCCTGCCAGGTGCCCCTCGACCTCCGGCATAAGCTCCTCCATTCTGCCAAGCTCCTCGCTGGTAAAATCGGAAAGCACGTAATCGGCAATCTCGATTTCAGGATTCCCCGGCCTTCCCACGCCGAAGCGAACCCTGTGGAAATCCGCCGTGCCGACCTCGCCGATGATGGAGCGTATCCCGTTATGTCCCCGGTGACCCCCTCCGAACTTAACGGCGATTCTGCCGAAGGGCAACTCGATCTCGTCATGGACCACCACGAGGCGTTTCGGCGGAACCTTGTAGAAATCGAGGGCGCGTTTTACCGGTCCCCCGCTCAGGTTCATGTAGCTCTGCGGCATTATGATCAGCACGTCCCTCCCTGATATCATTCCCCTGCCGCTTGTCGATTGGAAGGATGCGCTCCCAAGCCTGATGCCGTTTTGACGCGCCACCGATTCCCCGATCATAAACCCGACGCTGTGACGATTCTTCGCATACTTCCTGCCCGGGTTGCCGAGACATGCTATGATAAAAATGCCGCTTTTCTCCATCCGGCAGGAACCGCTCACGCACCGCGTATGTAATCGGCGGCCGCCTGGGAGGTTTCGAAAATCTTAACCTGTTTGGTGATCCCGGTGAGATGGAACACTTCGTAGATATGGCGATTAATGCTGGAGAGAAGCAGGTGCCTGCCGTCCTTGCGGAACATCGAGTAAT
Organism: uncultured Leptospirales bacterium; assembly: GCA_964554685.1. Classification (GTDB taxonomy): domain Bacteria; phylum Spirochaetota; class UBA4802; order UBA4802; family UBA5550; genus RBG-16-49-21. The sequence goes on along the minus strand of CAZKPR010000285.1, from coordinate 2,192 downwards.
ATTTTACGATCAAACCGAGGGTGGAGCTGTCGATGAAGGAGACTTTCGAAAGATCAAGAATAAGATGTTGCCCGCCCTTAATATGAGCGTTCACCTCCTTCTCGAAGGTGATCTTCTCCTCGGAAGAGAGTGAACCCTCCACCTGCATGACGGCGATCGATTCATCAATGGCGGTGATGTTGATTTTCATAACAAAAAAAATCTGTGATAATTTGCGTAAAATGTCAAGACCAAATAGGGGCACGTTGAATAAATTTAGATATACGCGGCGAGGATTCCCAGGACCCCCTCATCGACGGAACCGTAGCGCCGCGTCAATTCATCCCTTAACATCCTCACCTCGGCATGAGGGACATAATCCCTCAAATACCGGAAGCGTCCCGTCCTGCGACCCACGATGAACAATTCCCGGTCATCCACGCTCATGCCGAGAAACCGGTCTATGGTCCCGAGCATTTCCTCCTTTCCTCCCGGCAGGCTGCCCTCCACGTCCTCCAGGAGGTTCATGATGTGGTCGCTCCTCACCGCGGAGGTTATTCCCTCCAGGGTTTCGATGAAGAGGCGGATTTCCCTCACCTTCTCCTCTTCAGAGAGCGGGTGCCATCGACCATCGTTCATCATCTCGCCGAGGGGCGTTCCCGGGACGGGTATCGTGCTCCTGAGGCGGATGAAAGTGGGGTTCACCTCGTTCAGCACGGCTGCCGATTCCCGCGCGTGCTCCTCCGAGAACTCCTTCCCGCCCAGGCCGGGCATGAAGTATTCCGAAAGCTCAAACCCGGCCTCGATCACGTTGCGCCCCGCGCGCACGGCCTGTTCGGGGGTGACGCCCTTGCTGATAAGCGAGAGAACCCTGTCCGAGCCGGATTCCATGCCAATATGTATCCTGTTCAAGCCCGCCTTCCGCAGGGCGATCAGGTCCTGGAGGGATTTCCGGCTCACCGTATCGGCCCGCGCATAGGTGGTGATCCGCTGTACCGTGGGGAATTTTTCCCGGACGAATTCCAGGATTTCCAGAAGCCCTTCGGTCCGGTGGACCAGTGCGTCCGCATCCTGCAGGAAGAGGCTTTTCATGCCATGGTAGATCCAGAATGCCACCTGGCGTCCGCATTCACGGTCAATCTCTCCTCCGAAATCAATATCCTTGATGAGCCTCGCCACGGACGTGTCATCTTCCCTTTCGGGATAACGACGATCGAGCTCTCCCCGGATAATCTCCGCGGCTCGGGCCATTGTCTCGATGTCCTTTTTTACCTCATCCACGGTTCGCATGGAGAAGCGGGCGTTCTTGTACACCGGGCAGAAGGCGCAGCGGTTCCAGTGGCAGTTCCGGGTAAGCCGGAGGAGCACGCTTTCCGCTTCACTTGGCGGTCGTATCGGCCCAAGCTCAAAGCAGGTCATGTGTTACAGTCCTTTCGGTTCCTTCGTGTCGGCCCCGCGTCGCGCAATTCTCGGGGCCGTGGTGTAACATACCAGATGATGGCGCATCCAGCGTCAAATGAAAAAATGGGATCTCCCGCCCGAAAAAAGAAACCCCCGGGAAATGGCCCTTGACGAATCCCGTTTTTTATGATGGTATAGTTTTGCGATGATCACGGTATACGAGATATTCCACTCCCTCCAGGGCGAGACCTCCACGGCGGGATTCCCCTCCGTTTTCGTGCGTCTCACGGGGTGCAACCTCGAATGCGCATACTGCGACACTCCCGGAGCCCGCACCGAGGGAAAGGCGATGGATATCGGTTCCATACTCGTGGAAATCGCGCGCCATCCCTGGTTTGATCACGTTACCGTCACGGGCGGGGAACCCCTTCTCCAGGCCGAAACCATCACCCTTCTCTCGGAAATCCTTCAGCGCGGGTGGAAATGCCAGATCGAGACCAACGGGAGTTTCCTGATCAGGGATGTTCCCCCGGGGGTGCGGAAAATCGTCGACGTGAAAACGCCCTCGAGCGGAGAATGCGACTCCTTCGAGATGCGCAACCTCAAGTATCTCACCGATAATGACGAGGTCAAATTCGTCATGTCAACCGTCGAGGACTATGAATTCGCCGCTGATTTCACCAGAAAATACCTTGCGGGAAAAAAGCCCGTGGTCAATTTTTCCCCCGCTTTCGGGGAGCTTGACCCCGCCGACCTGGCGGACTGGATCCTCAGGGACGGCCTTCCCGTGCGTCTCAACCTCCAGATCCACC
>CAZKPR010000284.1:0-3745 GCA_964554685.1 uncultured Leptospirales bacterium | reverse complement strand
AGGAGGGGTTCGAGTCCCCCGAAGTCCACTACAATCTCGGCCGCACCTATTACCTGAACAGGCTTTACCGCAAGGCCCTTGAACAGTGGCTCAACCTGTACGAGGATTTCGTCCAGAGGCCGGAGCTCATATTCGCCCTGGGGAACGCATTTTATCATATGGGCAACTATGGCGCCGCCAAGGGTGAGTATCTCAAGCTGATATCATCGTATGAATATGAGATCGACAGGAAAAAAACGCTTCGTCCCGACACGGAGGGCGTGGTCAAGATGGTGACCTTCCTGTCGAGTTCCTACAATAACCTCGGGGCGGTTTACCAGGTGCAGAACAACGAGGCGAAGAGCGACCTCAGCTACTGGAAGGCCATAGATTACTCGCAGCGCATCAACATGGATAACGAGTTCGCCAGGGTTAACCTCGCACGGTCTTTCAAGAAGGACGGTGAAGTCGGCGAGCCGATACTTGATGAATCGATTCCCTACAGCATCGATTATTACCGCGAGGATCTGAGGCGTTAGGGCCCGTTACTTCCTTTTTTTGGCAAGCGTCTTTTTCAGTACGGCGTATTCAAAGCCGTCGACGAGCACCTGGAAGGATGCCGCGTTTATGTTTTCAGAAAGGGAATGGACCTTCCAGACTTCATTCCCGTTGGTGAATAGTATTGTTACCTCCACATCGGTGCTGGTTCCCCTTCGGGAGTCAAGAATATTAGCGTGGAAATCGACAAGCTTCACCTCTTCGAGCAGAGGGAAAAGGGGCGTGAGGCCCTTTTTCAGCACGTTGGCAAGGGCGTCCACAGGCCCGTTGCCGGTCGATGCCTCGTGAATCACCTTGCCCCGGGCCTTGATTTGCACCGTTGCCTCAGGGTCAATTCCATTGTCAATAAGCCGATACCCTCCCTCGATTGTAAAGGGAGGTTCGTATTTTTTCAGCGATCTGACGATGGAAAGCGCCTTTGATGCGTCCTCAATTTCATAATTCAGCATAAACCCGTCCTCCTTTATTCTCTCCTGACGGCTCCCGTGGAGGGAATGATGGATTCTGTCTTGCCGGAGCCGTAGGTGAGAAGGATCCGGTCAGATCGGAAGCTGTATTCGCAGAGATCGTCATCGACGCGATGATGCCATATCTTTGCGCCCGTCAGGGTGTCAGCTTTAATCAGGAAAAAACGTCTTTCCTCGTCGGTGAATATAAGAAAAAGGTAGCCGTCGAAGATTATCTGGAAATACGCCTTGCCGGGTATGAACCACGCGGTGGAACCGGTCGTTTTATCAATGGCGAGGAAATAGCCCTTGATATCGTCATGCTCACAGGCGATGTAAAAATGATCAGTATCCTCGATAATATTCTCAATCGATGCGATATCTGCGATCTTTTTTACCCAGATATTCTTGTGGGTGCTGGTTTCCCTGCACAGAAGGATCGATTTCCCCCCGTCATAGCTGAGGGTGAGTGTTCCCATTTCGAATATCTGAGAATGGTCGTTTCCCATCTATTGATTTCGGTGGGCAGTTGTTACTTTCAGTCCTTCTATGATAAGTTCTGCAACTCCTCTCGGGCTAATATCCCCGAGGTTTATCACCAGATCGTAGTTGTGGGGATCGGTGACATCGAACCGTACATATTCCTTGATGTAGTTTTCCCGCCTGGCGGTGTTCTCGATAATAAGTTTTTCAGCATCTTTTTTTGGAATGCCCCTAAGTTTCATGATATTCTGGATCTTATATTCCATGGGGGCGATGATCATCACGTCATATCCGCCCGACATGTCCCGCGTGATCACGTTGCCCGCGCGGCCGACGATAATAACATTTCCATGACCGGCGAGTATTCGGATGGTCTGGGCGAGTTTCTGATACACCGCTACCTGCGGCGGGAGATCGCTGAAAGCGCTGGTGAGTATATCGGTCATATCCTTGAGCGCGTCATCCGTAAGCGTTTTGACGAGGGAAGATGACAGGTCCATCTCCTCCATGACCTTGTCGAGAACCTGGCGTTCGTAGGCTGCCCAGAGGGGCTCAGGGGCAGGATCAACGCTGTTCAATATTCCTACAATTTCCTGTGCTATGGAATAACCGAGGCAACCATATTCCCGATTGATCGTGATGAATTGCCTGAGGCTTTTTTGCTCCGAAGTGGCGGAAAGCTTGTTCTGCTCCTGTTGCCAGTATTTAACCTGCGCATTGATATACTTGTCCAGAACCCTGGTTTTCATGTAGTGAACTCCTTGACCAATAATGACGGTATCATAAAATGTATATTGTATCGACTAGAGGCGCTTGCTTGCCGGTGCATTGGACGTTCCAGAATGCCGTGGAATGTGCACTAATGCTTCAGACAGTCATTGCGCCTGATAGATGAAAAAAATAAATGACAGAATAAAAGATCAACTACTTTTCAATATCGATAATAAAAAGATAATTTTTTACATGTCAGGTAAGCATCGGATCAGGCGTTAAGCTTCCCGATTTTTTTCCCCAGTGTGATTTTCCCTCCTTTCGTAAGGGAATCAAAATTGATTGCTCCTTTCTGGAAAAGTAGAATTACAGTTGAACCCAAATGGAAGGCACCCAGTTCATCACCGCGGGACACTGCCACCCTTGATGCGGAATCGAAGATGGTTTCACGTCTCCGGCGAAAAGTCCGATTCGATTGTATGTCATTGTAGGCGAGGGTTATTTTCCCCACGTTCAGGGCGCCGATCTTGCACACGGCAACGATTCCGGCATCTGTCGTTATATAGCTGATAATTCTCTCGTTTTTTACAAATAGACCCGGGAGCCCCTTGACCATGAAATCCTGAACGGTAAAAAGCTTGCCGGGGACATGGAAGAAGCCGGTTATGCAACCGTCCACCGGGGAATGAATTCTGTGGTAATCGCCTGGTGAAAGGTAGAGTGTGATGAAGGAACCGTCGATGAAAGCACGGGCATTTTCGGAGGGAATAAGTTCATCAAGCTCATACGTGAGGCCCTTTGCCTGAAGGATTGTTGAATGGTGAATCGGGCCGAATTCGTCAATTCGGGCATCAACGGGAGACACGACACTGTTCTTCGAGAGATCAATTTTACGGGCATCTGCCCTGAGTTCACGTGTGAAGAAATCGTCAAATGACCTGAAGCCATTGGGAGGGGTGATGTACTCATCGATGACGTTATATTTATTGCTATACCATCGGATGATTTTCTTTAATAATGAAAATGGTAATGGTATAAGGGTAATAATCCCAAACAGTCTTGATATGAGACCCTTCGGGAGTAGAGTGTACATAACAATCGATGAATTAACATTTTTTCCCATAAGCTTTTTACCCAGAGTAAAATGATAAATAGTATTGATCTCGCCTCAAAAATAATCATTTTTTTGGAATTTTCAATCTGGCATGTTTTCTTTTATTCACGCAGGGGCGCTAAATGTGTCAAGTAATTATTTGATCAATAGTGTATGCTGTTCGTGTCAGAGTAAATTCATTATCGCAGAGAATCATTGATATAATGTATTACACATTTATCATGATACTATCACAGCATGGTCTATTGTTTGTAGATTTATAACAATCGGCTAATAATGATTATCTTTTGGTCTATGTGACACGGCTCTATCCGATTGTGTGGGTCATAAATTGTATTTATGTGATAATTTTTGTCTGTATGATGTTTCATATTCATATAGCCGATGGGCGCGTTCCTCAAATGTATCCCCCAGAAACATTAAAAATTTATTAAGCTTTATATTTACGGGAGTT
>CAZKPR010000283.1:0-3753 GCA_964554685.1 uncultured Leptospirales bacterium | reverse complement strand
GTCCCCCCTGTCGAGCATCTCGTCGTGCATATTCAGGGCCACCACGACCTTCACGTTCATGTCAATGAGCTGTGTGGTGAGGTAGAGGTTGCGCTCGAGGTTCGTGGCGTCGATGACATTGATCACGACGTCGGGCTGGTTGTCAATGATATGGTTCCTCACGAACAGCTCTTCGGGGGAATACTCGGTGATGGAATAGGTCCCGGGGAGATCGGTGATGATGAAGGTGGTGCCGTTTCGGTGAAACCTCCCCTCCTTCGCCCTGACCGTTACGCCGCCGTAGTTGCCCACCCGTTCTCGGGATCCCGACGCGTAATTGAAGATGGTCGTCTTGCCGCTGTTCGGGTTGCCCACCATCGCGACCCTGATGGTGGTTCCGGGCCGCGGCGCCGGTGCCAAGGCGGACGATACTTCGGCGGGAGAACGCCGCCTACGTCCCATGCCGCCTCCCCGGCGTCGCCTGTGCCTGCGCCGCGTGGCCTCGTAATCGGCCTGGAGGGAGGCGTCGGCCTGCGTCGGGGCCTCGACGTCTATCAGGGCGGCCTCGCTCCGGCGGAGGGAGATATTGTAGCCCATGAGACGGTATTCGATAGGATCCTTCAGGGGGGCGTTTTTAATAACCGTGACGGTCTTTCCCCGGATGAACCCCATCTCGGTTATACGCTTGCGGAACTGTCCCCTCCCGCGGACCCGGGTGATGATGCCCTGCTGGCCGTTATGTAGTTCAGATAGTTTCATGTATGTCTTCCACGGGGTTGTCCCCCTTCTTTGTTTACCCGCGATCTCGTTAACCAGGGAGCGCTCTTTCACTCCATGCCTGGCATGCGCATGTGAACTGCTACTGTATAGATAAAAACATGAAAAGTTAGTGTCAACTAATATTTTATGGAAAGTAGAATTAATCCATCGTGGGCCGTGGTCTTACGATTCATCACGGTATGGTCGATAATTGAGATATCCCGGGAATCGGGAGGAGGCATAATGCCGGGGCAAGAGATGTACAGGGTTGAGAAAACCAGCGGGGGGGCATATACGCTCCTGGTAAAAACCGGCACGGGAGAGGTGCCGATTCACAGCAGGGTCGATCCGGTACGGGAGGGGGATCTCTACGCCGGGCGGTTCGATCCCGATCGATATGATCTTCTCATCGTTCTCGGGACTGGACTGGGGTATCACCTGAAGGGCCTCGAACCGCGCATCGGCGAATACGAGCGTGTGATATTCGTTGATCGCCTCGCGGGGATCGAAACCCACATTGCCCGGAACCCCGTTACCTCGTTCCTGGTGAAGAGCCCGAAGGTCATGTTTATCACCGGGAAAGACCCGGTTGAGGTTGGAAGCAGGCTCGCTGAACTGGTCGACCTGGACGCTTCCAGGGGCGTTTCCGTCATTGAGCACCCCGCCTCCCTCAGGGTCTTTGAGGAATACTATGGCGAGGTCCGGAGGGCGATAGAGAAACTGATCGACCTGAAGGCCGGAAACCGGGCCACGCGAAAAGCCTTCGGCTCCCTTTACCTCAGGAATGCCCTTCGCAATTTCGGGCTCCTTGACGGTATCGGGCCGGTGGGGAAACTCTTCGGAGCGTTCTCGGGACTGACGGCAGTCATCGCCGCCTCGGGCCCGTCCCTTGACGGGGATGCCGCGGCTATCCGGCGGAACCAGAATCGGTTCTTCATCGTCGCCGTGGACTCGGCCCTTCCCGCACTGGCGGGCAGGGGCATCGTCCCGGATATCGTGATTTCCATCGATCCCCAGCCCATTGTCTGTGAGCATTTCATCGGGTGCGATACGGATCGCGCCCTCGTCGTGTGCTCCCTCACCTCGCCGCCCCAGGTCCTGCGGGGACAGGGAAGATACCTCTCACTCAACACCCACCCTTTTTCCCAGCTCGCGGGCGAGATATACGGTGAAGGAGTGGGCTCCGTTGACTCCAGGAGCGGAACCGTGGCGGGAGATGCCGTTGAGCTCTGCGCGCGGTGCGGTTTCTCCGGAATCGGGATCACGGGCCTCGATTTTTCCTTCGCCGATTACGGCATCTATGCCAGGGGAACGGCTTACCAGCGGCGGTACGCACTCCATCTCCAGAACCGCCTCGCCACGGTGGAGGGGCGCAATTGCCTCTACATTCTCCGCTCAAGCGGCGGTCTGAGGAAGGAAGGCCGTTTCACGCGCAAATCCTTTCTCGGGTACCGCCATGCCCTGGAGGAGCGCCTGGAGGCCACAAAGGAGGGTAATGTCGTGTTCCTGAACGACCGCGGTATACTCCCGGCCGGCGCGAGCAGATCGGGTCTCGACGAGTTCATGGCGCGGTATGCCATGGAGGATGTCGACAAAAGGGATTTCATCGCACGGATACGGGCCGATACGAAAGCGCTCTCCGCAGAGCCGGGACGCGCGGCATTGCGGGAGGCGGCCCGCGGGGAACTTTTTCGACGGCTCGTCGAAGCCTCTCTCGGAAGGGAATGCAGCGACGGCGAGCTGGCGGGATATCTCCGTCTCGCTGAATCATGGGGCCGGCGCGTAGAAGGGGACTAGTCGGAACCGGGCACCATGACGCGCAACCGTAACGCATGCCGGCGCCGTGGCATGTCCATGCGGAAAAAACAGTAAATAGAGAGACGAATCAGGCCGACCATGTAAATGGGCAGCCCACATTCATTTTCTTAAAGGCGGAAAGCGGAATGGAACAGTTCAACATACCCCACCAGAAGATCAGGGAGAAGAGCGTGTACCTGGTGCACCTTGACGCGGCGAGAATCGCGGTGCTATCGGCCGCGGTCATCGGCATCATCATCGCCTCCTTCCTTCTTGGAATGAATTTCGTCAGGGGAGGGGAGGGCGACAAGAACCGGATCACGAAGGGCGACGTGTTCGATGCTTCCCGGGAGCTCGATCTCCTGAAAGGCAACATCCCGGGTCAGCCCGACATGGAGGAGCTCTCCCGATCCGCCGACGAAAAGCTTCTTTCACTGGACAGGCTTGATCTTCCCGCACCAGATGCAAAGGAGGAAAAGACCCCGGAGGAGCCGACAAGTCTCCTTACGAAGGAAAATATCGCGCCGCCCGTTCATTCGGAGAGAACGGTCGAGAAGAAGGAAGCGGTCTCCGTGAAAAAGAAATCGCGCGTGAAGGACGCCTCGTATTCCGCCAGGAGCAGAGAAAAAAGCGCCCCGGAAAGGAAAACGGCGCGTAAAAGCGGCTCGCAGAAGGTCGTCGCGGTATCGGGAAACACGAAAAAACCGAAGGGTGACGGACTGTTCACCGTGCAGGTTGCCTCCTACGACACCCTGGACCGCGCCTCTTCAGAGGTCGGGGCCCTGAAACGAATGCAATACGACGCCTATGTCGACGAAACACGCGTTGACGGGAAACGGTATTTCCGCGTCCGGGTGGGCCGGTCGGCGTCCAAGGTGAGGGCGATGGAACTGCTCCAGGAGATCCAGGGAGTGGAGAAGTACCGGGAAAGCTACATGGTCCGCGAATAAGTGGGCCGTGTGGCTATTTCACCTCTTCGATCCTGCGTATTCCTTCCCTGTTAAGGACTATCCTGAATCGCCGCACGTAGTCCTTTTTATCAACGATGAAATGCGTGATGATGTTGATGTGGTAGACCCGCTTGCCGTACCCCTTCAGGTAACCTGACCCCTTCGGGATAAAAATCTTCTTTTCCGGATTGTCCATGCTGCGAAGGAAATCCTGTATGTTGAACCGCATGATGTCAATAACGTCGCTGGTGGAGTAGTGACGCCTTAT
>CAZKPR010000282.1:0-3796 GCA_964554685.1 uncultured Leptospirales bacterium | reverse complement strand
TGAGCGACCTGCTCTTTACCCAGCTTTCGGGGGAGCACCATTTTCCCCGGGCCGCGAAAAGCACCATCGCGTGGAGCGGTTCCTATGCGCGCGCCTCTCGTATAGAGCCTGACACGCGCAACGTGATTCTTATCGACCGGGCCGATGACGGCGTCCCGGGTCTCTATTCCCTGTACCGGTCGGACGATGTGAAGCGCTGGTGGATGGAGCACGTTGACTGGACCCTGGAGGGTACCGCCTCGTACAGCGTGCAGTTCAAGCAATGGAGTGGTATCTATGCGAAGGTCAAGGCGGGGGGCGGGTATTCATACCGGAAGAGGGTGTCGAACAAACGGAGCTTCCAGTGGCAGAATGACGGAACACTCAATCCCGGCGTCTACGATCCGATAGAGGTGTTCCTGTCATGGCCCTTTATCGAGGGAACGGCCAGCGGACCCTCGAGGTTCTCGATTAAAGAGACCACGGCGCAGTTTGACGAATTTTCAGGAAGTCTCGACCTTGCCTCCGGATACGGCATGATCGATTTTCCCATCGTCAAGGAGGTCCGCCTCGTAGGCGGGGCGCGCTATGAATATTCCGACATGGATATCCGCTACTTTGACCCGACCAGGTCGCTCTACAGGGACGCGCGGCAGGAGCCCCTGGACAAGCACAACGTGATGCCGGGAGTGAGCATCACCTATTCTCCCATAAGCGACATCAATCTGCGGGGCTCCTTCAGCAAGACGGTTGCCCGCCCCGATTTCAGGGAGGTCATCGAGTTCAAGTACCTGCTCCTGAGCAAAGACGCGGAAGTAAAGGGGAACCCCAGCCTCGAGCAGACGGATATATATAATTACGATTTCAGAATAGAGTGGTTTCCTTCGGCCTCGGAAATCATCGCGGCCTCATTTTTCTACAAGTATCTGTCAAGGCCGATCGAGATGATAGAGCTGATCGGATCGGCCGGAACGGACATCTATACGTATAAGAACGCTCAATATGCGACGAATATGGGATGCGAAATCGAATTGAGAAAGAATTTCGGCTACGGGCCTCCCAAGGTCAAGGCGGTACTCGAGGGCTTTTCCGCGCTCTTTAATTTCACCTATGTCCATTCACGAATACGGATTTCGTATGTAGAAAAAAAGCAGCTTGATCCGGAAAACCCGCCAAGTTCGGTCCTTGACCTGATCAATACCACCTTTTACACCAACAGGAACCGTCCCCTGCAGGGGCAGTCGCCATGGATAGTTAATACCGGTCTTGAATACGCCAATAAGAAAATCGGATTGGATGTTTCGCTTCTCTTTAACATATTCGGGCCGCGCATCGTCAGGGTCGGCACATTGCGTTCCTATGTCCCCTTCGGCGACGTGTACGAGGAAGGATTCCCCAAGCTCGATCTTATGGTGAAACAGAATATCCTGGAATACGGACAGATCAAGTTCACCGCCTCGAACCTGATCGATCCGAAGGTGAGGCTCACCCAGGAGGTCACCCATTCCTCATACCTTTTTAAAAGGAAAATAACCACGGAAGGGTACCGCGTGGGAAGAAATTTCAGCCTGAGTTACGGATATTCATTCTAGGATTGAAGCGGGGCGCCGATGGGAATCATTCCGGAAGCGCCTCGCAGGTTCGCCTCGCTGAAGAAGTTAATCGAAATTTCATATAATCCTTATTCAATTTCAACACCTCCCCCTGATATTCTTTTAGAAACATGATGATCTAAGGTCAAAGGATGGTTCGTCGGCTTCCGGTTCCCTTTCGCGATGCACGGTGAGTAGTCCAGCGATAGATCCCTTTAGATCCATGTGAAAAAATGCGACTATATTTAAGGAGGAAGGTATGCTGTTTTTACAATTTTCAAGGAGGCGCCTTTTTTTCAGGAACCTTCTTGCGGTCATCGCCGCAACGATGGTGGCGCTTTCGGCAACCTCGTGCGAAGATGAGGCTGGATCTGATTCGCTTTCGCTGCTGTTTTTGCTCCCCCAGGCGGTCACCGTGGGCGATGGCGGCGTCCATACAGGAACATATACCAATACCATCGAGACCGTCGCAGAAGATGCGAATATCACGCTGCGCGGCACGGTGCTGTTCCAGGGCGGGTCGAGTCTCATAATCAATCCCGGGGTTACAGTCAAGGGAGACAGCTCGGTGCTGTCATATCTCATCATCGACCGCGGATCGAAGATATACTCAAACGGTACCCTGGCAAAACCGGTCACCTTTACGAGCGACAAGGACCCCGGGAGCCGCGCGTCCCAGGACTGGGGCGGCATCGTCATAAACGGCCGCGCGACCATCAACGCAGGACTCGAGGCCGAGGGAGAGGGAGATTCCGGGTTCTACGGCGGCACTGACGACAGCGACAGCAGCGGAAGCATCACGTATACACGCGTGATGTTCGCGGGAAGGAATTTTTCTCCCACCAACGAATTGAACGGTCTCTGCCTCCAGGGTGTTGGTAATGGAACGGTGATAGACCATATCCAGCTCCATCGCTGCTCCGATGACGGGATAGAGATGTTCGGAGGGACCGTGGACCTGAAACACATCGTGTCCACCGGGAACGAGGACGACCAGATCGACTGCACCTTCGGGTGGAGGGGCAGGCTTCAGTTCGCCATCGCCGCACCCCTGGAGGGTCTGGGCGATTCGGGCTTTGAGTTCGACAACAACGGTGATAACAACGACGCGACTCCCCGCACGAACGTAACCAAGTACAATATCACGTTTATTCGTTCAAATAACACCAACCGCGGGGCGAGGTGGCGCGAGGGAACCTATGCAAACCTCTACAACGGGTATTTTAACGGCGCCCAGGCCGACCGTTGTTTCACAACTGAACACGCTTCGACGCAGGGAACCGTAGGCAATACCCTTGTTGAACAATGCGGAACCACGGGGTACACGCAGAGTGCGGGAGTCCTCACCTGGAACGGGACTAACGCGGTTGATAATGCGCCGGCCACTCCTTTCCTCGACAAGAGCAGGTTGACCCAGGCAAACCTTGCAGCGGATGGCGCCGCGGCATTCGCGCCGAATGCGGCTCCAACGAACGGCGGCACGCCGGTAGCTCCCCCGAATGACGGATTCTTCGACGTCACCGCAAATTATATCGGCGCGGTGCGGAGTGCGGGAGACAACTGGGTCGCAGGCTGGACGGAGTTTCCGGTGGATTGATGCCGTGGATTATAATCAAGTGAATGTACAATCGTGATGTGACAGGGGGGGTGGTTCCGTTAAGGAATCACCCTCGTTCCTGCTGCAGTTGTTGTCGTTTCGCATGAGGAAGAATGACATGCAAAATGGAATAATAAAAATATCTCCAATACTGCTGATCTGCGTTATGGCGGTTGCCCTGTTCAATTGCGCGGGCAAAAAAAGCGCGCGGTGGGGATCACCCGATGAACTCGCGCGGTTCGTCATCGAGCGGATGCACGAGGGCGATTCAAAGGCCGTTGTCCGCTCGCTTGTGACAAAGAGTGATTTCATCAATGACATCTATCAGTATACCGAAGAGTCACGGTCACCGGGAGCACTTTCGGGCGACGATTTCTGGCGAATCCACATGGAATGGCGCAGGATAAACGCAATCATCCAGAAAACGAAAGACTATCGAGGAAAAATTGTGTCCTTTGACGGGGTGGGGGAACCGGCAAGAACGATCACTAGTGGCCCGTATCGATTTCTGCAAGGTATTCCGGTGAACTTGACTGTTCGTGATGATTATGGGGCAGCCCGGAAGATAACCGATGACAGGCTTCTCGGAGTCGTGGTGAAAAGGGGCGATGTCTACATGCTTCTCAAC
>CAZKPR010000281.1:0-3809 GCA_964554685.1 uncultured Leptospirales bacterium | reverse complement strand
CCAGCATTATGAATTTCCTCATCAATTCTATTTTTAATATTCTCAAGAAGAGAAAAGTGACTTTCAAGGGTTTTATGAGAAGACTTTTTAACTGCCTCTCGTTCCATATCCATAATTTCATCCCATGTTGATTCATCGAAAAAAAGATACAATACAATCCATGCGTTTGTCTTGATATAATGCTCGATATAATATAATTTATTATTATTATATAATCTACATTTTTCACCAATTGCTCTAAATTCCTTTTCATAATCCTCAGGTGGGTAATTACGTGCGTACTTAATATATATATCTTTATTTATAAACATTACAATACTCCCGCAGCATTATATGCCCGGATGTAAGCATCAGGGAAAGCCATCGGGAATGGCCTTGTCGGTCAGGGTAGCTATTCCTGACCTATCCCCATTGTCATAATACAGGATACAATTTAATCGTCGACAATATTTATATTTATTTATTCAATTTACGATTCCATCTATGGGGTCACCTGGAAGTGGTTCATAAAGAGTATCCTGTACAACTTGCAATACATCAACCATATCATCTACATGATAATAATGCTGTGTCATTTCCGCGGTTAAGTGCCCGGTCAGACTTTGTATCTTTTGTATCGGAACCTTTGCATTGATTAAAAGGCTATTAAACCAATGACGCCAGCTATGAAAAGTGATGTTACGTTTTTTTCTTTGTTGTTCATCAATACCGATTCTCTCAATGGCTTGATATAAGGATTCAAGCGAATACCCCCCTTCCATTGGCTTCCATTCTACAGATGAAAAAAACAAAAACGAATCAGGTTTTCCCCAGGGATTCATGTCAACGAGCCTGTCAATCTTCCTTTTTAGCATACCTGGGATTATGACAGTACGACTCCGTCCTGTTTTGGTAGTTTCATTCATGCTGGAACTTACTTCATCCCAGGATCGAACTACTTCGATATAATCTCCATGGACCTGTTTAAGCTGCAGTGCCAACAATTCACCGCGCCGCAGCCCGGTGCATGCAGCAGCGAAGTTCATCACATAGCAACGAAAGTCCGGCCATTCGACGGCAAACAGACTGCGCACTTCTTCAACAGTCAGTATCCCACGCGATTCTGCCTTGATTGAAGCGCGCTCAATCTTCGGCATATACCGAATAAGTGATTTTTCTTCTGCTGCCTCAAGTATTACCTTGAGACATGATAGTGAGGCATTTATTGTTTGACCGGCATAACCTTTTATAAATAAATCATTTCTAAAAGACTTTATTGCCGGTTTATCAACATGTGACAGACGCATTTTTCCAAAAACTGGCAGCAATCGATTATTCAATATAGCGGTCTTCTCTTTGCACTGTCGGGGAGTTACACGTTTACCGGTAACCAGTCTATCCGTTGCCCACTCACCACCCCAGGAAAAGAAATCCTTTGAAAACTCTTCGAAGGTTATATTCTCCCTGACCATAACCTGTCCGCCCTGCAGATATTCTATCGCCCAGGTTTCGGCAGCATTTCTGTTAGTCAGGCCTGTACACTTTCCGGAGGCCCAGGTTCCATCGGCTTTCTTGAACCTGACGTAATAGGTGGGTTTCCCTTTTTTTGATTTGCGGGTATAGAGTGAGAAGAGCCTTCTTGTTGGTGCCATACTAATCCTCCAGTGGTAAAACGATTTTGCTACAATTTGCTACATCGTCTTACGCTTTTCGATTATGTATGAAGCACCGGTTGTCCGGAAGCCTCTATAACTCCTGAAGTTCCCAGAAGTTAGCGTCTAAACGCTTCGCGCCAGGAAGGGATCGAACCTTCGACCCACGGCTTAGAAGGCCGTTGCTCTGTCCACTGAGCTACTGGCGCATGTATTTTTTTTATGTGGCCCGGGGCCGCTGCGCGGACCCGGGCCACGTGGAAGAAATTCCCTTCGGGGTGAGAGGATTCGAACCTCCGACATCCTGCTCCCAAAGCAGGCGCGCTACCGGGCTGCGCTACACCCCGTAAAACCTGATCAAGCTAGTTGCGAGGGGGGTTTTGTCAATAGTTTTTCCGGGGTGTGCGGGCGCTACTCCGGGAGCGAATCGGCGTCGTCCCGCTCCGGCCCGTCCTCCCCGGCCGGCCGTTCCATTCCCGCGAAGCGCTCGATATCGCCGTGCATCTTCTCCACCCTGGAGACGATCGATTTCGTGGAGTCGGTGATCTGTATGATCTGGTGCGTGTTGCTCTGGGAGAGTTCGTTGATGGACCCCACGGTCTTCGATATCTCCTCGATGGCGAGCTTCTGCTCGTTCATGGAGTGGGTGATCTGCTCGGAGCGCACCTTGACGCGCTCGGCGTTCTCGTTGACCGTGCGGTTCGCCTGGTTCTGCTGGGCCATCTGCCCGGAAATCGTCGTGATCTTCTCGACTATCTTTTCGATGTCGCTGATGATGTAGTTTATATGCTCGACGGTGACGGCGACATTCCGGTTGCCGCTCTCGATTTCCTGCTCGTTGGTGCGGATCAGGGCGTCGATGTTCTTGATCGACGAGGCCGTCTGGTCCGCCAGCTTCGATATTTCCTCCGCCACCACGGCGAAGCCGCGCCCGGCGTCCCCGGCGCGCGCCGCCTCGATGGCGGCGTTCAGGGAAAGCAGGTTGATCTTGTCGGATATGTCGTTGATGATCTGGATGATCCCGGTCATCTCCCGGGAGCTCCCGCTTATCTTCCCCATGCTCTCGTCCATGACCCGCAGGGACTGCTCCCCGGACTTCGCGTTGATCGATATCTGCTCGATCATGGCCAGGGACTCCTCGACAACCTCGTTCATGGACACGATGCTCTCGGAGAGGTGCCCCATGGTGTTCATCAGGAGCTCGAGGCTCCCGTACTGCTCGTCAGCGATGGTCTTGACGTTGTCGACACCGGCGGTGATCTCCTCGATCGAGGCGGTCACCTCCTCCGTGGCGGCCGCCTGCTCCTGGCTGTGGCGGGTGAACTCGGATATGGTTTCCGAGAGGGTCTCCATGGAGTCGACCAGGGTCCCGGAGCCGGTGTTCAGCACGTTCCGGATGAACTGGTTCTGCACCCGGTTCACCTCGGCCTCCTGGCTGGCGTGGGCCTCGGCGCGCTCCACCTCCTTCGACATGTCGATGAACTTCTGCAGCACGCCCCCCATGGAGAAGATGATCATGCCCGTGATGCCCACGGCGAAGCGCGAGTGCGGGCTGTCGGGGGTCAGGTCGTAATAGGTCATGGTGTAGATCCTGAGTATGTCCACCATGGCGCCGTGGATGGCGACGAGGAACCCTATGAGGGGCGGGACGATATCGGAAAATCGCCGGTACCGAAGCATGTCGTAGGCCAGGCATACCGTGGCGTAGATCACCATGATCCCCACGAAGAGGTCCCGGAGCATGTACACGGGCCCCTCCAGACCCCTCCCCCACTCGGACTGCACCTGTTCCCACCCCGCCTTCCCCGTTGCCTGGGAGATGAAGGAATCCGGGGCTGCGAAGGCGGCGGCGAGGATCCCCAGGGCGATGACAAGGCCCGCGAGGATCACGTAGCGATTGACGCGCTGCCACGCCGGTGTGAGCTCCGTGAGGCCCCGCACGAAAAAGGGCACCCCGAATATGAAAAATGCCCCGGCGATCTGCTCCACGCGGTGGAACTGGCGACCCGTCGTGGACTCGAGCTGCCACTGCCCCACGGAGAGGATCATGGTTTCGCAGAAGACGAATACGAAGCCAAGGAACGCCAGCACCATCATCGACAGGTGGAGGGGCTCCCTGGTCCGCATGTACATGTAGGCGAAGAGCAGCCACCCCAGGAGGAGCGTGCCGGAACAGAG
>CAZKPR010000280.1:3115-3809 GCA_964554685.1 uncultured Leptospirales bacterium | reverse complement strand
GAGCTGCTCAGGGCAGGACTGCCTCGCGGTCTACGCCAACTGGCTCGCCGGCACGTTCCTGGTCTCGGGATTCGCCGTCAGCGACAAGAACAATACCCCATCCACCTACAGCATGAAGGTGACCCAGGACCTGACGGGCTGGAAGCTGGTCCTCATTATCGAAAAAGGCGGGACACAGGGTGTAAAATACGAAAAAATCATCTCAGGAAATGATTTTACCGTTGATTTCTGCAGGAGCTGCGAATACGCCCTCCCCGCATGCACGTCGCCACCCTGCGTTGAAGAATACGAAGACGAAGGAGGCCAGCTCGTCCAGGCAACGATTACCTTCACTAACCAGATCATCCTCGAAAACGATAACCCCATCTACGGGGATGTCATCATAGATATTGGGGACGAGATAGTTGCCCAGGCACATAATGTATCAGTTGACACCTACTGTGCCCCCTGCCCGTAGTCTCCCATCCCCGGGTGCATGATACGGTCTGCCCTTTGCCGGAGTTTCATGGCAGGGTGAGGCCTCCTCGCCTCGGGGCAGAGTCGCATCAGCCCCCGCTCCGTTGCCTTCACGTGAGGAACTGATTTTTTCCCGTCAATTAATTTGTGTTTGAATTGTTATCCCGTAACCGCGATACTATTCAGCGTCCATACCGGATGTCGGCGGGCACGCGGCCAAACCTGGAGTGATAACTGC
>CAZKPR010000280.1:0-3105 GCA_964554685.1 uncultured Leptospirales bacterium | reverse complement strand
TGTGATAACCTGCGGCAATTACCCAAAACGCCAACCTACCGTCAATTTGCCCGCGGCGATATTCCTGTCCCTGCCGTCCGCGGGGGAATCGAAAATTCACCGGCGGGTCCACGCCGACGGCACGGTGGAGTACTACAACAGGCCCGATCCTCCTCCGCGCCTTCCCTCCCCGGCCCGGCGGGTGGTGACCAGCCGCTTCGACAGCCTCATCGAGGAGATCGCGGCGAAACATGGCGTGGATCCCCACCTGGTGAAGTGCGTCGTCCGGGTCGAGTCGGACTTCAATCCCGACGCGGTATCCTCGGCCGGCGCCATGGGGCTCATGCAGATCATGCAGGAGACCGCGGACCATTACTCCCTGGATGATCCCTTCGACCCCGGGAAGAACCTGGACACCGGTATCCGTCATCTCCGGTTCCTCCTGGATTATTTTAAAAACGAGGTGCCCCTTGCCCTCGGCGCCTACCACGCCGGCATCGGGAGGGTGAAGAAGAACATGTCCCTGCCGCCGATACGGGCGACCATCGATTACGTGAACGCGGTGATGTTTCTTTATACCGGCAGGAGGGATTCCTATTCAGCCGGGGCCGTGAAAAGGCTCTACAAGAGGATCGAGAAGGACGGGACGATACTCATCTACAGCAGGTGATTACTCGACGTACGTGTCACCGCCCCGCAGGCGTATTGAGCCGTTGTCGTCCAGGGCGCGCATGATGGCGACGATCCTGTCGCGGCTGTCCTGCACCTCCGTGAGGCGTATCGAGCCCAGGGCATCCATGTCCGTGAGTATATCCGTGGCCCTGTTCTGGCTCATGTTGCGCATGAACTTGAAGCGCACCTCGTCGCCCGCCCCCTTGAGGGCCCGGGCGATCAGGGCGTCGTCCTTGATCTCGTCGATCAGTATGCGGACCTCGGCGTTGGTGAGGTTCACCACGTTTTCGAAGGCGAAAATCCTTTCGCGTATCCGGCGGGACACGTTCGGGAGGACGGAATCGATTTCCTCGATTATCTTGCGCTCGTCGTCCCCCGGCATGTGCTTCAGAATGTCCACGAGTGCGTCAAGCCCGCCCATCGCCATCCCCTCGTTTTTCGAGCGGTACTCCCGGTATTTCTTCTTGATCGTCTTGACGACCCCGGCGACGGCCTCGGGAACCACACGGTCCATCCTGGCCATCCTGACGGCCACCTCCTTCGTAACCGGGGCGCCCATGGAGCGAAGGACCGCCGCCGATTTTGCCGGGGCCAGAAAGGAAAGCACCACGGCGATGGTCTGGGGATGCTCCTCCTTCAGGAATGAGACGAGGGCCTCGTCCTCCATCTCGTTCATGTCGGCAAACTCACGGTCGATGTCAACGCTGGTGAGCTTGCCGAGAATGCTGTCGGCCCGGTCAGGCCCGAAGGTCCTGGTGAGCATCTCCCGCGCCGTGCCCTCGCCCCCCTTCAGGCGTCTCTTCTCCCTGCGCAGGTCGATGAGGAACTCGCCGATCAGGTCTTCCCGCTCCTCGGGGGAAAGCCGGTCGATCTTCGCGATCTCCCGGGACAGCTTCTCTATGCTCTCCTCATCGAGGTGCCGCATTATCTCCGCGGCCGTCTGGGGGCCCATGGCGACCAGAAGCGCCGCCGCCCTCTCGACCCCGCTCATCTCGAATATGTCTTTCATGTCGGCGCGACGACCTCGTCTTCCTTCACCGCGGCCTTCTCCGCCCCGCCGGTGGCCTTCTTCTGGTACTTCTTCGACCGCTCCAGGGGATGGATCACCGGGACGGGGCATACTTCCACGCACCGGTAGCACTGGATGCAGAGATCATAGTTGATCCGCGCGAGAAAATTGTCCACTACAATGGCGAGCTCGATCGTCGCGGGGTCCTTCTCCGGGCTGCGCTCCCCCAGGGCCTGCCGGCAGGCCTTTTCACAGAGCCTGCAGGCGATGCATCCCACGCTGCACCCCTTCTTCATCACCGGCGCCTTCTCCTCGTTCATGCACATCACGAAGATCTCGTTGCCCTTCGGCTCGAGGCTGATGATGCCGCGCGGACAGGCCGCGACGCATTTCCCGCACCCCGTGCACTTGTCGAAGTCAACGACCGGTATTCCGTTCTCGTTCATGTGCAGCGCGTCGAAGGGGCATACCCCGGCGCAGTTTCCGAACCCGAGGCATCCGTATTCGCATGTCTTCGGGCCTCCCATGGTGCCGTGTGCCGCCTCGCAATCCCTCGGACCCTCGTAATGGAAGCGGTTCCCCGCCTCGACGCGGCCCCCGTGGCAGCGCACCCGTGCCGTGACGGCCTTCATCCCTCCCGACGGCTCGACGCCCATGATCCGCGCGATGGCATCGGCCGATTCGGCGCCTCCCACGGGGCAGAGATCGATCTGGTATTTCTCCTCGACGATCTTGGTGGCGTAGGCCGAGCAGCCGGGAAGGCCGCAGGCGCCGCAGTTCGCACCGGGAAGGGCATCCAGGATTTCGAGTATCCTCGGGTCCTTTTTGACCAAAAGCTTCAGCCTCGCGACCGAAAGCAGAAGGCCGAAAAGAAACGCGAGACCGATGAGGGTCAGGAGTGAGGGAAGTGAGGGAAAAATCATATCGATCATGGTATCTGCTCCGGATGCCCCATTATCGCGGATAAGGGTAATTAATGCTTGAAAAAAATCAATGATTTATTTGAAGCTGAATGGATATCGGGGACAGGGGCATGTTGAAAAAGAAGACCGACGCACAGTACCAGACCGAGATATTGACGGCGCTTAAAAACAGGAGCGACCTGGTCTTCATCACCTATGCGACCCTCGAGGACACCGAGGAAAAGATCAAGTTCGCCCTTGCCAAAATACTGGAGCGCTTCAAGAAGGAAGAGCTCTTCACGCCCATACTCTCCTGCATCAAGGAGCTGATCGCCAACGCCACGAAGGCGAACGCGAAAACGATCCTGGTCAACGAGGGGAAGATAAAGGGAACGGACGACCCGGCCACCATCGTGGCCCAGATCCGGAGGATACTGAACGAGGAGGCGCTTCTCGAATACGGCATCAAGGCAAAGAAGAACAAGCTCTCCACGCGAACGTACCTGAAGATCCACAACAACAACCTCATCATCGAGGTGATCA
>CAZKPR010000279.1:0-3810 GCA_964554685.1 uncultured Leptospirales bacterium | reverse complement strand
CGGCATTATTGCACGATTGTTACGTTTTGTAACATATGGATTTTTTTCGCGCGTGACGGGAAGCGGTCCTTCCGCGGTTGCCGAAATGGGAATGATCAAGAGAGAGCCGGCTATTCCTCCGGCCCGGGGCCCCTGCCACGCCGGGTAAACAGGACCGGCGCCACGGCGACCCAGAGGAGCAGGAGGGGCCAGGGCTCGCACTCCCATACCCGGTGCATGTCAAGGAACACCTCGACGGGCTTCTTCTGTAAAAAAACGATCATGAGGACCTCGAACGCCTCGGTCATCGCCACCCAGACAAGACCGACGGCCAGGGCGCGACCCCTGGAGACGAGGGGCCATCGCCGGCATGCCGCCCAGATGATGACGCCGAAGATGACCATGGCGGGAATGACCGAGAGCCGGTGAGAAAGCTCCTCCGCCATCATCCTTCCGTAGGTGAAATCCCGGAGCGCGGCGTTGAGGATGGCGCCGGCGAGGAGGGCGAACCAGAGCAGGATATAGCGAATCATATTAAAACCTCCATTTTCTTTCATGGACTCCTCATCGGAGTGACTCCAGTATATACCGGTAGACCGCGGGTTCGGATTTCTCTCCCGCGCTATACCGGCAGGACTCGTAGAGATGCCGCAAGGCCTCTTTCCTCGTGCGGTAAACCGACACCAGGGGCGGCTCGCGTCCCTCGTCATAGCGCTCGTAGACGAACACGCCGTCCCGGAACAGGAAATAGGAGTAGCCCTCCTTGTCGGACCGGTAGAGACGTTTTCCCGAGCGCAGACCCTGGATAATCCGTTCCTTCAACCGGGTGATTTCCGCGAATTCCGGCCTTGCGCGGTAATCGGGGTCCGCCCGTTTCCCCGCGATGAGGCGGGCGATGACACGGTATCCCCGGTCGAGGGCCATGCCGTAGGCGTCCAGCCCATCCCTCGATCCGGCGAGGGGATCGGCGCCGCATCGCATCAGGGCCCGCACCGCCTCCCTGTTCTCATTCTCAACGGCAATAACCAGGGGTGTCGCGCCGGAGTTGTCGGGGCGGTCCGGATCGGCGCCCGCGTCGAGGAGGGGGATGACAGGAGATGGGGCCCGGCCCCTCACGGCGGCGGCGCGGTGAAGGGGAGTCGCGCCGGAGACGTCGGTGTCATTGACCCGGGCACCCGACGAGATGAGGGTCCGCAGGGATTCGTGATCAGCGGCGCGGGACGCGAGACGGTGCAGGGGGCGCTCACCCCGGGAGTTGGACGCGGCAACGTCTGCTCCCCGCCGGACAAGGAGGCGTATCCCCGCCGCCTCGGCCCTCCCGGCGCAGTAGGCATGCAGTGCGGTATTCCCCCCGGCGTCCCGGTCGTGTATCCTGGCGCCATGATCGAGCATGAACTCGAGCGTTTCCACGTCGACATGGCCCGCCTTCTCGATCCACACCGTGGTGCGCCCGTCGGCCCGGTAGGGAAGAAGGGCATTCACATCCGCCCCGTTCTCCAGGAAGAACCGGATGATTTCGCCGTCGGGAACCCGCAGGGCCAGCATGAAGGCCGTGAACCCGTCCTCGTCGGCAGCGGAGATATCCGCACCCCGGGAGACGAGCTCCCGAATAATGGCAAGGTCTGGCGTGCGGGACGACACGTAACAGGCGTCGAGGAGAAGCCCGTTCAGCTCTTCGCGGGTGAGGCCGTCATACACGGGGGTCGTGCCGGCACCCTCCAGGTATGCTCTCAGGCTTTCGGCGGCGGCCCTGAACCTGGACCGGTCTTCAACGGTGGGCCGCCGGAGGTCCGGGGTGACGATGGCGCCGAAGACCCGCCGAATATCGCTCACCTCGAGGTCGATACCGAAGAGCCTGAGTATTTTTCCGCACGCGTTGTAGCGGACCAGGTAGTCGTCATCGCAAACCTTCGAGAACAACCTCTCGATCTCTTCCCGGTCCGGAGCCGCGCGCCTCCTCCGTCCCATTGCGCCACCCCCGCTCCCGCGCCTGCCAGCGCCAATCCGCGTCATACCGGCGACATCCTGCCCATAGCATCGAACACCAGATCAGCGAGGGGCAGGATGTTCGTGAAACGATTCGGAGCGCTCCTCATCGCCCGGAATGGCCGGACGGCGGGCGCTACCCGCGTATCTTTCTCCACACCTCGGGGAGATACGCCCCGATCAGGATCAGCGCCAGGCCCATGACCGTCCATTTCGTAAACAGGATATTGGTCTGGAAACGGGTGAGGCCGACATTGAGTATGCTGATGTACCAGCCGATGACGATCAGCCCGATGCCTATCAGGTGCGGTAAAATGATTTTGCCAAACATGAGTATATCCTCCATCCCCGGGTTCGATTCTTCACCATGCAGGGCCGCGTCTCTCCCTGCCGCCGGTTGCGGTTGATATATATCTGCCGGTCAGCATTAATGGCAAGAAGATTTTCCCGGCAGGGAGGACAGAAGAACGAGGAACATGTGCCTCGGCCGTCACGCAGCGTGAAACCTTGTCATGGTATCCGTCAGGTTACACCGGTTAGCGACGGGCAAGGATTCTGGAAAAGCCGCACGGGCTTATCGCAGGGGGCTTCAACCACCGCCGGGAGAGCAGGAGGGCGCGGACCGGGAGGAAACACTCGCGAAGGAAGAGACCATTTTTTTCGTATTGACCGATCCACAGCGGGGACAGGAGACTCCCTCATCGTCACCCACCCTTCGCAATTCCGAAAACTTTTCTCCGCATTCACCGCAAGTAAATTCGTATAATGGCATCAGTTCACCAGATTTATTAAGTTTTAATTAAAATACTTAATATCTCCTCCGGCGTCAATACCTTATTGAAAAAAATCCGGGAAAAAGATTCCCGCCGGGCTGCGCGTTCCCACGCTCTACCTGACACATTGCGCGTGAGGGCCCGCTCCCCGCCTTCTGCAGCGGTACCCGCGGGCCCTGCCCGAGGGACCGCGCGTGCCGCGAGTGCACCCGGTACCACCGAAGCTCAAATGAGCTCCCGGAGTGCATCTCCCGAACGAAGTGGAGCGGACCCGTGACCGGTCCACGGGAAGGTCCATCCGGTGCCACACGGAACAGCCTCAAAAATGTACTTGCAAAACATCCCATCCCGTTAATAATGACTCGCGTAATGACGGGCCGCATTCTCCACCCGCACCGCCTTCCCGGAGCCGGAGGGGCGGCGACCCGAAAACCTAGTGAGAGCGTACCGACCACCCAATGGCACGAAACGGAAAACCCGCCGAGGACGGCATCGTCAACAGCATTATAGGCGAAGGGTCGAACTTCAAGGGTGAATTCAAGATAAACGGCCTTCTCCGGATAGACGGCAACTTCCAGGGAACCATCGAGACCGACGGCAAGGTGCTGATCGGTCAGACGGGCCAGGCCCTTACTGACATCAAGGCGCGGATGGTCGTCGTGGGCGGCACCGTGCGGGGCAACATCTTCGCCACGGAGCGCGTCATCTTCCTCTCCACGGGCGTCATCAACGGCAACATCATCACCCCGAGCCTGATCATGGAGGAGGGGGTGAAATTCGAGGGGAACTGCACCATCAACCGCGCGGAGGGTCTCCGATGATCGAGATAACGGGCGCGCGGGGCAAGAAGGACGAGAAGGAGCGGATTTCAAAGAAGGGCAAGCTCCCCCACGTCAGCCAGGGCGAGAAGAACTTTCACGCGGAGCTCCACAGGACCCTCGCCCTCGAGATCGAGGGCACCCTGGAGGAACTCCTCGAGGACCTGAAGGACAGGGAGCGCCGCTTCCTTGAACAGCAGACCGAGCAGGAGATGCTCCACTACAAGGCCCTGGTCCAGAAAATCATCACAACC
>CAZKPR010000278.1:0-3856 GCA_964554685.1 uncultured Leptospirales bacterium | reverse complement strand
GGAAGGGCACCACCTTCCACGTGTACCTCCCCGTGGCGGGGAGGGATTACCATGAGGCTGAAAAAATCATCCCGACGGAGTAAGCAGGAATCGCAATGGCACTGGTGAAAAAATTCAAGGTCGTACCTAATCTTCCGGCGAAGCTGGAGCCCCTTCTGGAAATTGCCTACAACATGTGGTGGGTGTGGAACTTTGAAGCCATCGAACTTTTTCGCAGGCTTGATGTGGAACTCTGGAGCACCGTGCGTCACAACCCCATCAAGCTTCTCGGGGCCCTCTCGCAGAAGGCCCTCGACGACGCGGCGTCGTCCGAGAGCTTCATCGCGCACATGGAGCGCGTGGAGCGGGAACTCGACTGGCACCTGAGCCGGAAGACATGGTTTGACGAGCAGAACGGCGGCTTCGAAAACGCGCGCATCGCCTATTTTTCAGCGGAGTTCGGAATACACGAAAGCCTTCCCATGTACTCCGGGGGTCTCGGGGTCCTGGCGGGGGACCATCTCA
Organism: uncultured Leptospirales bacterium; assembly: GCA_964554685.1. Classification (GTDB taxonomy): domain Bacteria; phylum Spirochaetota; class UBA4802; order UBA4802; family UBA5550; genus RBG-16-49-21. The sequence continues at coordinate 3,352 of CAZKPR010000278.1, read as the reverse complement.
AGTCGGCGAGCGAGCTCGGCCTGCCCCTCGTCGGCGTGGGTCTTTTTTACCGCCTCGGGTATTTCAGGCAGTATCTCAACCTCGACGGCTGGCAGCAGGAGAGCTTCCCGGAAATCGATTTCCATACCATGCCGGCCCGTGTCGTGACCGACGGTGACGGGAATCCCCTTCTTGTTTCCGTTGAAATGGCCGGAAGAAAGGTCCTCGCCCAGATATGGAAGCTCAACGTGGGAAAAATCACCGTCTATCTTCTTGATTCCAATATTGAAGGCAACTCACCCGAGGATCGAACCATAACGGACGAGCTGTACGGCGGCGATTCAGACATGCGGATACGCCAGGAGATGCTGCTGGGAATCGGCGGCATCAGGGCACTGAAGGCAATGAACATCGGAGTAACCGTGTTTCACATGAACGAGGGACACGCGGCCTTTCTTTCCCTCGAACGGATTCGCATGGCCATGGGGCATGACGGTCTTTCTTTCCAGGAAGCCCTTGAGTACGTTTCATCCACAAACGTGTTCACGACCCACACGCCGGTTCCCGCGGGCAACGATCGGTTCCCCGTCGAGATGATGGATGCCTATTTCGGAGAATTCTACCGGGGGATGGGTCTCCACCACGAACAGTTTCTCGGCCTCGGCCGCGAGGACCCGGAGGACAAAAAGGAGGTCTTCTGCATGACCGTACTCGCCCTCAGGACCGCGGCGGGGTGCAACGGCGTGTCGAAGCTTCACGGAGCGGTTTCCAGGAAAATGTGGAAGCGGATCTGGCCCTCGCTGCCGCCCCACGAGGTGCCCATCGGCCACATTACCAACGGCGTCCAGACGCTCTCCTGGACCTCCGACGAGATGATGCGGCTCCTGAACAGGTATCTCGGACCGCGATGGATCGACAACCCCGCGGATAACAGCATCTGGCAGAACATCGACAGCATCCCCGATTCGGAGCTCTGGCGGTGCCGGGAGCGACTGCGGGAGCGGCTTGTATCATTCGCCCGAAGAAAGCTGAAGGAACAGCTCCAGTCCCGGGGCGCGGCCCCCCGGGAGGTTGAAATGGCAGATTCGGTCCTTGATCCGGACGCCCTTACCATCGGCTTCGCGCGGCGATTCGCGACCTACAAGAGGGGAACCCTCATCATGCGTAACATGGAGCGCCTGGGGCGGCTCCTTCATGACAAGGAACGCCCGCTGCAGATCATATTCGCGGGTAAGGCCCATCCCAGGGACAACATGGGGAAGGAGCTCATCCGGCAGATCATTCATCTGTCGAACGACGAGCGATTCCGGTGGAAGGTGGTGTTCCTTGAGGATTACAACATCAATATCGCCCGCTACCTGGTCCAGGGTGTCGACGTATGGCTCAATACCCCGATACGGCCGAAGGAGGCCTCGGGGACCAGCGGCATGAAGGTGGTGCCGAACGGCGGAATAAACATCAGCGTCCTGGACGGGTGGTGGGACGAGGCGTACAACACGGAAAACGGGTGGGCCATCGGCAACGGAGAGGAATACGAGGATCTCGCCTACCAGGACGAGGTCGAGAGCTTCTCATTGTACAATGTCCTCGAGAAGGAGGTAAAGCAGGCGTTTTACAACCGCGGGGCCGATGGCATGCCGCGGGAATGGCTGGCCAAGATGAGGGAATCGATGAAGTCGATCACCTCGTTTTTCAATACCAACCGGATGGTGAGGGACTACACCGAGCAATTTTACAAGGCGGCCCACATGAACAGCGTTGCTTTCAGCGCCGACGGCTACAGGCCTATACGTGAATTCACCTCGTGGAAGAAAAAAATATCCGGTGAATGGCCCTCCGTTTCGGTGCGATCGATCGACATCGCGGAGACCCGGGAAATAAAGGTAAACAGCAAGATCACCGTCCAGGCCGAGGTAGACCTGGGAACAATTTCGCCGGATGACGTGCAGGTCGAGCTCTACTTCGGGGCCCTGGACCGCAACGGCGAGATAATCGAGGGAGTGGCGCTTCCCATGCATGAGAGCGGCGCGGGGCAGGGCGGTGCCCGTCTGTTCCAGGGCCAGATGCTCTGCCTGCAGTCCGGCCAGTTCGGATTCACGGTGCGGGTATTGCCGATGAACCCGAATATGGCGAGAAAGTTCTATCCCGACCTGAAAATCACCTGGGCGTAGTCTTCAGAGGTCCCCCCTGACCTCGTCACGGAGTCGCACGAAGAAATCCTCCATGAAACGGTGGCGGCTTTCGGCGCGCCGCCTGCCCTCGGCGGTGAGCATCCTGCCGGAGATGTGGCGGAGCTTCACCATGTACTCCCGGTAGGCCGTGTCCTCCTTGCCGTAGGCCTCGGTGAGGAGGACGTCGACGTCGGGGTTGTGGAGACGCGCTCCCACCTCGCCGGAGAAGAGAAAGGCCCTGCCGATTCCCACCGCGCCTATCGAATCAAGCTTGTCTGCGTCGTAGAGGATCTTCGCCTCGATGGTCGCAGGGGCATGGTCATTCCTGAAACGGTGGGTGAGGATCGAGTCGCGCACAAGTCCCGCGCGTTCCCGGTCGAGGCCGAGCCCCCCGAGGTATTCGAAGGCAAGGGCGCTGCCCCGTTCGGCGTGGCAGATCGTTCCGCCGCTTTCAGCCTCGTCGATGCGGGCGATGTCGTGGAGAAAGACCGAAACGCGAAGAATGAACCGGTCGGCGACTGGCTCCGTGGCGGCGATCTGCTCGGCAAGGAGGGCGACCCGCTCGACGTGGTCCCACCCGTGGCTTGAATGGAGCCTCGCCATCCGCTCACGCCCGAACGCGGCGGCGGATTCGAGGATGCCTTCCTCGAAGGGCGTCATGGGGCCTTCCTCAGTCTATCCTCAGGATCGTCATGAAAGCCTCCTGGGGCACCTCGACGGAGCCGATCTGCTTCATCCGCTTTTTCCCTTCCTTCTGCTTTTCCAGGAGCTTGCGTTTGCGCGTGATGTCGCCGCCATAGCATTTCGCCGTCACGTCCTTTCTCAGGGCCGATATGTTCTCGCGGGCGATGATGGCGGAGCCGATCGCGGCCTGGAGCGGGATCTTGAACTGCTGGCGCGGGATGATGTCCTTGAGGCGGACGATGATGTCCTTGCCCCTCGTGCGGGCCTTGTCCTGGTGGACGATGAAGGAGAGGGCGTCCACGGCTTCGCCGTTCACCAGTATATCGACCTTGACCATCTTCGATTCGATGAAATCCCGCATCTCGTAGTCGAAGGAGGCGTATCCCCGTGAAATCGATTTGAGCTTGTCGTAGAAATTGAACACGATCTCGGAGAGGGGGAGGTCGTAGTGGAGCTGGACCCTTTTCGGGTCGATGAACTGCATGTCCTTGTGGACGCCCCTGCAATCCGTGACCAGG
>CAZKPR010000277.1:2381-3895 GCA_964554685.1 uncultured Leptospirales bacterium | reverse complement strand
CCTCGATCTTCGCGGCGGTAATGATCCGTGCCACGCGGATGTCGATTTTCCCGAATTCCCCGATTTCCACCAGCCCTTCGGTTTCCGATGCCATTTCGGTTTCTCCCTTTTTCTTTCCCGCGGATTTCTTCGTCTCCGCCTTCACGGGTTTCGCGCCACTCTCTTCCGCGGCACGCTTCTCCAGCCGCGGGAAGAGGATCCCGGTGTCGGCGATCGTTTTACCCTCGACAAGGTGCGAGAAGCTCTCGAGGCTCCCGGGGTCCCCGGGGGCGTCACCCGCGCCCAGGGCCTCGATCACCGCCTTGCTTGATTGGGGAAGCGCCGGGGTGAGGAGGACGGCGACGGCGTACACCGATTCCAGGGTATTGCGCATGACCGACGAGAGGAGGGCGGTGTTCCCTTCCTTCGCCAGCTGCCACGGCCTGTTCGAGTCGATATACTTGTTGAGGTGGCGTATGAACTCCCAGAGCCTCTCCAGGCCCGCGCTGGTCTGGAATTTCACGCACTGTGCGATGTATTCGTCCCTGGCGGGGATGAAGCGCGCGATGAGGTCGTCCCGCTCCGCCGGCAGGGACGCGTCAAAGGCGGGAATGGCGCCGCCGAAAAATTTACCGAGCATGTTGAAGAGGCGGTTCACCAGGTTTCCCCAGTCGTTGGCCAGGTCGAAATTGATCCGGTCGATGATGACCCCCTCGCTGAAACGCGCGTCATGGCCGAAGGCCATCTCGCGGAGAAAGAAATAGCGGATCTGGTCGTTCCCGTAGCGCTCGACGAGGTCCAGGGGCGTCACCACGTTGCCCAGGCTCTTCGACATCTTCGCGTCCTGCATGTTCCAGTAGCCGTGCACGTTCAGGTTCCGATAGGGCTCTATGCCCGCGGATTTGAGCATCGTGGGCCAGAAAATGCCGTGGGGCTTCACGATGTCCTTGGCGATTATGTGCTGCGAAGCGGGCCAGAACTTTCGGAAGCGCTCGTCATCGGGATAGCCGAGGGCGCTTATGTAATTGATCAGGGCGTCGAACCAGACGTAGGTGACGTAGTTCTCGTCGAAGGGAAGCGTGATGCCCCACTGGAGACGGGCCTTGGGCCGGGAAATGCAGAGGTCTTCCAGGGCCTCGCTTTTAAGCAGGGACATCACCTCGTTTCGGTAGCGCTCCGGCCGTATGAACTCGGGGTTGGCCTCGATGTAATCAATGAGCCAGGACTGGTATGCCGACATCTTGAAGAAATAATTCTTCTCCTCGATGAACTCGAGCTTACGGTCATGGTCCGGGCACTTCCCGTCCACCATTTCCTTTTCCGTGAAGAAACGTTCGCACCCCACGCAGTAAAATCCGCCGTAGCTCCCGAAGTAGATGTCGCCCCGGTCATGGACCCTCTGAAGAATTTCCTGAACCACCTTCACGTGCCGCGGCTCCGTGGTGCGGATGAAATCGTCGAAGCGGATGCCCATGTCGGTCCAGGTTTTCCTGAAGACGCCGCTGATGCGGTCGGTGTACTCCTGGGGCGTGGTC
>CAZKPR010000277.1:0-2371 GCA_964554685.1 uncultured Leptospirales bacterium | reverse complement strand
GGCTCCTTGCGGCCTGGTCGATCTTGTCCCCGTGCTCGTCGGTTCCCGTGAGGAAATAGGTGTCGTGGCCCAGCATGCGGTGAAACCGGCTGACGAAATCGGCCAGTATGGTGGTGTACGCGTGGCCGATATGGGGCTCGGCGTTCACGTAGTATATCGGGGTGGTGACGTAGAATGATTCCTTCATGCCATGGCTCCACTGAAGACGGTGGCCCGCGGACGCGCCGCGCGGCTCCCCGTGCCCGTCGAGGGCCCCTCAGAGCTTGTAGGTTTCTTCATCGGGATTTTCCGGTTCAACGGTTTCGATCTTTTCGATGACTTCGCGTTTCAGAATGTAGGCGTTCTGTTTTTTCTCCAGGTCGCCCTTGTGTATGTCGACGTAGCGGTTGTCGTGCTTTATGGTGATCGACTCCTTCAGGGTGTCGACGCCGGTCACCACGTAGGTCTTTTCACCCGCCTTCACCTGGTCGCCCGGGTTCGGCATGCCGGTGTTGAGCTCGCGATAGAGCTTGTACTCGTAGCCGAGGCAGCAGAGGAGGCGGCCGCACATCCCCGATATCTTCAACGAGTTCAGGTTCAGGTTCTGTTCCTTCGCCATCTTTATCGACACGGGCTCGAAGTCGTCCCGCTGGTGCACGCAGCAGAGCTCCTTGCCGCAGGGTCCGTATCCCCCCACCAGCCGCGCCTCGTCCCTGACGCCGATCTGGCGCATCTCGATGCGCGTCCGGAAAATCGAGGCGAGCTCGCGGACCAGCTCCCGGAAATCGATCCTGTTCTCCGCGACGAAGTAGAAGATGATCTTCGTCCGGTCGAAGAGACATTTCACCGAAACGAGCTTCATGTCGAGCTTCTTGGCCTTCGCCTTGCTGCGGCATTTTTCGAAGGCGTTTTTCTCGATCGCCTCGATCTCCGGGATCTGTTTGAGGTCCTCGGGCGTAATCATGCGCAGCAGCTTCCCCTTCACCGCGCCGCTGCCGGGGTTACGCCTCCTGCTGCACTTGAACACGGTGCCGATGTCCACGCCGTTCTCGGTCTCCACCACGCAGAGGGAGCTGGGCAGGATAAAAAGATTGTTCGTGTTAACGTAGCTGAGCTGGTAGCTGTTGCGCAGTCGTACCGCCGATACTTCCATTTATATCCTCTCTCCGGCGCCGTCGAGCTTCGGAAGGCCGAATCCCTTCATGCCGTCGATCGAGTAGAGCATTCCCTTCAGGGCGTTCCGGACGTTTAAATTATTCGGAAGGCCTTTTCTGAGGGCAAGCAGAATTTTTATAATTTTTACCGTCCTTTCGCGGTCATCGACCCCGAGGTCGCCCAGAAAGGGATGGAGCGGCGCTTCGAGGATGGACGAGAGAAGGATCGTCCGGAAGATATGGACCAGGATCGAAAGGAGCAGGTTCGCGCCGAATTTCTTCTGGAGGGGCGCGATGTCGAGTTCCAGGCTCTCCCCGGATGCAAGGTACGACGCGATCTCGCCGCAGATGCCGGCTATTCCCTGGAGCATGTCCTCTTCCCCGAGGAGGAGTGCCGCCTCGATGGAGCCCCCGCTCAGCTGCGCCACCAGGGCGGGGTCCCCCTGCACCGCGGTCTCACGGGCGGAGAGATACTCCTTGACCTCGCCGGATGAGAGGGGGCTGAAGGGAAGGTACATGCTTCGCGAAAGGATCGTCGGGAGGATGAGAGATCGTCCCTCCGTGACCAGGATGATCCGTGCGCCGGCCTGGGGCTCCTCGATCGTCTTGAGCAGGGCGTTCTGTCCCGGGATGGACATCGATTCAGCCCCGTCAATGATGATGCCGTAGGTGCCCGAGATCGATTTTTTCGAGAGGCGGTCGATGAGCCATCGCACGCTTCCCGCCTCGCTCCCGTCGGCCTCGCCGATCGGGATGGCCCCCTTATCGTCGGGCCCCATTTCGATGATGTCGGGGTGGGTTCCACCGGCGGCCTGGAGGCATGACGGGCAGGTAAGGCAGGGTGGATCGTCGGCACCGCAGAAGAGGGCCGCGAGAAAGCGCTTCGCCACGAGCCTTTTCCCTATCCCTTTCATGCCGGAAAAAAGCATGGTCTGGGGTATCTTCCCCGATGACAGGAGAAGATCGAGCAGTTTCAGCTGGCGGGTATGTCCGATGATGCCGGTCGTGTTCATAGGTGTCCGTTGGGGCCGGGGGACGGCCGTCGCGTGGCGACCCGGATAATTATTGCCGCGCCGTCAGTAGACCAGGTCGAGTATGAGACCGCGGATTTCCTCGATGGTTTTCAGGAGGTTGAAGGCCTTGTTTCCCCTGGTTATCGACTCCGTCAACTCCAGGAGCCGGGTGTTTATCTTCTCGATGATAACATAGTCTCCCCAGTTCTTTTTTGCGCGTTTCAG
>CAZKPR010000276.1:0-3910 GCA_964554685.1 uncultured Leptospirales bacterium | reverse complement strand
GTTCAGGCCTGCCCTCAAGAACCCGCTTGATACCCCTTGTTATCTGGGATATTGTATATACCTTCGGGTATTGCTCGTTTTCTATCATACTGCAGATCAGGCCACTTTACATCAGGAAATCAACGAAAAAATTTGCATTGAGAAGCCACACCTTCATTTAGTTCAATCACGGCGATATAAATCGTGCACCAGATACGCGCCCTGAATGAAGCACACAGGCAGGATGGGATATGGCATCCTGAACGACTTTTTGCGGGCTTCGGGGTTTCACCTGTTCAGGATATTCAGGAGGGGAAGAAATTTATTCATTCCAGGGCAAGAAGCATTGCCGCGGAATGATCGTCGCTACAACATTAATCATGCAAAAGCTCAATAAGCTGGGAATGAACCTGACCGTTTGACGCGGCAATTTCAGGAAACTCCGGCTGATATTCCTCCCCGTTATAGCGGGTAACCCTGCCCCCCGCTTCCTCCACGACGATGCTTCCCGCCGCCGTGTCCCATGGTTTGAGTTTGCACTCCCAATAAGCATCCAGCCTTCCGCATCCCACATAGCACAGATCAATCGCCGCAGACCCCATCCTCCTGATCCCCTGTACGCGGGGTAGAATCCTGTTGAATTCCCGGAGGTTGTTGTTATCCGAAACTGCCTTGTCATACGGGAATCCCGTTGCGACGATTGATACACCGATGTCCCGCAAGGAGGAGACCCTGATCGGCGCGCCATTGCAATAGGCGCCTGCACCTCTCGCGGCATGGAACATCTCACCCATATAGGGATTGAAGACCACGCCCCCAACAACGTGTCCCTCATTCATGGAATAGATGCCGATTGAAACGGCAAAAATGGGCAGGCCATGGGCAAAATTATTGGTGCCGTCGAGAGGGTCCACGTACCAGATGAATCCGGCGCCTTTCGCAGTGCCGCCGCCCTCCTCGGCGATTATGGAATGGTCGGGAAAACGGGAAGAAATGGACGACACAAGGAAATCTTCAGAGGTCCTGTCGGCGTCCGTGACGAGATCAGTCCTGCTTTTATATGATATTTCCAGGCCACCGGAACGGAACCGTTCCATGAGGATTGATCCGGCCCCTTGCGCAATCTCCCGGGCAAATTCAATCATCTCCCCCGGCTGGCTCAGATCTTCACCCCTATGCCGATCTGCAGGTTAAACTCGTGCCTCTGGGCATCCTGGTCCCCGAGTTCAATGATGGCCTTCTGATACATAAAAAAATTCTTTGTGATCTGTTCGTCGAAGCGGAGACCCAGTACCTGGGAAATCGCATGAAACCCGGAGAAGGGGGCGCCTTTCGTGAACTTCTTCAGGTTCAACCCGAACCATCCCTGGCCGTTCGGTTCCAGTGTGTAGGGATTGGTATTTTCAAGGTCACGAAGATAAAAACGCTGGAGCCATTCTATTGTAACTGAAAACTTCGTGTCATCGGCGCGGTAGATAAGGTCATTCAGGTTTATCCCGATACCGAGATCATACACGCCCCAGTAATTCGCGATATGCCGCGAATAGTGATAGTAGCTTGCGTACAAAACACGCCAGTCGTATGAATGGCAGAACACGTAGTAATCCCGGGCGTAAATCAAGGCGAATATTTTTATGAAGGACTTCAGCTGATACGAATAATCAATCCTGAATGATCCCGCATCCAGTGTTTTTCCCGTTGATGAACGGGGATCCATGATCAGCATTCGTGGGTACCAGGTAAAGCGTGCCTCTACCTTCTTTTTCTGATAGCCTACGATGAATCCTACTTTCGGGTCAAAGAGCTTGTACCGGCGGTAAAATGCCGCATCGCTGTCATAATGATTGAACCAGGCCCCCGCGCCGATTACAAAACGCTTGAAGTTAAATGTTATCTCTAATTTTTCAGATTGCTCGATAAAATTCGGCATTCCACCGCCGAGCCAGGGTTTTTCCGCCATCATTTCAATGGTAATGAGAGGAATAGGGGTAAATTTCATATAGATGGTCTCCGGGATATCGACCATGAGACCCTTCTCTGTAATCACGCGGTATTTCCGATTCGTCGTATAGTAGAGTCCGTTACTCCTTTCTCTTTTTCCGTAGTAAACACCCGTCCTCAGCATCGCGTCAATCGCGACTTCGAAAATCTGCCTCTTTTCAAGCTCCTTATTCTTCTCCAGTTTTTTCCTGTCCAGTTCATCGGCTTTCTTTTTCGCTTCATCGAGCTTGCGCTGTTCCTCGGCAAGAAGCTCCTCCTGGCGTTTCTCCATTCTTTTTTTATAGGCGTCGGAAAGCCATCGCGGAACCTCCTTGTCCTCGGGATCGAGCCTGAGCACCGCTTCCCCTATCATTACCGCGCGCTCATAATCACCGGTGGTATAATAGGCAAAGCCCAGCCTCTGGCCCGTCACAATCTGCCGGGGATTTCGTTTCCAGGCTTCCTCGTAGTTTTTGATGGCATCTTCCAGCAAACCCTTCTGCTCAAGCGCATATGCCTTATTGTGATACGCACGTGAAGTGGCATGATCGCGTGCCTCAATTACCTTGTCAAATTCCTTGATCGCTTCATCGAGCCGATTAGCCTCGCCCAGTTCCACGCCGCGCTTGTTCAGCATGATATCGGTTTTAGTCTGGGAATAAATTGCTGCGCCGGCCGTTGCGAGAAAGCATGAAGTTACGGCAAGCACCAGGGCTCTGTTCTTTTTCATGCCAAACACCTTGTCTTCAATGGACGTATTTCTATCATTTTACAAGTATTTTCAATAGAATACACGCTGGGGCATCCCCCACGATTAATGTCGGCATTTCTGAATAAAATCTGCCGCCAATTAATGCCTTTTTAGCCAGGAATAATCCAAAACACCCAGGAAGGGTATCCCTGCCATATCCAGAATAATTTACACGAGCACTGCTAACGTGTCCAGTTTATTTTCTATCCGGGAATGGGTGTATCCCATCAATTCTCCACAGGCCCGCTTCACGAGCATGGGCCACCGCCCTATCATATTCCTCAAGGCTTACCCTTCTTTTAATGCCTTCATGTTCCCGCGCGCGATATTCCGGCCTGTACTGGTCCATGATATTAATATAGGTGTCCCTTGAAATCCCCGCGATAAAGTCAATGACGCGTTCCGTTGCAGCCACGCTGTTTGGCAGTACAAGATGTCGCACGATCAGCCCCCGTTGTGCCACCCCGCGGTAATCGCACACCAGATCTCCAACCTGGCGATGCATTTCTCGTAACGCGGCCATCGTCACAACAGGATAATCGGGCACGCCACTCAAACGGGCCGCCTCGTCAGGATCCATGTACTTGAAATCAGGCATGTATATGTCATAGATTCCTTCAAGAATCGCGAGAATCTCAATGGAATCATAGCCGCCAGTATTGTAGACCAGAGGAATTGAGAGTCCCCGGGGGATAGCAATTTCAAGGGCTTTCACGATCGCGTAATTCATGTGAGTGGGAGAAACAAGATTGATATTGTGACAACCCCGCTGCTGAAGGAGCAGCATTATTTCAGCCAGTTCCTCAAAGGTGACCTCCTCGCCGCGCCCGAGATGGGATATCTCATAATTCTGGCAAAAGACGCATGAAAGCGTACAATTGGTAAAAAAAATCGTTCCCGATCCGTTCTTGCCCACGAGAGGGGCCTCTTCACCGAAATGCGCATTATATGCTGATATCACGGGGCGGCTGCCGCTTTTGCATTTTCCAGTCTTTCCTGCCATCCTGTCGATACCGCATAGATGGGGACACATCTCACAGTGCTGCAATACCTTCCCGAGACGATCGGCAGATCGAGCGAGACCGCCGCTTTCAAACAATGAAACATACGATACTTTCATGGCACCATTACCCAGGTTGAATAGCAGTACTAGATAATACCGTTGAAACTGAAAAAAACATTAATTTATTATTCTTTTGT
>CAZKPR010000275.1:0-3919 GCA_964554685.1 uncultured Leptospirales bacterium | reverse complement strand
GAACAAGATAAGCGAGCGGATTGAGGTTTCGTCGAAGTACGACAACATCGCCGAGTTCTACATGGAGAACCCCGATCCCGAGGCGGAAGGGATGGGGCTTGGCCTGTCGATGGTGGTGATCCTTCTGAAAAACATCAACATTTCGCACAAGAACTTCATCGTGACGACGGACGGGACCACGAAGACCTACGCGACGATACTGGTGCCCCTGGCCTGAGTCCCTAGGGAACCCGGTAGAACTCGCCCCTCCCGAGCCGTTCCACCTTCACCATTCCCGATTCCCGCAGTTTCGCGAGGGCGGCCTCGAGAAGGCCGGGATCGACGCCCAGGGCGGCACGCAGATCATCGATCGTCGAAGGCCTTCTTCTGAGGGTGAGCAGAATGGTCTTTTCCAGATCGGGGGGCCGCCTCGACGGGACCGCTTCCCCTTCCGCGGGGCCCCCGATTATCTCAACCTCCAGCGGCGCAAGGCGCGCCGCGATCGAATGCAGTTCCTCCACCGTCGCGGGCCGGATCCATCGGACCGCCCCCGGCCGGTCCAGGGTGTTGAGCTGAATCCTGTCGGGCCTGATCCTCAGGCAGGCATCCTTCAAACCCGCGAGTGCCCCATCGCCGTCGTTCACTCCCGGCACAATGAAAACCTCCAGCAACAGGTTCCCGCTGAATTCATTCCTGAAGGCGACGAGCCCCTCGATCACCTCGTCGATCCTGACGCCGGGAGCGGGTCGCGCGATTCTTTTGAACATCTCCGGGTCCACGGCGTCAAGGGATGGGATAACGATATCGGCGTCGCGGATCGATCGACGCACCCCGGGATCAACAAGCATCGTTCCGTTCGTCAGGACGGCGATCCGGTACTGCGGGTAACGCTTCCTGACATGGCGTATGATCTCCCCGATGCCGGAATGGAGGGTGGGCTCGCCGGAACCGGAGAAGGTGATGACGTCCAGCCGGGGCGAGCCCTCAAGGTATTCGTCGAGCTCGTCGATCACGTCCCGTGTGGGCACCCATTCCATGACATCGGTCACGAGGGCCGTCGTGTCGCCGCACTCGCAGTAGACGCAGTTGAGCGAGCAGGTCTTGTGGGGGACCAGGTCAACGCCCAGGGATATCCCCAGGCGGCGTGAATTGACGGGGCCGAAAAGGTAGCGCATGACGATTCGACCCTAGCGGCGCTTTGCCAGCTTCATGTCTATGGCGATCGACAGGTAACGGTCCATCTTCTCCCCGACGACCACGAGGTCCGTCATCTTTTCAACGAGAAGGCGCAGGTCCTCGTTCCGGTATGAATAGAGCGAGAGCAGCGCGCCGAAAAAGCTCTCTTTCTTCAAGCGCGTGAAGAAAAAAACGTCGGCGCCGAGTTTCATGTCACCATCCATGGCGGCCTTCCCCGCGCCCGTTTCAGGGGAGCCGAGGGCCAGGTTTATCAATTCAACATCGTTCCCCATGTAGAGGCCGCGGCTGTCGCATACGGCGTGGTTCCTGTTGTTCTTCGAATCTATATACCAGAAGGAATTCCTGTCGCCGATTTTCCCCGTTCCGAATCGATCCGTACCCTCGTATTTTTTCCTGAGATAGGCCGATGATTTCTCCCAGATCGCCTTCGCCTTCGACGCGTCCTCCATCGGAACGTAGATGATGAATCCTCCCCCGGAACCCCTGGGAGGACCCGCGATGAGATTCACCACGCCGTTGTAATAGGGGAGAAGGTCCGTCTGGAAGTCGATCCCCAGGTCCTCCCGCATCCCCTCCTTGATGCGGGCGTAATGGTTACATCCCGGCGAACCCCGGCGGCAGAGGTCCTCGATTTTCGCGAAATCCAGCGAAAGAAATGAATACGTGGCTGCCTCCCGCACGCGGAGGGACCGGGAGGTCATGCCGGTCTTCAGCACGTCAAGGAAGGTGGTGACGGTGGGGCTCGTGTCGTTGAACTTGAAGCCGAAATCGATCCTGAGGGACCCTGAACGCGCCGAGGCCCCCATGAAGGCGTAGTCAACGGCATTGAAAAGCGAGGCCCCCGAGGTGAAGCCCTCGCGCTCCGCGGAGGCCATGATCAGGGCGCCCCCCCGGGTCCAGGCACCGTCGCCCTCGCCGTTCTTCTCAACCCCCTCGCCGCCTGATTCCTTTTTTCTCTTTTTCGTCATGGCATCCTTCAGGAAATCCCTCGTGGCGAAAACCTTCAGGTCATAATTCCCGGCTCCCCTTGCGCTCCATTCCCTGTACCTGGGATCAAGGGCAAGGTATCCCGCGCTGTCGGAGCGAACATCCAGTATCGTTCTCAGGAGCTCCCCCGTCGACGCCATGACGAAGACCCCGTCAAAGGCGACGGTAAAGATATCCCTGCCGATCTGGTAGGTCGTGTATCCCCTGTATTCCGTGATCGCCGGGTAGACATCCGGGTCTTTTCCCGGTGAGGCCCTTTTAATCATGTCGACGAACGCCAGGGGGAATGTCTTCACGTCCAGCACCGGCAAAAAGAGCGCCATCCGCTCCTCCTCCCGGGTCCCCGATGGGAAAATCGCCAGCCCCGCGCGCCGTTCCACGTCAACCCCGGCTTTCTTCAATGAATCAAGATCCAAAAAATCGATGCCGGTCCTGTCCCTGAAGGATTTTTTCTCCTTCATGAATGCATCCGTTCTTCCCGGCGATAACAGGTTCTCAACGACGTAGGTGACGGAAGAGACGAAATCATTGATCCTCGATGTTTTAATAAGAAGTATCGCCGATGAGGGAGTCAGTGAATCGATCTCATCGGCACGCTCCGCCGCGTCGCCCCCGGTGAAAAGGGCAAGGGCCAGGATAAGGGAAAATGGTCTGTACATGGCATACTCCGGTAGTGGCGATTGGTTCCTGCATAGGATAGCAGACCCGCAGCGGCGAGGCAAGAAAAAAAGCTCCTTTCCGCCGGGAAGGGTTGAAGCCCAAATAAAAAACAGTTGATGAAATCCCTCCCTGATTGTATCTAGCGTATCGATCTCCCCGGATGAAGGGGCTTCCGGCAGGCAGGACATGGACGGATTCGAAATCAAAAAAAGCTACGAAGAGATAAACGAGAAGATCCGCAGGGGGACGGCCGTGGTGGTCACCGCGGAGGAAATGCCCTCCATCGTGGACGACGAAGGGGTCGAGGGCGCCTTCAGAAAGGTCGACGTGGTTACCACGGGGACCTTCGGGGCAATGTGTTCCTCCGGGGCCTTCATCAACTTCGGGCACACCCGACCCAGGCTCAAGGCCTCGCGGGCCTGGTTCAACGGCGTGGAGGCCTACGGCGGGATCGCCGCGGTGGATTGTTACATCGGCGCCGCCCAGGTCAGGGATAACGATCCCCTCAACATGGTGCCGCCGGGGGCCTTCGCCTACGGCGGGGGGCACGTCATCGAGGACCTGATCGCGGGGAAGCGGGTCAATTTCAGGGCTTCGGGGTATGGCACCGGCTGCTATCCCCTCCGGGAGCACGAGGCGGAGATCACCATCCACGACTGCCGGGAAGCCATCATGTTCAACCCCCGCAACGCGTACCAGAACTACAACTGCGCGATAAACCTTTCCCCGAAGACCATCTACACCTACATGGGGATCCTGAAACCCGACATGGCGAACGTGACCTATTCCAGCGCCGGCCAGCTCAGCCCTCTCCTGAACGATCCGTACTGCTGGACCATTGGACCGGGGACGCGGATTTTTCTCTGCGGCGCCCCGGGCTCCGTGGCATGGCACGGAACCCAGCACAACCCTGAATGCCGCCGGGGGCCCGACGGGATTCCCCGGGAGGGCGGCGGCACCCTGGCCGTGGTGGGCGACATGAAGGCGATGGACCCGCGCTTCGTCCGCGGCGCCTCATTCACCGGGTACGGCTGTTCGATCATGATCGGCATCGGTATCCCGATACCAATGCTCAACCCCGAACTCGCCGGTTTCA
>CAZKPR010000274.1:0-3970 GCA_964554685.1 uncultured Leptospirales bacterium | reverse complement strand
CTAAAACAGAAAAGAACCTGCTGGCGTCCTTCGCGGGAGAATCCCAGGCGAGAAACCGCTATACCTACTTTGCTTCCAAGGCCAAGAAAGAAGGGTATGAGCAGATAGCCGGAATATTCCTGGAGACCGCTGAGAACGAGAAGGAGCATGCGAAACGATTCTTCAAGTTCCTCGAGGGCGGCATGGTCGAGATAACCGCCGCTTATCCCGCCGGGATAATCGGTTCAACGGCCGAAAACCTGAAAGCTGCCGCAGAGGGTGAAAATGAGGAACATACCAAGCTCTACCCCGAATTCGCGGACATTGCCGAAAAGGAGGGGTTCAAGGAGATCGCGATCGTATGGCGCAGGATTGCCGACGTCGAGAAACACCATGAAGAACGTTATCTCGCCCTTTTGAAGAACGTCGAAGACGGCACCGTGTTCAAGAAAAAGGAAAAACTTTTGTGGAAATGCAGGAATTGCGGTTACATCCACGATGGGGATTCCGCGCCGGATTTATGCCCGGCCTGCGCCCATCCACAGGCCCATTTCGAGATCCTGGTCGAAAAATATTAATGATCAGTATACCCTGGAATATGCACAACAAGAGCGCTCCCCTGCAAGGGAGCGCTCTTTGTCACCAGGAATAATTCGCATCCTCTCAGCAGGAAGACGCTCCCTGGACGATGAATCCTGACCCACCCCTCGTTTCAAGATAATCAACCGTGATAGACGGAACGCTTTCAAGGTAATGAACGATCCTCTCGTCAAGAAGCACTTTCACTCCCTCACTATCGATCACCTTGTCTCCATTGCTATCCAGCTCATCCAGAGCCAGTCCCAGTCGGGGTCCCCCTCAACCAAATCCCGAGAACATGAGACGCAATGCGGGACTTTTTAGGTCGGATTTAGAAAAAACGTCTTCAAGTTTCTCCCTTGCCGTACTCGTAATTGAAATATTCAAATCTCCTCCCCGATAATGAATTATTATTTAGAATATACTTAATTTCTTAATATTTGTCAAGCCTTCCTCAATTTTTTCTGCCATGTTGCTCCGACAAAGAACACTTTCTTCCTCTATAACCGGGAAAGGATAATTGTCTTGACCAGTCATGCCTCGACATGAAATACTAGAGGTCCTGGGAATGGCCGGGCCGTCCCTGTCGCTCCAGGCATTAACGGCGAGTCAATCGCCGGACATGTCCGACCCGGATCGCGTCAACTCCACGAGGTACATCACATGAAGATGCATTACAATCTTCTCATCGTCGGCGGCGACGCCGCGGGAATGAGTGCCGCGTCCCAGGCCCGTCGAACCGACGAAACGCTGAGCATCGCGGTGCTTGAAAAAGGCGGTCATGTCTCCTACGCCGCGTGCGGCATCCCTTACTTTGTCGGCGGCAGGATCAACGATCCGAATCATCTGATCGCGATCGATCCGGACGCTTACGTGAAAGAGCGTAATATCCAGATCATGATGCATACCGAGGCGGTTGCGGTTGATGTTTCCGCGAAACGCGTCACGACACGATCCGCGGGCCGTGAGGATGTGATCTCGTATGACACGCTCATTATCGCGACGGGGGCCCGTCCCGTTGTTCCTCCCATCGAGGGGATTGACGCCGACGGCGTCTTTTTCCTGAGGTCCCTCTCGGACGGGATCGCAATCAGGGATTTCCTGGCAGGGAGGAGCGGCGCCTCCGGCCTCATCATCGGCGGCGGATTCATCGGCCTGGAGATGGCTGAATCGCTCGTGAGCCTTGGTATGAAGACGACCATCATCGAGCGTCTCGATTCCGTCGCCATGACCATGTCGCCGGATATACGGGGCCTTGTCACCGATGCCCTTCGCGCCGGAGGCGTCGATGTGCGCACCGGCGTGACCGTGACCTCGCTGCGGCAAGATGATGCGCGCTGCGTCGTGGAAACCGACGCGGGGTCGTTCCCCGCCGATTTCGTCCTGGTTTCCGTCGGCATTGTCCCGAACACCTCCTTCCTGCACGGCAGCGGAATCGCCATGACCGAACGAGGCGCGGTGATCGTGGATGTGCATTCAAGGACTTCCATACCGGACGTCTACGCCGCGGGGGACTGCGCCACAGTGAAAAGCCTCATCACGGGAAAGGACGTTTACATCCCCCTTGGCACAACGGCGAACAAGCAGGGCCGTGTTGCCGGCCTGCACGCCGCGGGGAAAGATGATGAATGTTTTCCCGGCTCCGTGGGTTCCCAGATGGTCAAGGTGTTCGATCTCGAGGTCGGGAAAACAGGCCTGAACGCGGAGGATGCCCTTCGCGAGGGGATTAGCCCGGCGCACACGTCGAACGTCTGGAAGTCAAGGGCGGGCTACTGCCCCGAGGCGGAGAAGATACTTGTACATCTTACCGTCGACGCGGCCACGGAACGGATCATCGGGGGCGAAGTGGCGGGGAGGGACGGCGCGGCGCTTCGCATGAACGTGATCGCCACTGCCGTGACGGCGGGCATGACTATAGGGCAGGTGGCCTATCTTGATCTCGGATACGCACCGCCCTTCTCACCGGTGTGGGATCCCATAAACGCCGCGGCCCAGAACCTGATGAGGAAAATCGCCCGTGAGAACTAGATCCCGAGGCCCTGGTTGAAAAGATGCTCCTCGGGTCTTCCCTGGAGGATGCGCCCCCCCGGCGGCACATCCCTGGTGAGCCAGACGTTCCCACCGATCTCGGCGCCCCGACCGATGGTAACCCTGCCGAGGATCGTTGCGCCGGAATAGATGATCACGTCATCTTCCACGACAGGGTGCCTCGGAATCCCCTTTATGGGCCTTCCCGATTCGTCCAGGGGGAAGCTCTTGGCGCCCAGGGTAACCCCCTGGTAGATCCGCACGTTCCTGCCGATCACCGCCGTCTCGCCGATGACGGTACCGGTACCGTGATCAATGAAGAACGATTCTCCTATTCGCGCTCCCGGATGGATGTCAATTCCCGTCTGGGAGTGTGCCATTTCCGATATAATCCTCGGAATAAGCGGCACTTCGAGGAGGTACAGCTCGTGGGCAACGCGATGGTGCGCCAGGGCGGTAATGCTGGGATAGCAGAAGAGGGTTTCTCCCACTCCTTTAGCCGCCGGATCTCCCTTGAAGGCGGCCACGGCGTCAGTCGAGAGAAGCCTGCGGATTTCAGGCAGCTTCTTGATCAGCTCGCGTGATGCTTCACGGGAACGGCATTCGCACTCCACGCATGTTTTGACATCTTCCCCCGTTTTCTCGCACGCGAAACAGTAGCCCCTCTTGACCTGGTCCCCCAGGAGGCGGTACACCTCGTCTATCGTTGATCCGAGATAGTATTTCATGGTTTCGGGCTTCAGGTCGGAATAGATGAAATAACCGGGGAAGAGCACCGCCTTCAGGCAATCGACGATGCGTCTGAGCGTTTCGACCGATGGCATGGGAAAATCATGGGAGCTGCGGTGATAGACCTCGCGGTAGGACTCCGGCGCACAGAGCTCATCGACGATTTTACCCAGAAGCTCGTCGACCACTTTTCCGTTGTTATCGTGTATATCACACTTCATGGGCGTTTACGCGTTCCACGCACGACATGTCGCCACCAAGACCGCATGAATCATCACCCTCAGGGAGGGCATATCGCGCAGACAGAACGGAATACCTCGGTGGAAAGGTACCTGTCTCCACGGTCGGGGAAAACTACGACCAGGGTCGATCCCCTCGGGAGGTCCTGCGCGATTGTCATGGCGCCCCACATCGCCGCGCCGCTTGAAATTCCGCAGAAGATACCCTCAAGAAGGGCAAGGTTGCGGGTGGTGTCGAAGGCATTGTCATCGGTACATTCAAGCCTGGCGTCAAGCAGCGTGGGGTCGAAAATAGCCGGGACGATCGATTCCTTCATGTTTTTCAGGCCCTGGATCCGATGGTTGAGGGAAGGTTCGATTCCCGCGACCCTGACCTGGTGATCATTATCCCTGAAGAACCTGGCGCACCCCATGAG
>CAZKPR010000273.1:0-3982 GCA_964554685.1 uncultured Leptospirales bacterium | reverse complement strand
GGTTTCCCTGGAGAAGGCTGAAACTGCCGTCGACGAAATAGTCGGCGGAGATCATCCTGGTAATGTCGTAGAGCTCGTGGGGAGGGTACTGCCTCTCCAGGGAGAGCCCGTGGCGTTCCAGGAGCCTGTCCACCCGGGCGGGGGTGATCACGTTTACCTGAAACAGGTTGAGGATCGACGACGCGAAGGAATTCGGGAATATGGTTTCCAGGTAATCGTAGTTGGGGTTATCCGATCTGTTCGTCAGGTATCCGAAGGCCATGGTGGGCGCCGCCCCGGCCGGCACGGCGATAATAAAAATGAAAAGGATCCACCCGGCGATTCGAAGCTTCTGCGCCATCACTTCCCGGTCATGCTGTCAATGAATCCGTCGGTGATCGATCCCGCGTCGCCAACGCCTCCGTTCTCAATCCAGATGATGTCGTTGGTCCTCAGGTCTATGGCGCGGCCCCAGGAGCCGCCGATCCCCGAAACGCTGAGCAGGACCAGGTACTGGACATTCCATTTATTGCGCATCTCGGCGAGGATCTCGGCCTTGTTCAACTCGTAGTTGTAGAAGTTCAGCTTGAAGAGATTGTTGTAGGTCTTTTCAAGGGAGAGAAAGCCGTCGTCCTGCCCGATGTAGGAGACTTTCTTGAAGTCCCTGATGTCGAACACGTCGTTGACTGAAAAAAAGTCAGAGGCGTTGATTGCCTTGACCGAGAATCCCCGGGCGAGAAAGCGCGACATGACGACGTTTTTCACCCGGTTGGGGGCGTCGATGATGACGGCGATTCCCGAGTTGGCCGGGACGGGCCGCGCGAGAAATTTGACCGCCTTTCCCGCGCCGCAGGAGACGCCGAGAAGGGACGCGCCAATCAGAAGGCTGAGTATCACTTTTCTTCTCATCCGGACGCTCCTTTGTGAGATGAACGGGGAGGTGTCAGTCGGCCTTTTTGCCGTCCCCGCTTTCGTCGGTTTTTTCTTCTTTCTTCGTTTTCTTTTTCTCGAGGTCCGTCAGGTACTTGCGGAAACCCTCGCGGTTCACCTTGCTCTCGGCAAGAAGGTCCATGATGAACTGGTTCGATTTCATTTCGAGTTTTTCCATGAAGACCTGCTGCTTCATCCAGTTCACCGCCTCATCGTTCATGGGGACTCCCTTGAGCCTGTCCATGTTCCTTTTGTAGAACTCGTCGACGTCCGCGTCAGATACCTGGATATCGTCCTTGAGCTTGACGCTGAGGTAGTAGGATGACACGAACTGGAGATCGGAAAGCTCCGATATCGTTTTCAGGTCGTCGCGGTTCATGGAGTCGTCATCAAAGGCCTTGTTGTAAAGCAGCTTCCTGCTGACGAGGAAGTCCATGAACTTGTTCCTGTTCAGGAGGCTCAGGCTGGGGTGGTTCTCTATCTCCGGATTGCTCGCCATTTTATCCACGTCCTCTTTGTCCATGTTAAGCATCATCTTGGCGAACATGTAGTAGTAACGGTTGAATTCATTGACGGTAATCTTTTTCTTGTCGATGACTACGGCAACTTCGTCGCCTTCTTTTTTACATGCAGAAAACAGGCCGGCGGCGATGATGAGTGCGGTCACGAGTGCGGGGATCCTTCTTTTCATTACCTTATTCCTCGGGGGATGTTTTTTATCTGTCCAATGACTGATATGGGATGTCCCATCATGCCAATTGTTGCAACAATTTTTTCAGCGCCTCCACCTTTTTTTCGGTTTTCATCGACTCCGGAGTAAACACGAGCGTTTCCCGGTCGACGGGATCGATGGCCAGGCGGCGGTCGGTCTTCATGAGTTCGACCAGGCGTTTTACGTCGACCTTCGACGTTCCGGATATTGTTATCCGTATCGACCTGGAGTCCTCCAGTATCTCGTCGATGGCCAGGAGGGAGGCGATGGCCCGAATGCCTTCAATCTCCACGAGTATCCGCACCTGATCGGGACAGGGGCCGAAGCGGTCCACCATCTCGCGTTCCACCGCGGCTACCTCCTCCTCGGAATCGCACGATTCGAACCGCTTGTAAAACTCTATTTTCTGTTTTTCATCGTCAATGTAGCTGTCGGGTATGTAAAAATCGGTCTTTAGGAAAATCGGGGTTCGGAAAAGCGGGGCGACGGGTTCCCCCTTCAGGTTGCGCACGGCCTCGTCGAGCATCTGCAGGTAGAGCTCGAACCCGACCTCGAAGATGTTGCCCGATTGCTCCATTCCCAGGATGTTGCCCGCGCCGCGTATCTCCAGGTCCTTCATCGCCACCTTGAAACCGCTCCCGAGCTCCGAGTACTCGGCGATGACCCGCAGGCGCTTCATCGCCTCCTCGGTGAGGGGGCGATGGGCCGGGTAAAAAAGGTAGGCGTAGGCCTTCCTCATGGAACGGCCCACGCGCCCCTTGAGCTGGTAGAGCTGCGAGAGCCCGAAGGCGTCGGCCCGGTTGATGATGATCGTGTTAACGTTGGGCATGTCGAGCCCCGATTCGATGATCGAGGTGCTGACGAGTACGTCGAATTTCCTGTCGAGAAAGGCCAGCATCACGTCCTCGAGATCGTGCTCGTTCATCTGCCCGTGGGCCACGGCGCAGGTCGCTTCCGGCACGAGCTCCCTGAGATACGAGAGGTGGGCCTCGATGGTCTGGACGCGGTTGTGCACGTAGAAGACCTGGCCGCCCCTCTCGATCTCGTTGATGACCGCCATGCGAAGGATCTCCGGGTTTTCCTCGAGCACGTAGGTTTCGATGGACTGCCGGTTTTCCGGCGGCGTGAGGATCAGGGTCAGGTCGCGTATTCCCGCCATGGACATGTGGAGGGTCCTCGGTATCGGCGTGGCCGAAAGGGTCAGGACGTCCACGAGGGCACGGAACTGTTTCAGGCGCTCCTTGTGGCGCACGCCGAAGCGCTGTTCCTCGTCGATGACGAGGAGACCCAGGTTCCTGATCGTGATGTCCCTGGCGAGAAGCGCGTGGGTCCCGATAATGATGTCGATTTTTCCCTCGCGCAGTCTCTCCTTGATCGCGTGTATCTCCCCGGGCGAACGGAACCTGGATATCATGTCGATCTCTATCGGGTAGTCCTCGAAGCGCTTCTTGAAGGTGCCGAAGTGCTGCATCGCCAGGACTGTGGTGGGCACCAGGACGGCCACCTGGCGGCCGGCCATGACGGCCTTGAAGGACGCCCGTATGGCGACCTCGGTCTTGCCAAAGCCCACGTCTCCGCACACGAGGCGGTCCATGGGCCTGGTGCGTTCCATGTCGTCCTTCACGTCCTCGATCGCCGTGATCTGGTCAGGGGTCTCCTCGAATTCGAAGAGGGCCTCGAATTCCTCCTGCCAGAGCGTGTCGGGCGGGAACTGGAACCCCTTCAGGGCCCGCCGCGCCGAGTAGATCTTGACCAGTTCCGAGGCGATCTCCTCAACGGATTTCCTCACCCGTTCCCTGATCCTGTTCCACGCGGATTTTTTCCCGAGGTGATCGATGCGCGGCGTGCGTCCCTCGACGCCGATGTATTTCTGCACCATCGTGATCTGGTCAAGGGAAACGTAGAGCCTGTCCCCTCCCGCGTACTCGATGAGGAGAAAATCCCGTTCCACGCCGCCGGCGGTCATCCGCTCGATTTTTCTGAATATGCCGATGCCGTGGTTTATATGCACCACGGCGTCGCCGGGCCTGAGGTCGAGAAAGGAGTCGATGGGCCGCGACTTCCTGCCCTTGAATTCCCTCTTCTTGCGGTAGCTTTTTCCGAATATCTCGTGGTCCGAGAGAAGCAGGGTTTTCGTCGAGGCGATCTCCATCCCGCTCGTGAGGGGAGAGAGGAGTATGTTCACGGCGGTGTCGGTATGGCGGCTGAAATCGGGATCGGGATTGAATTCCCCGAGAAGGTCACGGAGCCGGCGCGCCTGTCCCTCGAAGCCCGTGGTTACCACGACGCGCCATCCCGCCGACAGGCGGGAGGCGATTTCCTCCCGCACGTGGGATATCCTGCCGTGAAAATTGGGTATAC
>CAZKPR010000272.1:0-4045 GCA_964554685.1 uncultured Leptospirales bacterium | reverse complement strand
CGTTTGCAGGGTGTTAGTTTTTGTGGTGGCGTCGTAGATATAAACCATATGGAGGGGGTAGATGTATTCCTTCGTGGTGACATACTTGCGCACGAAATTCCCCAGGGCGGAGAGGACGTAAATGAAGGCCATGACGGCATAGACGGTGTACCCGGGAAATTCCCGGTTGAAGTCGCGGATGAATTTCCCGTTGTCATCGAAGTAGGCGCGCGTGATGGTAAAATCGGTCACTACGACGGTGATCCCCATGGCCAGGGCGGGGAGCAGTATACCCAGGGCTATGGGGAAGGGAAAGGGCTTCTCCCGCTTCGGAAACACGAAGGAGAGACAGAAAAGCGAGGAGAAGGTCATGAGTGTCGAGAGCTGGGTTATCTTGTTCATTATGGTCAGGTCGAACTCTTCGGGGAAGGCGTACGTAAGGAACATCGTGAAGAGGATGCCCAGGGCGGAGGTCGAAAAGACCGCGAAATAGCGCATCACCTGGTCACGCCAGTCCTTGACCAGGACGAAAACGGTCACGAAGACGATCATGGCGGAGGCGGTGAGGGATATGATGTTGTTAAGGATGTTCATGGTTACCCGGCTTCCCGGCACGCCGTTCCCTGTTCCACGGGCCCGGGGCGGTTCCCGGAGCATGCCGCCCTAAAAATTTCATGACCGGTGACCCGGGAACGGCAAAAGTCATTGACTAATATCGCATCGTGCGTATACGATAAAGGGGGTCGCCAGATGCCCCCGTTACACCGCTCTTACTATCGAGGTCACAAATGGCTTTGACAAGAAAAAAATACGTGCTTGATAAAAAATTTCAACTCAGGATCTCCGCGCGGGCGGTCATCCTGCCCCTCGTCACCACCCTGGCAATCTGCGCCGCCCTCCTCTATTTTGCCGCGGACACGAACCGGCTCATAGGGGAAAACAACGACAACATCGACGCCATCATCGACACCCAGCAGGGCATGTTCGACACCTTCCTGGCCATACCGGCCCTCCAGGACCCGGGAAACCCGGCGGTGAAAAAATGCGAGGATTCATTTAAAAACAACCTGAAGCTCACCAACGAGATCAACGGCAACCACGAGGGGATACGGACAAACAACCGTATCGTGCTGTATATTCTGATCATCATGACCATCGCGCAAACGGTTATCATCTTTTCCCAGTTCATCTTTCTTTCCCACAAGATCACGGGACCCCTGCATGTCATGAGAAACTACCTCGCCGAGATACGCGAGGGGAAGAAACCCGAATTCAGGTCACTGAGGAAGAACGACGATCTGAAGGCATTCTACGACGAATTCCGCGAAACCCTTGAATACCTGACGAAACGATGAGACCCCACGGTACCCGGAAGCATGAAGGAACCCGCCCCCGCCCTCGTCATTGTCGATATGCAGAATTATTACCTGAGGCCCGATTCACCCTACGCGAGGTATTTCAATTTCTTCAAGGCCGGGTGTCTTGATTACATCCGCAACCGCTGCAGCGCCACGGTAATACCGAACATTCGGCTCCTGCTGGAACTCTTCCGCGGGGCCTCTCTTCCCGTCGTGTATCTTCGGCTCTGCGGCACGAAGCCCGACCGTTCCGATCTTCACCCCTTTTTCGCGGAAACCTATCGGAAGGGGCTCCTCGCGGGATTCGACGACATCTATCCCCTCGCGCAGGACCCCATGGCGGGAGTCATCGCCGAGCTTTCGCCGATGCGGGGTGAGACCGTCATCGACAAAACGACCTTCAGCCCCTTCACCGCCACCGGTCTGGACGCGCTTCTCCGCGGACTGGGCGTCTCCGAACTGGTGTTCACCGGGCTTGCCACGAGCCAGTGCGTCGACACGACGGCACGGGACGCATCGGATCGCGGCTACGGGGTGGTTCACATCGAGGACGCCCAGGCGGATTACGACGAGATGATCCACGCCTATTCGCTTATCGCGTCCCAGGGTGTGTGCGGCGGGCAGGTCACCGCGGCGGCTAATTATATTTCGGGGGATATTTCTAGCGGTAGACCCGGAATCGGATGAGCCGCTCGGGGGGGCCATAGTCATGGAGCGGGGCCCAGACCCTTCCCGTCTGACCTTCCCCGAGGCCCACCTCCTCAACGGCGTTGCCCCAGTGCTCTCCCAGGGCGGGGTCGGCATCCCCTGCGGGCATGTATGCCACGCGGCGTTGCCCGAGGCCGCGCCGCATATCCTCGAATGAAGCCGCCGGCACGGTACCCTCCACGTATTCCCCGGTCACCTGGGATATGGAGGCGTTGTGCTTCCTGATAATATCAAGAACGCGCTCGGATTCATGACGCGATCCCCGCGCCGCGCCCTCCCCGATCATCACCACGTCACGCGTCCCCGTGCCGAAAAGGGCGAAGCCCACGATGATCAGCAGCGAGGCGGCGATCGCGGGAAGGGAACGAAGGTAGTTCCCTGTCCGCCCTTTCCTTCTTATCCTCTCAAGGGTCCGGTCGGAAAAATCCGCGGGAGCGTCGGGCGCCTTCCCCGCCAGGCGGCAGAGCCTCACCGTCTTCTCCAGGCGGCCGTATTCGATGGAGCAGAAGGGGCAGGATCGAATATGGGCGTGCATGAGTTCACGCTCCTCTTTTTCAGCGACAAGGCCGTCGAGAAGATCTGACATCATCTCAAAAGGAACATGATTGCCGGTCATAGCAAGCCTCGTTCTAGAAGTCTGTTCTTGAGATACTCTCGACCCCTGTGGATCCTCACCTTCACGTTGGACAGGGAGATATCCAGTATTTCGGCGATCTCGTTATAGGAAAGCCCCTGGATGTCCCGCAAAAGCAGAATTTCACGGTAATCCTCCGGAAGCCGGTCGATCTCCTCCCTCACGATCCTGAGGGAGTCATTCATGATGACCTCCTCCTCAGGGTTTTCCCTCAGGTCGGGCAGCTGCAGGTCGTATTCCGTGTCGCCGCGGTATCCCATGATCGGGACCAGGTTGAAACGGCTGTTTTTCTTCCGGTAATTCTTGCAGTAATTGACCATGATGCTGTAAAACCAGGTCGAGAACTTTGACTCCCTTCTGAACGAAGCCAGGGCTTCGATCGTCATGATGAATATCTCCTGCGTCACGTCAAGGGCCTCGTCATAATCCTTTATCTGGGAGTATACGTAATTAAAGGTCCTGTCCCGGTACCTGTCGACGATGGAGGAGAACGCCTCCACATCGCCCGCGAGCACCCTGTCGATCACCTGTATGTCGTCGCTATCTGAGTTGGACATTGATTATCCAGAGGTGTTACGAATTTGTTCAGCCGGGGAAAAAAAACAGCGGATTCATCCCCGCCCCGGGCGTGGCAGCCCGGGCGCCCCCATGGGCGGGGACTATGGTAGAACGGTCGTCCTTTCAACGCAAGCGGGAATCGTCCGGGGACCTGAAAAAGGACGAGGGCGAACGGTCGTCACCCGGTAACCCTGACGAATTTTCTCTTTCCCACCTTGAGTATTCCCCCGGGGGGAATGGATATCTCGGGGTCCTGGTGGTTTTTGTTTGGCCCGTCGTTGGACACCCCGCCCCCCCTTATGAGCCGGCGCGCTTCGCCATTGCTGGAGGCGGTGCCCGAAAGCACCATGAGCCTCACGATCCAGGCTTTCCCGCCGTTTTTTTCCTCCTCGGGCACGCGGAATTCCGGCACCTCGTCCGGCAGTTCCCTGTTCGAAAAGACGCGTACGAATTCTCCGGCCGCCGCCGCGGCGGTTTCCTCGTCGTAGAACTGGGCGCAAATGTTCCGCGCCAGTCCCGCCTTGACGTCCCGGGGATGGAGGGAGCCGTCCCGAATCCCCTCACGGTACCGCTCTATTTCGGCCCGGGGCACGTCGGTGACCAGCTCGAAGTAGAGGAACATCAGCTCGTCGGAAATCGACATCACCTTGCCGAAGATGTCCTTCGGCGCCTCGTTGATCCCGATATAGTTGTTCAGGGACTTGCTCATTTTCTGGACGCCGTCCAGGCCCACGAGGAGGGGGACGGTCATGATGACCTGGGGCTCCTGACCGTACTCGCGCTGGAGATCGCGGCCCACCAGGAGGTT
>CAZKPR010000271.1:0-4069 GCA_964554685.1 uncultured Leptospirales bacterium | reverse complement strand
ATATCATAGAAGTCTCCCCCCACCCTATCCATCGGCGTATAGATCACATGGGAGCGATATCCCGTGATTTGGGGGATTTTTTCAGGAAGAAGTTTCCGCTGCAATAGTCTTGCCACTTCCAGTTTTTCTTCGATTTCATTTTTTCTCTCTTCAATTTCCTTTTCATATTCCCGTGATTTCAACAGTGATTTCATGCGCACCAATAGTTCTTTAGAATTAAATGGTTTTGTAATGTATTCATCAGCTCCGTATTCGAGCCCTTCTATTTTATGCGCGATATCGGCCTTGGCGGTGAGCATAAGTATGGGGATTCTTTTAAATCGATCATCCTCCTTTATCATTCGTGTCATGGTGTATCCGTCAATATTCGGCATCATTACATCAGTGACAATCATGTCAGGGTTCAATTTTTCAATTATATCAAACCCTTCCTTGCCGTCAACGGCGCAATGTACCGTGTAGTGGTTATCTAGAATCGTATAGAGAAAGTCCCGCATGTCTGCATTATCTTCCACGACCAGCACACATGGCCTGGTTCTTTGTTTTTCGAATGTGGAAGGTGTTTTATCTTCAATCCTTTTTCTTTCGACCTCAGTCGTCGATTTCCTCAGTTCAACCATTTCACGTACTCCGGTGAACCTTCTCTGGGTGTTCACCGCCTCATCAATCCCATCGACGGTAATAAATTCAACATCGTTCCTGCCGGCAAAAAACTCATTTCCTTTGGGGAATGACAAGGTAAATATCGTACCGTGGTCATCGGGATATTCTTCAATAAATCTGCTGGTTACCGAAATACATCCCCCTGACAGTTCAATGAGCTCCTTTGCCAGGGACAAACCTATGCCGGTTCCTTCGTATTGCCTCGTTGAACTGATGTCAACCTGGCTGAAGCGGTCAAATATAGTATTCAATTTATCCGCCGGTATACCTATTCCGGAATCCTCTATTTCAATATAGCAGTTCGTTTCATCGTCCTTGATGCGAATTTCTATTCTCCCGCCTTTTTCAGTGAATTTCAGGGCATTGGAAAAAACATTCATGCCAATGCGATCGAATTTTTCAATATCAATGAATAGAAGGATTGAATCTTTTTCTGAATTTACACTTACATTGATACCCTTGGAATCAGCTGTAGATTTGAGTATGCTGATGTAATTTTTTATGGTTTTTACAACATCTACTTCTTTTATATGAAGCTTCATTTTTCCTGCTTCGATTTTCGAGAAATCAAGCAGGTTGTTGATGAGCCTTAACAGTCGTATTGCATTCTTCTGTATGTTCTTTAAAAAAGTCTCATCAACTCCCTCTTTGTAATCTCCCTGCAATGCTGATTCGACAGGGGAAAGGATCAGGGTAAGTGGGGTTCTTATTTCATGTGATATGTTCGCGAAGAAGTTTGATTTCAACGTGTCGATTTCTTTGAGCTTTTCGTTTGAACGCGATAGTTCGATGTTGGCAAATTTTAATTCCTCGGTCCGGTTTTCAACCATTGACTCGAGGTTTTTCGTGTGGTTTTCAATTTCGATATTTGCGTCCTTAATGGTGGTGACCATTTGATTGAAATTTCTGGTAAAAACGCCAAATTCATCTTCCACCATGATTGGAAGGGTAACATTCATATTCCCGTTGTCGACTTCTCTCACACCATGTAGCAACGATCTAAGCGGCTTGATTAGTATTCTCCACAAGAACAACTGGAAACCGAAGCGGACGATCACCATGGTTACGAGCAGGATGATCATGAACTTCAGTACCGTGGCGTGCATGAAGGCGCGGTAGTCGGTGTAAGGAAAGCCGGCCTCGCGCACCGCCCCGGAAGCGGGGTCTACCTGCATGTAGCCGATGTAGTGGGTTTCTCCGTCGCGCCCTACCCGGTAGTGGCGGCTCGAGGGACTGCTTAGGAGTGTGAAGATATCGAGGGCTGCGCGCTTCAAGTCGGCACCATCCATGGCGCCGATGGCGAGTAGTTCTTCAAGGGCGTCGTAAAAGGGGAATATTTTCTCCCTTTTCTTTTTAGCGAATATGGATGCCTCGGTGTTGAAGTCTTTCTCTGGGATATTTCTTAACTTCGTCACAGAATAGATGATGTCCCGCTTGAACGATTCCGCGTAGTTGAGCAGTTTGCCAGCTGGGTCAGCTTCTTCATCGGGGATTGTCGATGCGTGCTCCCGTAGCATATCGGCATAGCTTTTGAAGTGGGACGGTGTTACGTTAAGTATTCGTTCGAGGTTTTGTTTGAAATCACGTTGTGGCAGCTCCCTTATTCGTTGCCAGATGAGAGTATTCCTAAACTCGGACCGATGCTCCTCTATGTATACTGTTCCTCCTCCCAATGAAAATCGGAATTCGTTCCTGTCGGCGAGATAGGTGACGAAGTATTTCGCCCCCTCCCTTCGTTGGGGGTGGTCAAGGACCAAGGATGTCTTTTTATCATGGAGGTCGTCAAAGGAACGTTCCTTTTCCATAAGAAGGAAGTAGCTTATGATCTGGAGCATCGCGAGGAAGGTGACCAGGCTTATCCCTATAAGCTTTCCCATGAAGGAGAAGCGGTCCTTCGAATTGTTGATGTAGTAGACAAGAAGAATGAAGAAGCCCACGACGTTTATGAGTACCCAACTGTTGTTGAAGACCTCCCGTGCGATTAGTCCGTCCCTGCACATTGCGTTGAGTATTGCGGGCAGCACGGTGCTGATTAAAAAGATAATGCCCATGATAAGAACGGTCCAACGTTCCCTTCCGCGGTGCGTGTTGGTGCGCCATATGCATAATATCAAGCTGGTTAGTATTAAGGCGATAATGACCAGTCCTATCGTTGTGCTGATGACGTCGGCGTCAAAGTCCCAGTAGTGCCCCGAAAAACGATATACCTTTCCTGATTTGAAGCTCACCACGGCGAATGCGGCGGTGCATGCAACGGCGACGGCGTAGCCGGTGTAAAGAAAAAACTTTGCCGCCCTGGGTGCCTTTTCATCTGGGAAGTAAAAGAAAAACGCTGCGAAATTGATTTCCGCAGCGAGTATGGTAAAGACCGTAATCCACCGATGGTACGCAGAAATGGGGTGGTATATCGTTGCGGAGATGAATAATCCTATGTTGAAGATGGCTATCAGGAGATAGGCTATCCCGAGTTGTTTCGAGGCCATCGTCCTGTTTTTCACCCCTAAGAGAAAAAAGGCGGCCATGAAGAAACCGACGACAGCGATGAAAGAGCCTAGTGAGAACGAATTCAGATATATTGAATTTAATAATTCTTTCATCTGAAAGTCCTTCGGACATGTTCTACAAGCATGTTATTATCGGAATTACTATGATGATATATATTATTTCTATTACGTCAAGGAATAAATGTTACCGCGGGTAAATCGCTTACACTCTGTTAGGCTCAGTGATAACTATTCCTGTCATCTCCTCCGCTGAGTGTATTTTTTATAATTATTATTTCAATATATCGTATGTCGATTACGAAATATCCCCACAACCCCTGCTTCTTTTGTGCCCTCTATGTTTAAACCCCGGTATACCCATGCCACTGAAACGACCATGTCCATGACACCCTCGATCACCAGTAACCACCAACCCTCCCCCCCTCTGCGCCCTCCGCGATCTCTGTGGTGAAAAAATCAGTATGCCCATGCCACCATACCCTATCATGCCCTGAAAAAATATCTCCATAGTAAATAAAACCCACCCCCCTCCGCTACCTCTGCTTCCTCCGCGTTGAAAAAATCAGTACGCCCATGACCAGAATAATTCCATGCACCCCAAAATTCTTTGTCCCCTCCCCCCTGGAAACGTCATTACACTATAGAACGCCATTAACGAGGCCGTTTTTGAGGGCTCAAAAACACCCCCAAAATGCCCAAAAATGGCCCTGAAATTAATCTAATGTGACATAAAAAAATAATTGATTAATTTATTTGGAAATGGTTCAATGACTCAGGCATGAAAAAAGGCCATCTTTGCAGAGATGACCTTTTTAAAGACGATGGTTGTGGGTTCCGATCGTCAAGACTGGTGTACGTGTGTCTTAATAGGTAATATAATTGGCAATTAATTTTCTGTCAAT
>CAZKPR010000270.1:0-4097 GCA_964554685.1 uncultured Leptospirales bacterium | reverse complement strand
CACTTTTTTAGAATGTTCACAAATAATTGGTGACAAATCAACACGCTGTAAATATACAATATAAACTATCTCGATAACTGCGAGGGATGCCATGGGCCCCGAATCCGACACCCGGAAAACCAGGCCGGGAGGCGACGATGTTGCCCGGTCAAGCATATTCGCCGATGTAATCACCGAGAACAACAAGCGGCTCCTGACCGCGTTCCTGATCATCATCACCTTCGCGAATGTCGCCGTCACCGCTATAAAGGCCGCGGGAATCGGCTCACATTACCTTGAATACCGCCACATCCTCTACGAACTGGTCATCGTCACGGCGGTACTCGTTCCCGCGATCCTCCTCGCGCGCCGTTTCAGGGGACGCATCGCCTCGGGGTACATCATGATCACGGCGGTGATCGCGTGCATATCCGTCTTCGAGGTCACCTTTCACGGGGCCAAGCAGCTCTTCGCCACGCGCTATATCCCGCTTGCCCTGAGCATCTTTTATTTCAACACCCCGATATCAATATTCACCATTACTCTTGTCATGATTTCCCAGGCCATCGTTTTCATCATCAATCCCGAGCTTCGTCTCCCTCCCCCCTACTCCGACACCGCGGTCCGATTCATACTCTACCTGATGGTGGGCGTGGGGGCCTACTTCGGCTCACGGGCGACGAGGAAGCTCCTGAAATTCGCCATTGATCAGAACGACGAGGCAAAAAACGGCCTTTTGAGCCTCCAGGGCATGGCCATGGCGGTCGTAAACTCGGTGAACGTGCTCAAGAACGAGGCGGGGTCCCACGAGACCATTACCAGGGACATGAACGAAATATCCCAGAACCAGGCTGCTTCCCTGGAGGAAATCACCACGTCCCTGGAGGAGCTCGCATCGAACTCTAACACCATCAGCGAAATCGCACGCTCCCTTTACCAGGAGCTCGCCATCACGGTGGATTCCGTGAACGACCTCAAGCTGGTCAACGACAAGGTCCAGGCCAGTTCCCGGAAGATGAGCCAGTCCCTCGAGGAAGTCACGGAGAACTCGGAGAGCACCACGGGACAGATACGCCTCACCGAGGAGCGGTTCAACACGGTAAAAACGAAATCGGGGGAGATGGCCAACTTCGTACAGGTCATCAACGATATCGCCGACAAGGTCAACCTCCTCTCGCTGAACGCCGCCATCGAGGCCGCACGCGCGGGTGACTACGGCAAGGGATTCGCCGTCGTCGCCGACGAGATATCCAAGCTCGCCGAGGCGACGACCCTGAACGCCCGGGAAATCGAGAACATCATACGGGAAAACCTGAAGCTCATCGAGGAGAGCGGCGACCTGATCAACATGTCCGTGGGGACGATGACCAGGCTCAACCAGGCCATTTCGGTGATCCAGGGGGAGATACTCGAGGTGGGCAACCTGATAAACGACATCGGCGTGACGATCAAGACCATCAAGAACCTGAACGTGAAGATCCACGAATCGAGCAGGACGATCGAGAACTCCACCCACGAGCAGAAGATCGCGACTGACGAGTCGACAAAGACGGCCTTCGATATCGCCCAGAAATCCCAGGAGATCGTCAGCATCTCCCTGAATCTGGGCCAGTCCACGCAGACCATCAACGAGATAACCCAGGAACTTGACAGGATCGTGAACGAGATGGTCAGCTAGGCCCTTGGCGGAAGCGCTTCAGGAGAAGCGAGTTCGTCACCACCGAGACCGAGCTCAGGGCCATGGCCGCCC
This sequence comes from uncultured Leptospirales bacterium, assembly GCA_964554685.1. GTDB lineage: Bacteria > Spirochaetota > UBA4802 > UBA4802 > UBA5550 > RBG-16-49-21. The sequence goes on along the minus strand of CAZKPR010000270.1, from coordinate 2,368 downwards.
CGGCGAGCACCGGGTTGAGCATCCCCGACGCGGCGAAGGGAATGCCCACGCAGTTATAGACGAAGGCCCAGAAAAAGTTCTGCCGTATCTTCCCCACGGTCTTCCTGGAAAGCCTGATCGCCGTGACGACGCCGGCGAGGTCGTCGCCGAGAAGGCTGATGTCCGCGGATTCCATCGCGATGTCCGTGGCGGCGCCCACGGCGACGCCCGTGTCCGCCGCCGCCAGGGCCGGGGCATCGTTGATCCCGTCCCCCGCCATCAGTACAGGCGTCCCTTTCTCCTGGATCTCACGGATCGTCTTTGCCTTATCCGCCGGGAGCACCCCGGCGATGACCCGCTCCGCGTCGATGCCCGCAAGAGAAGCGACATGGAGTGCCGTGCGATGGTTGTCACCCGTGAGCATGTAGACATCGAGGCCCATCCGCCTGAATTCGCGCACCGCCGCGGGTGTCGTCTCCTTCATGGTATCGGAGACGGCGATCACTCCCAGGACCCGGCCGTCATGGGCGACGGCAACGGCCGTCTTCCCCTCGTCCTCGAAGGACGCCGCGACGGGCTCGATGACGGAAACATCGATCCCCCTTTCACGGATAAATCCCGGGGTCCCCACAGCCAGATCGATACTTTCGTGACGGCAACGGACCCCGCGGCCCGCCTCGGCGAAAAAATCTTCGGGATCCGGAATCACCCCCGCCGCCGCTGCGGCATGCTCGTAAATGGCCCTTCCGATCGGATGTTCCGATTTCTTTTCCGCTATTCCCGCCAGCAGGAGGAGGCGCTCCCCGGCGACGCCAGGGGCGGGGACGCAATCCGATACGGAGAGCTCTCCACTGGTGACGGTGCCGGTCTTGTCGAGGACCACGGCGCGGGCGCGGCACGCCGACTCCAGCGCGGCGCCGCTTTTAAAAAGAACGCCCAGTTCCGCACCCCTCCCCGTGCCTACCATGACCGCCGTGGGTGTCGCCAGTCCCAGGGCGCATGGACAGGCTATGACCAGTACGGCAACGGCGCTCACGACGGCCCGTGCGGGGTCCCCCGTGGCGATCATCCAGGCGATGAATACGATTACCGCGATGCCCAGGATGGCGGGGACGAACACCGCGGAGATCCTGTCGGCGAAACGCTGTATCGGCGGCCTCCCGGACTGGGCCTCCTCCACGGCCCGGATGATCATCGCGAGGACGGTGTTCCTCCCCACCCGCTCGGCCCTGACCGAGAGCGTCCCGTAGAGGTTCACCGTGGCTCCCGTCACCTTGTCGCCGGCCCGGCGATCGACGGGAAGGCTCTCGCCGGAAATCATGCTCTCGTCAACCGACGATGAGCCGTTCACCACAACGCCGTCGACGGGAATGCGCTCACCCGGCCTCACGACGACGGTGTCGCCCGGCACCACCTCACCTGCGGGAACAGCGATCTCCCGGCCCTCCCTCACGACGATGGCGGTATCGGGCCTGAGGCCCATCAGCTTTCTCACCGCCTCGGAGGTCTTCCCCTTCGCGCGGGCCTCGAGGTACTTTCCGAGAAGCACAAGGGTGATGATGACCGCCGATGCCTCGAAATAGAGGTCACCCGGGGAACTTCCGATGATGGGCATGATGAATCCGTTGTACACGCTGTAGAAGTAGGCGGCGCTCGTTCCCAGGGCGACAAGGAGGTCCATGCCGGGGCTCCCCTCGCGAAGGCCGTGCCAGGCGCCGCGATAGAATCGCCATCCGATCAGGAACTGGACCGGTGTCGCGAGGGCGGCCTGGAATATCGCGCCGTGGACCACGCCATTATGAATACCGGCGAGCATGAGGGCCATGGAGGCGACAAGGGGCGCGCTCAGCAGGATGGATGCCAGGACCACGAGGCCGAGGCGGCGTATCTCCTGGCGGGAGATCTCCGCCTGCCGTTCCGGGCTTTCCTCATCGATCACTTCGGCGCCGTACCCCGCCTTCTTCACCGCGGCGATAAGGTCCTCGCGGCGGGCGCCCTCTTCCCGGTAGATGACGCGGGCGGTCTCCATGGCGAGGTTCACCGTCGCGGAGCCGACCCCCTCGACCTTCCCCAGGGCCTTCTCGACCCGGGCGGAGCAGGCCGCGCAGGTCATCCCGGTGATGCGGAGTGTTGCGCGATCTCTGTTTTTATTATCTGACATGTCGCTTGGAGGGACGGAGGTTAAAGGTTGACGGGCCGCCCCGGCATGATACGAATCCCTCCCCCCTTGACGGGGGAAGTGAGGAGGGGGTGATGGACATGGATCCATCCGAGGCCCATATTTACCACCCTCCCCCTGCCCCTCCCATCAAGGGAGGGGTATGATGCGAAAAAGCCCTGGTATCCGACCGGATCTACCCGCTACTTTGCGTCGATCCATTTCATCATT
>CAZKPR010000269.1:0-4153 GCA_964554685.1 uncultured Leptospirales bacterium | reverse complement strand
CCCCCCTCCCGGGGGGCCCCCCCAGGGGGCGTACTGTCCCAAAGTTTTAATTTGGGGGGGCCCCATGGGGCATGGGGGGGAAGTCTTTTTCGTCATCGGCGGGGCGGTACTGGCCCTCACCACGACGTTGAACGCGCTCTTCATGCTGGCCACGAAGTCGATCATGGCCATTACCAGGGACGGTCTCCTCCCCGGGTCCCTGGGGCGGGTCAACGACCGGTTCGGCACGCCTCATATTCTCCTTACCGCGATCTGGGCCATATCCATGATCGGGGTCTTTTCTGGCTTTTCCCTGGAGACCTTCGCGGCCTATGCCGCCATGGGGGGCATTTTGATATTCGTGCCGGTCCTCATCGCATCCATGGTATTCCCCCGCCGCTATCCCGAGGCGTACCGCCGGGCGCCTTTCCGCCTTGGGGGGATCTGGCGTTCCGCATGCCCCGTCGTAGGGATACTCGTGGGCGTCTTTTTCTGCGTCGCGATCCTGGCGGACCTGGGGGACGCGGCGAGGGTGGCACCCTTCCTCCTTTTCATCGTGTCGGGCCTGGTCTACTACGAGGCTCGTCGGCGCTGGCTGCTGCGGCGGGGCGTGGACATCGAGGAAAACATTACCAATGACGGGGGAATGATGTCATGATGGAGCGGGGAGCGGTGCGTGATTCCACGAAGGCCGAAGGTGCGTATCTTCCACTATTCGCGCGCTTTCCCGACCTGGAGGGGCGGCTTCCCCGCGTTCTCCTGGGGAATTTTCCCACCCCCGTGGAGCGCCTGACCCACCTGGGCCACGGGAATCTCTGGATCAAGCGCGATGACCTCACGTCGGACATCTACGGGGGGAACAAGGTGCGGAAGCTCGAGTTCCTCCTGGGGGACGCCCTGCGGCGCCGCTGCCGGAAGATCATTACCATGGGCGGCATCGGGACCAACCATGGCCTTGCCACGGCGATCTACGCGCGCCGGGTGGGCCTGGCCTGCCGTCTCATCCTCTTCCCCCAGCCCCTGAATGACCACGTCCGCCGCAACATGCTCCTTTTCTGTAAATACGGCGCGGAACTCAGGTGCCGGAAGGGACCCCTGGCCGCTGGGGCCTGGCTTCTCCTGGCCGAGCGGCTCCTCAATCTCCGGGGCTACATCCTCGAGGCCGGGGGATCGTCACCCGTGGGGACCCTGGGATTCGTGAACGCCATGCTCGAGCTGAAGGACCAGGTCGACGCCGGGCTGCTACCGGAGCCCCGCTACATCATATGCCCCGTGGGGTCCAACGGTACCATGGCGGGGCTCTCCCTGGGGGCGCTCCTGGCCGGGCTTGCCACCACCGTCGTGGGAGTCCGGGTCACCATGGAGACGCTCGGCCCCGTGGAACTCTCTTCGGCGAAGGCAGTGGAGCGCCTCATGACGCGTACCCTGGCGCTGCTGCGCCAGCGCTCGGCGATGATCCCCAGGATCGCCATACCCCCCCAGCGGATACTCGGGGGATACCTGGGGGACGGTTACGGCTGCGCAACGGACAAATGCCTCCGCGCCATGGAACTCATGCGGGAGCGCGAGGGGATCGCCCTTGATCCCACCTACACGGGCAAGGCTGCGGCGGCCCTCCTCGATTTCATCGCGGACCCGGGGAACGCGAGGGAGCCGATCCTCTACTGGCACACCTACAGCTCCGCTGACCTCGCGGAGCGCCTCCGGGGCCTTGATTGCGGGATGCTTCCCCCGGACCTGAGGCGCCTCTACGAGGGGGGATAACACAAGCGGAGGCATGCCCATGGACATGATAGCGCTTCTTGAAAAGATCGCCGTGCCGCGGCCCAACCACTCCGATGCACTCGGGGAGACGGCGGAGCTCATCAAGGGCCTCCTGGCGTCATGGGGCATACCCTTCACGGTCCAGGAGTTTCCCCTCCGTCCATACCTGATGCTCATCATGGGTATCGCGGTCCTGCTCCTGGCGGCGCTCCTGGCCCTGGCCGTCTACCGAAAGAAGCCATGGATGGCCCTGTTCTGCGCCCTGGCGATACCGCTCCTCCTGGTCGCGGAGTACGAGCTCTTCATCCCCGTCCTTTCCTGGATCATTCGGATTCCCGGCGAAAATATCATAGTATCCTTCACCCCGCCGGACCCGGTCCGGGAGCTGATCTTCGCCGCGCACTACGACTCCAAGACCGACTTCTGGGACCACATCCAGCGAGGCAGGGTCTACCAGTTCATTCCCGCGGCCTTCATCCTGGGGATCCTTCTCGCAGTCTTCACGTTTCTCGTTAAGAGGAAACCCGCGCTATCGCGGCGGCTCCCCCGGGCGATCAGCCTGGCACTGGCCGGACTCTTCGCGGCGTACATGGGCCTTCTCACCCTGGGGTTCGGGGGCTTCATCTTCATCCCCCGGGAGCGCTGGAGCCCCGGCGCCGTGGATAACGGCGGCTCCGTGGTCTCCCTTCTCGCCCTGGCCAGGGACCTCCACGCGGGGCGGGTCGACGCCGGATCATCGAAGGTGACGATACTTTTTACCTCCGGGGAGGAGGTGCTCCTCCAGGGGGCGCACCACTACGTGCGGGAGCATGTCGCCGCATGGAAGAATGAGGGCGTCCCCCGCTTCCTGGTGAACCTTGAACTGGCAGGGCAGGGGGGGAACCTCTTCCACGCCGGGAAATCAGGCGTGTTCATACGGTACTATAATGCCTCCCCCGAGCTTATCGACAGGGTGGGGGCGGCATGGAGGGCCCTCACGGGGTGCGGTCTTGATTCTGAGGAGAAGATCACCGACGATTCGCAGCGCTTCATGGCCGCCGGGATCCCCTCGATCACCATCGGGCACAACGGTCTACCCGGACCGGGCATGGGTGGGTTCCATTCCCCCGAGGACAGCATGGAGCGTGTTGACCGGGAAAACCTGGAGATCATGGTGAGGGTCCTGGGGAAGATCATCGAGGGATTCAAGTAATATCCCCCCCCCTTACAAAGGGGGGGGGGGAGGTAAGGCCCATAACGATTCACCACCGGCGGCGCCGGATTATTTCGCAACCTTTTATAGTATTCCGGGTCATTGTCTGTGTGGCGGGAACGGCTTGAGGTTATACGCTTGCCGCGAATATGGGGAGGAATCCGGAACAATGAAAAAACGGCTGCACTACACGATCTTCAACACCCCCGTGGTGAAGCATATCTTCCGGGGGCTTTCGCTCCTTCTCATGAAGGCCCTGGGCTGGCGCGCCGAGGGCGCGCTTCCCGACATCCCCCGCTACGTCCTCATCGTGGCCCCCCATACCTCTAACTGGGACCTCCTTTTCGGCGCCGTCACCGCCTTCGCCCTCAAGCTCGATGTTTACTTCATGGCGAAGCACCAGCTCTTCCGCTTCCCCTTCGGGCCCCTCATGAGGTGGATCGGGGCACTGCGGATCGACCGCCGTGTCCATGCCGACACCGTGGGGCACGCCGTGGAGACCTTCCGGGAGCATGACAGGCTCGTGATTGCCATCCCGCCCGAGGGAACGCGCGCGAGGGTGAAGCACTGGAAAACGGGGTTCTATTACATCGCCATGGGTGCCGGTGTGCCCGTCGTCATGGCTTTCATCGATTACGGAAGGAAGACCGCCGGCGTGGGTCCCGTCCTCGTTCCCTCGGGGGACATCGAGGCGGACATGCGTTTCGTCAGGGAATTCTACGATGGTATCGCGGGGCGGTACCGCGACAAGACTTCGGCAGCGGCCGTAACAGCCCATGTCGACGCGGGCCGGGGAATCGTGCCATCTTCACATGCCTTTACGGTGACACCCTCCCGCACCAGGCGAAGGGTAAAAGGCCAGCTCAGGAAAAGACGCCGGGGAATCTGAGCATCACCTCACATCATCATCAGCCTGACCCTGACGCCCCGCTTCAGGTGCTCCACCTTCCTGTTGTTCACCGTCATGGGGCTTTTTTCCGCCGTGATCCGCAGTTCGACCCGCCGGTCCTTCATGCTCACGAGCCTCCCCTCGGCGGCGTGGAGCCATCCCGTGGTGTTCATGCCGAAGATCCGCTTCGAGAAGAAGGTGTAGACGTCGAAAGACGCGCCGGGTGTGAGCGGGTCGGGGTCATCCATCAGTATCGTCGCCAGGTTCCCCGATTTATTCTGTACCATGCCGGTTCGTCCGGTTTCTTCCCCTGCGGCGAAGAGTACACC
>CAZKPR010000268.1:3439-4172 GCA_964554685.1 uncultured Leptospirales bacterium | reverse complement strand
CAGGCGGAAATGAAATTGAAGAGCATTCTCAGGCTTATACCACCGATTCCCCTCGGCTATACCGTTACCATCTATTTTGTGTTTTTCGGTATTTTCATTGGCTATCTTTCATTCGTGATTATAACAATTAGTGCGGCACGTTCAAATACTGAAATGGCGTACAAAGCCATCATTCCAATCATTAAGGAATTAACGGGAACACGAGGAGAAGATTTCATAATTGATCTTGTCAATACAAAGAACCAGGAATTTATCAGGCTTAATAATGCGATTCAGAGATCAACCACAGCATTTGGAAAAATCACGTATTCAATATATTTCCTTAAGTCGGGAGAAACCGGGTGGAAAAAGCTCTATCTTGATGCGGACGATATATTCAGGGAACAGAGGGCGAGTGAAAGCGAGGGGTCTTTATTGGATAAAGCCCGCGCGAGAAGGTTTCATCACTCATATAGGATATTCTTCGACAAAAGCGACCGCGTCGCGCTCTACATGCTGCTTCCGCTGAAAAATGCCAGGAATGCCTATGTACTTTCCATTGAAATTGATAGAGAAGGATTGCTGCTTTTCATTCAGAGGAATGCGAATCGATTTCTGGTATTCGGCGGCATTCTGTTTCTTGTGTCAGTGATAGTGGGCCAGCTTTTCTCGCACAGGATCGCGGGGCCGATAAAGAAGCTCTCGGCTGCCGCCCAGGCACCAAACGGTGGGACTCGTGAGCAGGAATTTGTTC
>CAZKPR010000268.1:0-3429 GCA_964554685.1 uncultured Leptospirales bacterium | reverse complement strand
ACGTGATTAAATCGGCGTACTGGCGGACTCACTAAATGTTATGACACGTGAGATCGATCGACATCTTCGCGAAGTGGATCGCCGAATGAAGACCATGGAAACCATGAACCAGATAGACAAGGCGGTGCTGTCTTCGATTTCACGATCCGATCTCATGGAGAGGATTATCACGCTTGTTTCGTCGCTTTTCGGCAGTGGATTCACGGCCCTTCTTCTTCTTGACTCCGAGCGAAACGGCTTCGAGCTTCTTTCCAGCCGTGGTGACGGGAATGAAGGGATTTTAACCGGAGGGCCTCTGATCTCAGGAGATGAAATCGGCAGTGGAAGGATCGAGAATCTGAAAAATCATTTCCTGATTGATCCCGGTGAAAGGAGTCAGGAAATGCTCCCGTTTTTTGAGTCGCTTTCAGGTTCCAGGGAATGCGGCTGGGTGAATATCCCTGTAGTTATTTCAGGTACATATATCGGATCGCTCGTTCTCTCGAGGAGCGGCAGACGGGCTTCGTTTTCAGAAGAAGAAGTGGAATCAGCGAAGATGCTTGGCGACCAGGTCGGGATAGCCCTGCAGAGTCTCATGGCCTTCGAGGAAAAAGAACGCCTTCTCCTCGGAATCCTTCTCGCCCTCACCCGCACTATAGATGCCAAGTCAAAATGGACGGCGGGGCACAGTGAACGGGTAGCGATCTACTCGGAAAGAATCGGTGTTCGTCTTGGACTGAACGAAGAGGAAATACGAACCCTTTCATTTTCAGCGATTCTGCATGATATCGGAAAAATCGGCATATCCGAGCGGATCCTCGATAAGCCGGGAAAACTCTCCGATGAAGAATATACGATCATAAAAGAGCATCCGGCAATGGGAGCGCGCATCATTTCTGATATACCTTCTTATGAGTCTATTCTTCCTGGAATCCAATACCACCACGAGCACTGGGACGGAAGCGGTTATCCCGATGGTCTGGAAGGTGAGGAAATCCCCCTTGCCAGCAGGATCATTACCGTTGCGGATGTCTTTGATGCGATTACCGCGGATCGGCCGTACAGAAATGGATTGATGGGAAATGAGGCGTTGGATTTCATGAGGCGTCAGAAGGGAGCGCTCCTGGATTCGAGAATTGTCCAGGTATTTCTGGAGATTTTACAAGAAGAGGAATTATTACAATGCCCGCGATGAAGGTCGTATCAAGGTTCAGGCCCTCAGGCGATCAGGAAGGAGCGATCAAGGGGCTGGTCGAGGGTGTGCGGAACAGAGAAAAATACCAGACTCTCCTCGGAGTTACCGGTTCGGGGAAGACCTTCACTATGGCGAAGGTTATTGAGGCAGTTAACAAGCCGGCACTGGTTCTCACCCATAATAAAACACTGGCGGCCCAGCTCTACAGGGAATTCTCGGAATTCTTCCCGGGAAACGCCGTGGAGTATTTCGTATCGTATTATGATTATTATCAGCCGGAAGCGTATGTTGTTTCATCTGATCTCTATATCGAGAAGGACGCCTCGGTAAACGATGAAATTGACCGGCTCAGGCTCAAGGCCACGTCGTCGATAGTGGAAAGGAATGATGTAATCGTGGTTTCATCGGTTTCATGTATTTACGGTTTGGGAACACCGGATGATTTCGAACGGTCCCATATTCGACTCCGTGTCGGTGATGCACTTGATCGTGATGATCTGCTGAGACGCCTTGTCGCAATACATTACGAGCGAAACGATACTTCATTCACGAGGGGGACCTTCAGGGCGCGTGGTGACACGGTAGAGATATATCCCGCGTATCTTCAGAGAGAGGCGTTCAGGATTGACTTCTTCGGTGATCGCGTGGAAGCAATATCGAAGATTAATCCCGTTTCCGGTTCCCCCGCGGGAATGCAGAAAAGCTGTTATATATATCCTGCAAAGCACTTTGTTTCATCAATGGATGAAATGAAGACCACAATCCGGCTCATCGAGGAGGAGCTTGAACATCGCCTCCACGTACTGCGTTCCCAGAACAAGCTTGTAGAAGCGCAGCGCCTTGAGTCACGAACGCGATACGACATGGAAATGCTTTCCGAGATGGGATACTGTAACGGGATCGAGAATTATTCACGCATAATTTCGCGACGAAAAGAGGGAGAAAGGCCAGCCTGCCTCCTGGATTATTTCAAGGGTAATTACCTGATGTTCATTGACGAGTCGCACGTGACGATACCCCAGGTAAGGGGAATGTATGAAGGCGACAGGGCGAGAAAGGAAAACCTTGTCGAGTATGGTTTCCGTCTTCCGTCTGCACTTGACAATAGACCGCTTTACTTCGAGGAATTTGAGAGGATGATCGACCAGGGAATTTTCGTTTCAGCCACGCCGGCGGAGTATGAAATCAAAACAAGTTCCCGAGTGGTGGAGCAGGTTATCAGGCCCACGGGTCTTCTCGATCCGCATGTTGAAGTACGCCCGGCGGAGCATCAGGTTGATGACCTGATCGGGGAGGTTAACAAGAGGGCCGCGGCGAATGAAAGAGTGCTGGTAACGACCCTGACAAAAAAAATGGCTGAAGATCTTGCCGCCTATTTCGATGAAGTCGGAATCCGCGCCCGCTATCTCCATTCCGAGATTAATACGATAGAACGGGTTGAAATAATCAGGGATCTGAGGCGGGGCGATTTTGACTGCCTCATCGGTATCAACCTGCTGCGGGAGGGACTTGACCTTCCTGAGGTATCGCTGGTGGCAATTCTAGATGCTGACAAGGAAGGCTTCCTGCGATCGACACGGTCACTCATCCAGACGGCGGGGCGTGCCGCAAGAAATATCAACGGGATGGTCATTCTATACGCGGATACAATGACCGAGTCCATACAGAATACTGCTGATGAGACCAAGCGACGCAGGAATATCCAAAGACGATATAATGAGATGCATAATATCAGCCCGAAATCAATAACCAAGGAGATCATGGATCTGATTGAACGCGAGTACCATGATGACAGCCGCTATGCCGGAATAGTGGCAGAATATGGTGCCGCGTATCGAACAAACAATGTCAAAAAGCTCAATGAAACACGGGACCAGCTCCGGATGGCAATGCTGAAGGCAGCCGAGGAGATGGAGTTTGAAAAGGCGGCGGTTCTTCGCGACCAGATGCGTGATATCGAGCAGAAAATAACACTTTTAAAAAAGACGAGGTAGAGAATACGCAGCCCGGAGGTTCTTATCGTTATTAGTATATCACTGGATTGAGACAATGGATGGACAACTGGCCGATTGGAAAAAAACCAATGGAGATGAAAATAATATGAGCCTGAACATTGCGAAACGTGACGTTGAATCGTTAATACGCATGGCACTAGATGAGGATATCAATGGGGGGGATATTACATCAGAGGCCATTTTTTCTGGGCATGAATCATCATCGGCTTCAATAATATCAAAAGGACATGGCATTGCGTG
>CAZKPR010000267.1:0-4179 GCA_964554685.1 uncultured Leptospirales bacterium | reverse complement strand
CCCGATCTTGTTCTTTACAAACTCCTCCATCAATCTGTTGGATGGATAAATCTTCAGCTGATGCTTGCCCCATACATGCGACTGGTACCGGGCCTTGATCACTTCGATTGTCCTTATATAATATTCCGACACGTCCTTCACGTGGTAGTCCATGCGGACTATCACGTCGCATACGTGCTCCCAGTACTGGTGCTCGTCGGCGTTCGACCCAGAATCCAGCACAAAAATAACCAATTCCGGGCCGCCCTTCAGTCCCCCGTGCAGTTTATCAAACAGCTTGCCGCGCTTCTGGTCGGGAACCACGTTGAGACTGTCCACGACGAGGACCCCGAAATTATTATCAACCTTTTTCGCCGAAGGGAGAAATCGAAGAAGGGGCCGGAACAGGAATTTTAAGGCAAAAAATATTTTGATAAAAACATGCGAGGAATCCAATCCCATGAAGGGGGACAGCAACAATACGATACTCTGGCATATTTTTAAAAACGAACCGATTTCCTTTATTTGCTTTTTATCATCCCCACTCACCCTGATTTTTGACAGACCGTCTTTCATTCCCCACAGGCACACTTTTTTCGCATTATGCGATTGAAAGCACCTGACACAGTTATCGCTAACGCACTCGAAGGTACTCTTCGATTTTTCCCATCCGTAACTGGTGGCCTTGATTTTCAGCTTCCATGATTCGCTTTCCGATGAAATATACAGGGAATTGTATTTCTCCTTCGAAGCGAGTCGGTGGCATATTTCCAGCGCCAGGGTCGATTTGCCGCTGCCCGGAGGGCCTGAAAGCAAGAAGAACAACGGCCTCTTTGTCTTTTTTTTTCTTTTTTTATCTGCTGAAGCCCGATCTCCGTCGCAATCCCGCGTATCGGCGTTATCAAAATCTTCCGGTATCGCTATCCCGCCGTCAAACAGGTCGTCAAACCAGAATATCTCCTTCTTGGTCGTCCCGTCAGAAGCGGGAAAGGACGCGGCCTTGTATTCACCATCCGGTGAACACCAGTAGGCCTGTGAGATGTATGTTTTAATACCACCATCACTTGACATTGTGGCCCCCCTCCGCACCATGCGTACCACATCTTGATGCACACACCACGCTCAGCAAACCATTACCTGATATAATCACCTTCGCCCTCCCTGAAGAATCTTTCATCCCGGCCCCTTCACCCCTGCTACGGGACGCATTCCCCGTATAGACCCTGCAGATGTGGTTTAGCGTACCAGCCTCACCGACGGAACCGCCGGCGCATGCATTCATTACACCGGTATCAGCGTTACCGCTACTGCAGGTAATCATAGTATTATAATAGCACCAGACCAAATTCCCGCTGCCCGCAGAATTGCCCCGTTCACCAGAGCGACGGAAGGGAAAACGCAAGTTAACTTAAGTTGATCATCAGCGCTTTCATTGACCGTTACCTTCGAAATACCCGCATGCGACAACGTAAGAATGGATGTACGGAAGGTAGCACGATATAGTTATTTTTCAATAATAAATTGGAAATCACCTTAAAACGGGTGGTTATGGCCGGTCGATGCGCCCAGTGTTAAAGGGGGTCGCGGCGCATGGACGCGCAGCTAAGACTCACTCCCCCCCCTATACCCCTTGCACGCCGATGATGCGGCCCAGGCGGAAGGTGCGCTCGGCCATCCTCTTGAGGCAGAAGGCCTTGAGGTACACCCGCCCCCTGAAGTTGATCATCTCCAGGGGCTTTATCACGCGGCTCGTGACGTCGCCGTGGCCGTCCATGTAGAAGGATATCGAGGAGGCCCTCGTCCCGTATGGCGTAGATGATATCCGAGAGCATGGTCTCGGAGGGAAACGAACGGTAGAACCGCTCCAGGTCCGCGGCGTCGGGAAGACCGGCGCGGTCCCGATGCCCCGGCATGGCCGCCCCGTCCGGGGCATAGGGGTCCCCCCCGGGCAGGAGTGCGTCGACGGCGGCCATGAAGTTATTAGCGGCAATGACGCCGGTTTCCTTCATATCCCTGGCCATGAGGCGGTTCTGCACGAAGAGGGCCAGGGCCGTGACGGCAAGGGCAAGTAGTATCAGCTCGCCCCAGGACCAGTAAAAAAGGCGCGACGCACCGCCGGGGATATAGAGCCCGTGGGGCGTGACATAGTTGCCCGTCAATTCCATTACCAGGTTCAGGAACGCCTCCATGATGCCGCCTCCTCGGGGGGATAGTGACGCCGGTCTGCCCCGATCACCGCCAGGCAGGCCCGGATTTTTAGCCAAACCGGGAAAAGGTATACAGGAATCAAGGGAGAGTCAAAAAAATGTGCATGCAATCACGCGTACCCTTCCCGGTTGGCGTGATACCATAAACCTTCTAAAGGTATCAGGGGAGGTATGACAGGTAGTGTCAGGGTGGTGGGGGATCTGTATTTTTTTTTAATAATTCGATGCAAGGGTGCGCGTGGATCAGCCTCCCCACCTTTCCACGCCCCTCTGAAGCGCGGCAATCTCCACGGCCTCGCTGACGGCGGAGAAAAGCGCGAGGTGCCAGTTATCATTGAAGGGTGAATGCCGTAACCGTCAGCCAGTTCGCCACGCATTTTCAGAGGAACGATTCTATCTTTCTCTTTAAATCGGGCACCTGGTTTTTCACCACGTCCCAGACGATCTTGTAGTTAACTCCGAAATAGTTATGGATAAGCATGTCCCTCATGCCCGCTATCTTTTTCCATTCCACATCGGGATGGGCGTCCTTGAATTCCACGGGAAGATTTTTCACCGCCTCGCCGATTATTTCAAGACTTCTGACAAAACCCCGTCTCAGGTTTTCGTCTCCGTCAAAGGCCGCAAAATCGATCTTCGCGGAATTACGCATGAGATAATCCGCCTCCTCGATGATATGGATCAGATACGGTTTATAATTCTTCAATGAACCGCACCTCTTTCAGCACATGGGGAGCGATATGCGGGCTCAGCATATCAAGGGTCACGAGGTCGACCTTTTGATGCAGGAGAGAGGTAAGCTCCTCCGAAAGCGATGTCACCGTGTTGAAATAACCCATGTAGTCGGGGCCGAAGGACCTTTCATCGAATTCAACAAGAAGATCGACATCGCTCCCGGTCTTCCCCTCGTCCCTGGCATGGGAACCGAAAAGTCCGATCCTGCTGACATGGTGTTTTTTCAGAACATCATTGTTGCTTTTCAGAATTTCAATAATCGCGCTGGCGGTCACTGCGTCGCTCCGGAGTCCATAATGTATCGGGAAATAATCATCGCATGACGAAGATCTAACGTAAAGCAGATTTTACCGTCCGGGGTAAAATTATCCCCGTCACCCCCCCGGCCCCCCCTTGGTAAGGGGGGGAGCATCCTCTCCAGGTGATGATGGGATGGGGGTGGGGTTGATCGCACCACAAGGGGCGGGGGAGATCCCCCCCGGCCCCCAGCCTGGATGTAATAACGTTAATTCCGGTCGTTGTATACCTATTGGTATAGAAATAATGTATTGTATACCCTGTTATATAATTCTGTACTAGTGATCATTGCGTTGCCGTAGATCAGGGCAATCTCTTCATAACAGTCTTCATCAATTGAATATAGTGCATCCTTTACCAGTGCGTCTTTAATGCGGGCGGGTACTTTTTCATATATTCTCGGTCTGCCCGGCAGGGTATCGTTGATGATCTCGCCGGCATTGATTTGTATCATCATCGGTGAATCCATCTGGAGATGCCTGTATATCAATCCATATCCTCCGTAGAGATAGTTTTCACCAGGTTCGATTACCAGTATATCGACGGCTCTCTGCAGCAGTTCGTTAACAAACGCGCATTCCTCCATGGATAATTCTTTCAAGACGGCTTCCCGGCGGCACGCTGCACCGGCATCCGTGATATACTTATTCAGCAATAGTCTCAATGTTGTTTTTTCGGATTTGAAAAGGCGGTCTATCATGTAATATCCGGCGGCATAGTTATCCTTTGTCAGCCTATCATAGAGCAGCTCCAACGATAAATTGTAATAATCCGGATAATAGTAATTTTCGAAATACACCGCCACCGCCTCGGCAAGGTGCGGCATGAAGCTGTTGTTTCCCAGGAATGCTCCGTTGAACAGAAAATGAACAAGCTCATGGAAGAATGTTTTTTCAAATACTTCCAAGTTCTTCAATAATTCGCTATTTATTTGTATCGTTCTCCCATGAGAAAATGTTCC
>CAZKPR010000266.1:1250-4209 GCA_964554685.1 uncultured Leptospirales bacterium | reverse complement strand
TCTATTCGCTTTGCGCCGGTCTTGAGGTAAAAGAACGCGAATACAAATATGCACCAAGGGGGAAACGAATTGATTTCGGCAGATACCGCCTTCCGGACGGCTCGAGCTATTTTGACGCGGTCGTTGCTGATTAGCCTCCTTTGCATCGCAACAGCTGCCGCGGCGCCGCAAGGCAATGAGGACTTCAACGCCCATTTCATCCGGGCCGCCAAGAAGGTACAGGATTCCGTGGTGAGCATCACCATCTATGAACGAAGGGGGAAGAGGAATCCCGTTTACAACAAGATCACCTATGGCTCGGGAACGGTAATTCAGGGCGGGTATATCGTCACGAATTACCACGTGGTCATGAAGGGGGATCTCTGCCATGTCCAGTGCGGCGAAGGCTCCACGGTTGAGCTCGAGCGTTTTCAAAACGGGGAATACTACCTCGCTGATCCGAAAACAGACATCGCCCTGCTGAGGATCAGGGATCCTAAAAATTATCAGATGGACCCGGTCGAGTTCGATGATTCCAACCGCCTCTCCGTGGGAGAATGGGTCCTGGCGGTGGGGAACCCCTACGGCCTGAAAAGAACCATTACGAGCGGCATTGTCTCTTCGAAGGGCAGGGACAACATAGGTTTTGCCGATATTGAGGATTTTATCCAGACCGACGTATCAATCAACCCCGGCAATTCTGGCGGTCCCCTGATCAATCTGAGGGGAGGCCTCGTGGGAATAAATACCGCCATACGGAGTGATTCAGGAGCCTTCCAGGGAATCAGTTTTGCCATTCCATCGAACCAGGTGAGGCAGGTGTGCCGAGAGCTTCTTCGCCATGGAAGAGTGCGAAGGGGATGGATCGGCTTTCTTGTTAAAGAGAGACGCCAGGGCATCGGGGATGAGAAAAAACGCCTTGAGATCATATCCGTGATTAAGAACTCCCCGGCAGAGGCGGCGGGACTCAAGACCGGGGACGTTATCCGCAAGGTGGACGGGGAGTCAATAGGGTCACTGGGGGCGCTCATGCGCGCCGTGGGGAATAAGCCCGTGGATACAAAAATCGACATCGCGGTGTCGCGGGAAGGCCGCTCCGTAAGGGCGCGGCTGATCCTCCGTGAGCGGACGGTGTACAGGCGGATACAAAACGCCATGGAGCGGGTGTTCATGCATTACGGCATAGAGCTTGATGAAAGTTCGGAAGGAGGGGAGGTGGTGGTGTCATACGTTTCCCCGGGAAGCGTATTGTACACGCTGACGAGGGGCGATATTCTGGCCGGATTGAACGGCAAAACTATCGCCTCCCTTGATGAATTCGTGCGTATCTACGAGAGGAGCGGTTACCGCATCGAGAGCGTGATGGTCAATCGCGATCGCCGCACAATCAGGATAGAGATACCCGAAATGGAGAACAGGCATGAATCCAGGTAAAAAACATGCCGTTCTTCTCGCGCTATTGATGGCACACGGCATCACGATGCGGGCCTCCGGTGACCTGTCACCAAAGGAGGAAAGGATACTTCTCGACAGGTCGTTTTATGCCGGGTTTCGTCGCCTGCCTCGAATACAAAGGGACTCGTTTCTCGAGGAGAGGCTGAACGCCTTCGTCGTGGCGCGCGGGCGAGTGACTGCAACAGCTGAAAAAAAATTATTCGGAAAACGATTCAGAATCGTTTTAAACGATCCGGGGACGGAAGCACTTGGGATCAGGATCGTCTATCATCTCCACGTTGACAACCGGGATACTATTGAAGTGATCCCGGAACACGGGCTGCTTGATTTCAGCGGGCGACTTGTCGCCTATACGCCCACTTCGTCAAAGCGGGAGTCCTATATCCTTGACATTATCATGGAAAAGGGGGCGGTAGTGATTGAATGAACCCTCGGCCATGAACCGCGGAGGATGCAACCGTGGGCGCCTTGCCGGCATGGCGATGGCCTGGCTGTTTATCCTGGCATCACTCGTGGATTCTTCCGCGGCAAGGGGAACGGTGTCCCCTGAACAGCTTGAAAAAAACGTGATGAGGAGTCTGGCCGGCGGGGACTGGCCTTCCGCCTGTACCTTCCTGGAATCATTACTCACTAATTATCCTCTGCATCCCCTTGCACGCCTCCATTACGGGAATCTTGTCGAGATGGCCGCGATTCAGGGCGCGGAAGATGTTGAACGACTGATTGTGAAAATGAAGAAGGCAATGGAGCCGCGGTTTGGTCCGGGGCGGGGTTCGTGCCATCTTGCCCTCACGGTCATTCAGGAAGAACTTCTCTATCTCCATGATCATGAGAGGGCAAAAAAGATAACCGCCGAGTTGAAACCGGTGAGAGAGTGGACCCTTCACGGGCCTTTTCCCCGACATGGCGCGAGAGATATGGATCATCCCTTTATTCCGGAGACCATTGCCGGGGTCACGGGAAATGCCAGGGTAAAAAAGGTCGCCATTGATGAACATGACGGATGGCTCAGGCCGGGACGATACCTTCATTCATCCCGGGGCATGGTCTATGCGAGGACCTCTTTCGCACAGGAGGGGTCGTCGTTGATCCATGTGTATTGCCAGGATGATTACAGGGTTTTCATCAATGGCAGGAAGGCGGGGGGAAACGCGCCGGGTCTGCGCCGAAGCCACAGGATTTTCAACGCCAGGGATTCGCGTCGGATAGACCTCCTTATTAAAATACGGGTCACTGACCGTGATTCAGGATTGAGGGTTATCATTACCGATGAAGAAAATTCGGTTACGGGGGCTCGACCCCTCAACGGTGACCACCCTCCAGACAACGCGGAAGTGATAGAGGTAAACGATTTCCCCTTTGATGTTTTCGCTGAAGATTCCCGGCGGGACCCGGCTGCAGCATTTGCCAGGATCGGAATCTTGCTGCGCGGTATCGGCAGCGATGAGGCCGTTGAATATTTTCGTAGATCACTCGGAGAGAAGTACGATGACCTCGTGTCGTATTTTCTCGCCGTTTCGCTCAT
>CAZKPR010000266.1:0-1240 GCA_964554685.1 uncultured Leptospirales bacterium | reverse complement strand
CTGGCGCATCATGGGAGCGCTTCTGCGTGATAATCCGGGGTTTGTGCCCGCCGGACTGATGCGATTGAGAACTCTGATCGATAACGCCGAGTATCGAAGGGCCTTTCACGAATCGGAACGTCTCCTGAAAATGGCCCCGCGATCGCCCTTTCTTCGTTTTGAGGCGGCGCGCCTTCTTGACAAGGCGGGGCGTGAATCCGAATTCAGGGAAAAAATCGCGTTGCTGAAGAAGGAGTTCCCTGAATCCATATTGGTCGCTGAGTATGAAGCGGAATCCCTGCGAAAAAAGGACGGGACACGGTATCTTCTGGCATCACGTTCACTTCTCGAAAAGGCCTGGACACCGCGGCGTGGCCGGGCCGTCGCCAGGGGCTTCCTGGCCCGTGGTGATTGTCAGGCGGTGAAGGAACTGGTCGAGCGTTTCAACGGCAATAACGACCTGTCGCGCGAAGCGGTGGAGGCGGCCATCAGGTCCGGCGAGTTTGAAAGCGCGAGAATAGCCATTTTCAAAGAAATCATGCATAATGATGACCCCTGGTTTTACGAGGCACTGTACCGCATCGATACGGCAATGGACGAGGATCCATTGATGTATCTGCAAAAACTCCTCATCATCGATCCCTCACGATTCAATCTTGAGGATTATGCCAGGTACCTCGATTCCGGTGTCGTGAAGCCCCCCGCGGGGACGCTCCTTGACGATGATGACGTCGCGGCGGCAATTACGGCAAAGGGTAATCATCCAATGTCGATCCTCTACAGGGGAAGGACTTTTTTACTTCAAGCGGATGGAAGCAGCAGGGGATTCTGCGAAGAGATCATCCGCCTCGTGGATGACGAGGGTATGCGAAGGTTCCGGGATACCCTGCGGCGGTACCCCGATGATTGTATCCCGGTCAGGATCCGGGTCTATGATGAAAAGGGAAGGGCAACGGATTTCCGGGGCGAACCGCGAAGGGGAGAACTGGAGGGCTTTCTTGCGGGCGTTCCCGTCATGAATGCGGTTATCCATATTGCGTACATCCTGGAAAACCCGGTTCCGGTTTCCGGGGAGGGGCTCTTCTTTTCATTTGCCCCGGAGTACCTTCAGGGGTATAATGTACCGGCGGGCAGGGTGTCATTAAGAGTGATCGCTCCCGAGGAGATTGCCGTACGTTTTTCCTTCAGGGAGAAGATCGAGGTGCATTCTTCCATGCGGGACGGAATGCGGCATTATGAAGTGACGATGGATGACCTGGAA
>CAZKPR010000265.1:2867-4227 GCA_964554685.1 uncultured Leptospirales bacterium | reverse complement strand
CATCATCGACGAAGTACAGACCGGTTTTGGAAGAACGGGAAAGCTCTGGGGTTTTGAGCATTATCAAGTCGTGCCGGATATTGTCGTGCTTGGGAAAGGAATGAGCGGAGGGGTGTATCCGATCTCGGCGACTGTGTACAAGGAAAAATTTTCTGGATTATTCCGGCAGGATCCATTTGTTCATATCTCAACCTACGGTGGAAGCGAGATAGGATGCTGTGCGGCACTCGAGGTGCTTCGAATCTCTAATCAAAAGGCGTTTCTCGACAGAGTGAAAAGACAGGGGACTTTTTTCAGGAATCAAATTTCAATACTCGCTAAAAAATATCGGCATCTCGGTCTGAAGCACAGGGGCCTGGGACTCATGATGGGGCTTGAGTTCAGGGATGAAGGTATATCCCTGCTTGCGATGAAACTGCTGTTTGACAATGGGGTATATCTCGTTTATTCGGGTAACGATCCTAAGGTATTGCAGTTCCTTCCGCCTCTTACGATTACAGGGCCCCAGGGAAAAGACATTCTTCATCGGCTGGATGGGGTTATGAAGTCGATCGCGGAGCGATAACGATGGATGCAAAGCTTGATGAATTTTGGGATATTATTGATTTTATACGCAACTGCGATCTGGCATACGCATTTAAAAAGAAGCGGCTTCGCTACATACATCGTGCCTTCGTAAATAAGGAAATAGCCGATCTACGGTCGAGTTTTCATGAACTCTGGATAATGAAAAATGACCGCTTTCAGCTGAAAGATCCGCTGGTATCAGGGACACGTCTGGAAATACTGTCTGGCCTATTGGGGAATCCCGATGAAGCGTCAGCTCTTCTCGACAGCGATCGTGGCATAGTGATGCTCGATCGGGATAGATTTCGAAAGTTCCTTCAAGATCGAATATCAAGCGAACGCGGCAGGTCCCACCTCTTCGAGCTTTTCTGCGGTGAATGGAATTCAATGCGTTCTTTGGCCGAAATAAGGATATCCTATCTCGAAGCTTACATCCCCCTCATGGTCAAACTTTTTGACGTAAATATGTCACGGCTTGAATTAAACCGGAATGATATGGATACTATTATTCACATTATTACGAGAATGAATGACATTACCGATAACCTTTCAAAGGATCTTCATTGCTATGATCGATTTATTAGGGATTTCCGCAGGATGTATCGCGAGGATGCTTCGGTGGATATCGTTGGGTACGGAGAAATTTCAACGGTAATGAGGTTAAAGAAAAAGGGTTGGGTAAATAATTCCGTTGATGTGGTGAACGATGATTCAAGGTGGTTATGGAAAAAAATGCCTCCCTTTCCCTCCCTTGAATCAGTCCGGCAGTTTGAGCATCTGTATGCCCTGTATA
>CAZKPR010000265.1:0-2857 GCA_964554685.1 uncultured Leptospirales bacterium | reverse complement strand
CGGCATTGATGTGCCTGAGCAGGTGGTGAGGCATTTCATTCATGGGAAACGATTTGTAGTATACGCGGGGCAGGAGCGAATTGCAGATCAAAATATTTGTCATCGCGTGATACGACGAATCGATGAGGGGAATGCTTATCGGTTAATACGGATGATCGCACATCGTGTAATAAAGGTTCACGAATTTAACCAAAATCCAGAAACAGAGATAAGGATTGGCTTTGACGCACAGCTTTCGAACTGGGCACTGGTGCCGTCCGGGGAAAACCATGAACTGATAAATCAGGGAGATGAACTGCTTTATGTCGATACAAGTTCACCACTGGTGCGCATAAGGGGCATCGAACAGATCAACACTGAGATATTCATACAAAGCGCCGCTTCATTTCTGCGTCCCATCATCCGGACATTTTTTCTTCGGGATGTCGTTGATCGTTATTATGACACACGGCGGGTGCTCATTGATTTGATAGCAAATCTTTACAAAGAGCAGTGTACCCGGCTTATTGACGGTAGTATTGATACGACAAACAATTTAATCAAGGCAATGGAAATGGGGATAGAACCTGTAACGAGAAAGGAGGTCGATGGATACTATTCCAGCGATTCCTTTATATGGCGGTTTTACCAGGCATCTCGTAAAATCGATCGATTCATTACAGAAAAAGTATTAAGGAAGAAATACGAGTTCAGGATTCCAGGGCCTATCGAGAGGTGATAGCCCATAAGAAGGATAAAGCGTGGACGGCGCTAAGTTTCGCACTAACGCACGAAGGAGAACAGGATGTGTGATACATTGGTTTCTACGACAGATTCATCCCGGGGCGGAGTCGTATTGCTGGCGAAAAATTCAGATCGAGAGCCGAACGAAGCGCAGAATGTGACGTATGTTCCCGGTCGCACCTATCCCGCGGGAAGCGAGGTTCGCTGTACGCATATCTCCATACCCCAGGTACGCCAGACATACTCTTCACTTCTTTCTCGTCCATACTGGATGTTCGGAGCTGAAATGGGGGTGAACGAGCATGGTGTTGCAATCGGGAACGAGGCGGTTTTCACCAGGGAGCCGTTACGAAAAAAGAACGGGCATCTGACTGGGATGGACATGCTTCGTCTTGCTCTTGAGCGTTCAAAAAGAGCGTCAGAGGCAAGGGATACTATACTCGAGTTGCTCATGCGCTACGGGCAGGGTGGCGCTCACTCTCTGGAAGGCACGAAATATTATCATAACTCCTTCATGATAGCTGATCCCGAAGAGGCTTTCGTGCTTGAAACAGCGGGTTCCTGGTGGGTCTGGAAAAAGATAACGGGAATATACAGCATATCAAATGGGCTGTCGATCGGGGAGGATTACGATGAGGGAACTCCGGGTCTTGCGGATTATGCCAGGAAGAAGGGGTTTATCAGAAAAGGAATGTCGCTGAATTTCACCAGGGATTTCTCGGACAAGCTTTTTACCCATTTCGCCAGGGGGCAGGTGCGGCGATGCATAAGTCATGATATGTTGTTCCAGAAAATAGGCGCTGTTACTACCGGTGACATGATGAGGATTTTACGATCGCATGCCATGCAGGAGCCATTCAAGCCGTGGAAACGGTCAATGGAACGAATCTGTCTGCATGCGGGGGGTCTTATATCCACACAGACTACAGGATCAATGGTGGCGGTGCTTGCGAAAGGATCCACTCCACTTGTGTACCTGACGGGTACCTCGGCCCCCTGCATGAGCATTTATAAACCTCATCTGGTGGCGGGGACCTATGCCGGGATGGGTCTTGAAAAACCTCACCTGGGAGATGGTCGAGAACATGATCTGTATGGAACCGCAACAGATAGATATGACGGCAATACGCTTTGGTGGAGTGGGGAGGAGATACATCGCAGGGTTCTGCTCAATTACGGCAGCTTGATGCCGCGTGTTGTTAAAGAAAGGGAATCCGTTGAGGAGATTATGATTGAGGAGATAGAAAAAAAGTGGCAAAGTAAAAAAAATAGCGGGCTGGGAGAAGTCATACGGAAGCACGCGCTTTCGCTCGCTGGCAGAACGCATGAACTTGCTGAAAACATAAAATCAGATTATGAATTCTGTGACAGGGATAAAGCTGTCCCTTATTGGTTCAGGTTACAGTGGTACAGAATTAATCGGAAGTCGGCTTTCCCGTTATGAGCTACCCTGTGCGGGTGCAATATGAGCGGTTATTATTTATGTGATCAAACTTCAAACGTTTCGGGATGAAGGGTTCCGAATAATAATGAATGGAGTTATATGATACTAGAAGCTGGACAGGGCGTCTGTGATTGTATCGAAGAGCTTGATAACCGTTGTTACTTTTGTCAGATCAAGCACTTTTTTGACTTCCGGGTTGGCGGCCGCGAGGCGGAGATTTGATTTCAGACTTTGGTTAATATTCAGAAATATACCTATTCCCGAACTCGTAATCATTTTCACGTCGGTCAGGTCAACGACCATTTTCTTGACGCCTTTTTCGATTATTGTTTCCTGGAGTTTTTCTTTCAGGTCAGGAACATCGAGGGTATGCACCTCTTTCATTACAATTTTTACAACGAAGACACCTTCACCCTTGTCATTGACTTCAATCATGGCCTTCTCCAGAAGTATATCATACTGGTTGTAGTTTGGGTATTTTTCTCCCATACGTCAACAAATTTTTATACAGGGAATAAGTGTATTCTGCATTTTTAAGGATACTAGCGGCCAATGGTGTGCAGGCGTCTTTCCTGTGACAATATACGCTTGACGAATCGAGTATTATTTGTAGAGTAGGGAACTTGCCGTGTGTGGAATCCAGTGGCTCTGTAGATTTTAATGAGATGAAGTCGGCGGTCCGTTAATGGA
>CAZKPR010000264.1:0-4338 GCA_964554685.1 uncultured Leptospirales bacterium | reverse complement strand
CCTTCAGGGACATACGGGGCCTTTACCTGATCACGATGGATTTCAGGATCCATTCCGGCGACACCATCCTCACCCTGGTGTTCGACAGCAGGGAAGATGTCCTGGGGTGTACTTTTTATACCCGTAACGGCAGGTTCGTTCCCTTCGACGCATCCGGCCGGCCCCTCTTCAAGCAGGAGATCGCGCCGGAGTCCCTGAAGGATATATCATACCATGCGGTCATGGATATGGTTCACAATGTCCATGGATTGAAATTCACGACAAATGGCACGATCATCCGGTTCACGTATCGCGACGCTCCGAAAAAGGGGTCCGTGACGGTGCGGATCGGCGAGGTGGGAAAAACGAGCATTTCCGGACGCTTCTACAATGTCCTGCCCCCCTGGCTCATCGATCTCTTCGTGCCGGATAACATGGAGCAGCTGATCGCGGACGTTTCCCGCGTCATGGCGGCGGCCCATGACGGCCGCGGCACCTCGGTGTCCCTTGAATGGGACACCCGGCAACCCGCCGGGGTAACCCTCGATTTTAATGCGGTGAGCGAGTTCGTGGACAACTACTTCATTCGTTACGGCCTCAGGGTATGGAGTAAAAAAATGCTCGCCGATGAATCCTTTACCGCCGAAGCGCGTATGATTACCGGGAGGCTCCTGGAGGCCTTCAGGATGGACCTCGAGGCCATGGATTGACGGGGGCGCTTTGCCCGGCGCGATAAGGTTACGGCCGCGCCGTTCGTTCGTCACTGCATCTCTTTCTTATCCTTCGTAAGCTTGATTGAATATACCGCCGCGAAGGTGATCCCGTAAATCTGGTCGTATTTACCCTGGACGTTGTACGCCTCGTTGAGACTCATGATGCCCGATTTTTTCCGAACGTAATAGAGCACCTGGCCGCGACCGCCAAGGGTCAGGGTCAGGTGCGCCTTCGGGATGGCATAGGCAAGTGAAAGGGACGCATTCCCCCCGGGCGCGTAGAAGCGGGAGTTGTTGAATCTCGTGGTTAACGGCATCAACGTGGTCCCCACTACGAAAACGGTGTCCCAGCGGTACCGGTACCGCTCATGTCCGAAGAGCACGAGGCCCCCGGCGTTGCAGAGAAGATAGAGATTGTCCACGAGGTGAAAGGTGAGTCCAACGCCGAAACCGGGACCCAGGTTCCTCAGCCTGTCCCTCGCATGGTTCGCCAGGGCGACTCCCATGAGCGTGGCATTGGGGAAGCGTATGTCCTCCGTGTAGTCATATCCCTGGTATTTCATCCCGACGAAAAGCTTGACGACATCGGTCAGTCCCACGCTGAGGGAGGAATCCAGGTCGAACTTGGT
Source organism: uncultured Leptospirales bacterium (assembly GCA_964554685.1). Lineage (GTDB taxonomy): Bacteria > Spirochaetota > UBA4802 > UBA4802 > UBA5550 > RBG-16-49-21. The sequence continues at coordinate 3,017 of CAZKPR010000264.1, read as the reverse complement.
GATGTTTTTTTTGTACCGGGAGTTCACGATCACGCCGAAGGGGGAAAGGAAATTACCGGTTGAGTGCGCGTGGTATTTCCCGATCATGAACACCGAGGCGAGGGACAGGCGGTGATGGAGCCGCAGGGAGATGACGGGCCCGGCGATCGGCATGGGGTCGCACCTGAAGGGATTGATCGGCGTGGGAACCGCCACGGGTACGTTGTTGATGCCCAGTAACTCGAGGCTTCCCGGGGGCATCCGGTTGGTCCTGCCGCTTGTCCAGGGGGCTTCCCACCATCCGTACCAGACCATGCCCCCCAGGCCGATTTCAAGGGCCTCCGCCCGCGGAAGGAACGTGATTGAGAAGATGACGACCATGAAAAAGAGGAGAGCGCGTTTCATATCCAACACCTCCATCTTTATTGTCATGAGCATATCATGCCTTCATAAGACTACAAGCACTATTTGGCCGCCTTTTGGCCGGGTTGCTGTTTCCGGGAGAGACCCGGTTCTGGAAAATTGTATTGATCGATTTCCGCGTGTCTGTTATCCTGTGACGAGCCTGATCCAGAGCGAGGAGAGACCATGATCACCTTCCCCGGACATGAACCGATCATACGCAGGGTCTATGAAAAGAAGCAGGAGCACGTCTTCGATCACTGGGAGGGGCTTACGGAGGAGGAGCGAAAGCGGCTTCTCGACGATCTCGCCGGAGTGGATTTCGATCTTATCGAAAGGCTCTCCGCGTCGGATGAGGTCCATTCAGGGGCGGATTTTGAGCCCGCGCCCTTTATCCCCGTTCCCTCTTCGGCCGGCGAGGAGGGGGAATACGCCCGGGCCAGGGAAGCCGGTGAGGCCCACGTGCGCGCCGGAAGGGTCGCGGCCTTCGTGGTGGCGGGAGGACAGGGGTCACGGCTCGGGTACGAGGGCCCCAAGGGTAAATTTCCCGTGGGTCCGGTCTCCGGCAAGTCGCTCTTCCAGATCCACGCGGAGAAGGTTCTGGCGGCATCACGGAAATTCGGGACGCGCATTCCCTTCCTCATCATGACCTCGCGGGCGAACCACGATGAGACCGCGGCCTATTTCAGGGAGAACGGCAATTTCGGCATAGATCCCGGTGACCTTTTCATTTTTCCCCAGAATATGATTCCCGCCCTCGACGCAAGGGGAAGGCTCATCCTCGAGGACAGGGACCGCCTTTTCAGGAATCCCGATGGCCACGGGGGGAGCCTCACGGCCCTTCAGACTTCGGGCGCTCTTGAAAAAATGAAAGGGCGGGGCATCGAGACTATATCATATTTCCAGGTGGATAATCCCCTGGTAAGGATCATCGACCCGGTATTCATCGGGTTTCACCTCCTCCGTAACGCCGACGTGTCAAGCAAGACCGTGCGCAAGGCCTACCCGGAGGAGAAGGTGGGGGTTTTCGTGCGCTATCCCGACGGCACCCTTGGCGTGGTGGAATACTCGGACCTTCCTGAGGAAAAGACCATGAGCAGGGACGGGAAAGGCGAGCTACGCTATATCGCGGGGAGTATCGCCATTCACCTGTTCAGAAGGGACTTCATTGAGCGGCTCACGGCGGGGAGGGAGATAACCCTTCCCTTCCACAGGGCGAAAAAAAAGATACCCGCATTCGTAAACGGTATAACAAGGGAGATCGAAGGGATCAAGTACGAAAAATTCGTGTTCGACGCACTTCCCCTCACGGGAAACAACGTGGTTTTCGAAACGCTCAGGGAACGGGAATTCGCGCCGGTGAAGAACCGCGATGGGGTGGATTCAGTGGAATCGGCACAGGCCATGATGTCCGATGAGCACCGTCGGTGGCTCGAGGAGCGGGGAATCCGCATCCCTTCCGAGGCGCGGACAGTTGAGATATCGCCCCTCGTCGCCCTGGAGCCGGAAGACCTCGACCCTTCCCTGAAACTCCCCGACGGGGAGAAGGTCTATCTTACATGAGTATAAAAAAGAGAAGAAACATATTGTCGGGTGCCGTTGCGGCCGTCGTCCTCCTCGTCGCCGCGATGTCAGTCGGCGCTCCCAGGGAACGCTTTCTGGTTCTGGGATTTTCCGCGAACCAGCTCAACGACGTGCAGGACAGGCTCCTTCGCGAAGCGCTCATGCGGCGCCTCGTCTCGGGGGGATTCCGTATTGTGCCTGTGATGGAGGTGGAGTCCGTACTCCAGGGTGAACGCCGGGGGCGTGTGCGGAGCCTCACGCGGGAAGAGGTGCGGGGACTCTGCCGGGACCTTGACGCCGGATACGCATGCTATGGGTGGATCGATACCGCGGAGGGAAGGAAGGACGATTCCTTCGCGGAGGGGAAGCGTTATCGATGCTCCCTCGTGATGTATCGGCGCGACCGGGACACGTTCGAGGAGCATTCCGTTGTGTTTTCCGGTCATGACAGACTCAGCGACCTCTTTGAAGAGATCGTCAAGGCGCTGGCCTCACGGATTGAGGGCGCTCTGTAGCGGGGCCTCTCAGGTATTCATGATGAACTTGTTGATGAGGAATTCAGTCTGCATGGGATCGAGATCGAACCGCTGGGCCGCCTGGTCGATCAGCTGTGACTTGTTCGCGTTCGGGTTATCCTTCAGTTCCCCGCTTATGTAGCGTATGGCTTCTTCCATGGACCTGTCCATTGTGGCACTCCGATAATTATGTGTACTATCATCGACCGCGGCACGCGCCGGGGTCCATTAATCTCATTACAGCGCGCGCATGTATTCCGGCTTGAGCAATCGTTCGTCCCGTTTTTCGAGCACCCTGTCGATCAGGTCGAGTATGTCCCTTTTCTGGTCGGGCAGCGTCGCCCGGAGGGGGAGGTAGTTGGATGCGTGGTTCGACGTGAAGAGACAGCGATCCCGCACGTCCATGTTCGCGATGATGGTTCGCAGTTCTCCCAGTAGCCCGAACTTGTCAGGGAGGTGGAAAGATCCCTCACGAAAATCGCGGTACAGTTCGGTGTTGGGAAGAAGCATCACGGTCAGGGCGGAGGCGTCGGCGGTCGTGTCGGCGTCGGGCCGGGC
>CAZKPR010000263.1:0-4365 GCA_964554685.1 uncultured Leptospirales bacterium | reverse complement strand
TTGTTTACGACTCTCTGAATACCGTGTATCAATGCTTCAACATTGAAGTTGATAAGCGATCCGAGAGATGTGCCGGATAGTTTTAAATACGACACTATCTGGGCTTTGTGAACCGGCAGGAGTGATCCGACAGCCTTCAATTCGATGATGACGGAATCTTCAACCGGAAGATCGATTCGATAACCGCGGTCGATATTCATGCCTTTGTAGACGAGCGGGAGCGGCTTCTGGATTTAAACCTTCAACCCGGAACGTTCCAATTCATAGGCCAGGCAGGACTCATAGGCTGATTCCAATAATCCCGGGCCGAGTTCCCGATGGACCTCTATTGCTTTACCTATTATTATTTCAGATAGTGAATTCAAATCCTCAATTGACATTGATAATACCCCCTTTCTCTGCGTCCTCTGCGAACTCCGCGTTAAAAAATTACGAATGCAGGAGCTTCGCCACCTCGAATCTCTTTTCCGGGGTCAGGTCCCCGTAGGTTTCACCGAACCGTTCAGTATTTGATTCCCGGAATCCATGCCAGTGCCTGAGCCACACGCTTTTGTACGCCGATTTTCTATCAAGCCCGGGCCGGTAGGAGGGGGCGGTCTCCTTCGTTCGCAGGTACATGAATGGAAAACGAAGGGAGGGGGCTGAACGATGAAAAATTCCCGTTGCGACACCGGCCCGATTACTCCTTGACAGAACAATCTTGCCGTGTCATCACTACTCCCCATCGATCGTCGCGGACCGGTGCGATGAGGACGCGTGCCGCCGCGGAGGGGTCATCGAGAGGGGGAATGTGTGGCAAAGGATACCGGCGGCAGACAAGTATATGAGTTCGGCGGTCCCGCGGGGAACATCCTGATCATGACAGGGCTTCCCGCCGTCGTGTACTACCTCTACTTCGCGGTGCGCTTCAACGGAGGGGACCTCCTCCCCTCCGGTTCGGCGGACTACGCGCCCTTCTCCGGGTTCCTCGACAGCATACGTCCCACGTGGGAGGCCGCGGCCATGTGCGCCTCCTGGTTCCTCTTCCAGGCCCTGCTCCAGCGGTTCGTTCCCGGGAGGAGGGCGCTCGGCGCCAGGCTCGAAAACGGGACCCGCCTGGAATACCGCCTGAACGGCATGGCCTCCTTCCTGATCACCCTGGCGTGCGCCGGTATCCTCGCGGCTACGGGGATCGTGCCTCCGGATCTCATCTACCGTCAATTCGGGGCGCTCATATCCGTGGTGATGCTCTTCGTCGCGGCCTTTTCGATATTCCTGTACGTGTACGGGAGGATCAGCGGCCAGGTGGACCGCCGGTCGGGAAGCGCGGTCCATGATTTTTTCATGGGCGTCTCCCTCAATCCCAGGATCCCCCCGGTGACCGGTTTCGACCTGAAGCTCTTCTGCGAGGCCCGGCCGGGCCTCATCGGCTGGGTACTGATCGTGCTGTCGTTCATGGGGACGCAGTACCAGCAGCACGGCACGGTCACGCTTCCGATGGCCATGGTGGTGTTCTTCCAGTTTTTCTACGTGGCCGATTATTTCTGGAACGAGCAGGCCATTCTCACCACCACCGACATCGTGAACGACACCTTCGGCTTCATGCTCGCCTTCGGCGACCTCGCGTGGGTGCCCTTCACCTATTCCCTCCAGGCCTTTTACCTCATCGACCATCTCCACTCCCTTCCCTGGTGGGGGGCCGCCCTGATCGCCGCGCTCAACTTCTGCGGGTACGGGATCTTCAGGGCCGTCAATCTCCAGAAGCACCGGTTCAGGACCGATCCCTCGTTCCGCATCGGGGGGCGCGAGCCGGAATATATCGAGACGGAGCGGGGAAGCCGTCTCCTGGTCTCCGGGTTCTGGGGCATGGCGCGCCATTTCAACTACGTCGGGGACATCATGATGGCCCTGGCCTGGTGCCTGCCCTGTCTCTTCGGCTCGATCGTGCCCTATTTTTACGTCATCTATTTCACCATGCTCCTGGTCCACCGGGAGCGCCGTGACGACCGGCACTGCGCGGCACAGTATGGAAATGACTGGGACCGATACCGGGAGCCGGTTCCCTTGCGCATCATTCCCCGCGTTTACTGAAGAAATCGCGGTTCCGGCGGGCGCCGCACCCTTCGTTTTCCCTTGACAGGGCGTTCTTCCCTGCCACCATTGAAGAAAAAAAAACGGAGGATATGCCTGTGCAGGAGACAATGATCATTCCATTGCGTGAGAGAAAGCTCGACTGGTTTTTCATCATCGTGTTTTCTCTTTTTACCTTCACGTCCTTTGCCGCCGACGCGGTCAACGCCGTGTCCCGTCCCTCCCCGGGGAGCGATTACTTCTGGGCCCGGGCGGTCTATGAACTCTACGCGGTGGGGAACGATCCCCTTCTCATCGCCAACCCGATGTATCTCCGGGCCATGACCTTTCTTTCGGCCTTCGTGTTCGGGCCCTTTTACATCGTCCTGGTCTACGCCTTTGTCCGGGGCCGCAACTGGGTTCGCCCCTTCGCCCTCGTGTACGCGGGGATGATCATTGAAAGCATGATCGTGCTCCTGGCCGCCGAGTTCGCGGGAGACGCGGCGCTCTTCAGCCAGGTGTGCGCGGGGGGCGTGAAAAGCGCGGAGGAGCTTGCCAGGGCGGGGCTCAACCAGGACCTCTCGGTCCAGGATCCCCTGAAGTTTCTCCTCTTTAACCTTCCCTACAAGATCGCGCCGATGCTCCTCGCCGTGAGGATGTGGAAGGACAATCCCTTCGGCAGGAAGTGACGCGGCGTGAAACGGGGTGGGACCCGCCGACGCGGGGCAGGGCATTTCCCGGGCGGGGGGCTGCGGCGTTCCCGGTTACTTTCCGGCCGCCACCGCCTCGGCGGAGTGCCCGAGGGCATCGAGGACGCGCGCCCGGAACAACTCGGGGCGCTCGACCACGGGGTTATGCATGCTCTCCGGTATCGCCACCACTTCAAGGTCGCTGAAGAGGACATCCACGATCTTCCCGAATTCCGCCGCGGGGCCGAAGGTCTTGCCGCCGGAGACGTATATGGTGGGTATGTCGGAACGGTAATGTTCCAGGTAACGCCCGGACTCGCTTTGGGAGAAGAGATAAATCGCCTTCAGGAAGTCAAGGCCGCTCCTCACTCTGGTGCGCAGGAATCCCTCCCACGTGTACTCCCACCCGTCGTTGCCGTCGTTCATCTGCAGGGGCATGTAGTTGTTGAGCAGGTCGAAGCCGGTACGCGTCTTGAAGAGGGCCCGGTAGAGAAGACTGTTGATTCCCGGGACCAGGAGCAGCTTGTATGCGCCGGGAAAAAAAAGGTAGATCTCGACCAGCACCATTCGGGAAACGAGCCGGGGATGCGTCCTGGCGAGCTCCATGACGACATTGCCCCCCAGGCAGTTTCCCACCATGACGGGACGGCGCAGGCCGAGGCTCGCGATGAAGAGTTTTGAGAGCTCGGCCAGGTCTTCTATGGAAAAACGGTCTAGGGGCCCGCTGTCGCCGTAACCCGGCCATGCCGGTCGGTACACGGTGTAGTGCTCGGCGAATCCCTGGTGGCACATGGCAAAGGTGTCCTCGTTGCCGATCCAGCCGTGGTGAAACACCAGTGGCGGGCCGGAGCCGCTCACCTTGTAGGAGAGGTTGATTCCATTCAGTTCGATGAAGCGATGCTCCTCTCCCTCGGAGTACTTCCGCGGCAGGGTGGTCTCAAATGGTCGCGGGGGCATTTGCATAATGGCACCTCGTCGGTCCGGGTTTTTCGCCGCGGGCGCGACCGGTTATTCGTGAGGATACGCCCGCTTGATCAGAACCCTGACCGGCGACGAACGCTGGATCCGGCACAGGCAGGGAAGGATAGTGGTGAAACTATTAAAATCCCCCTGTACGTGTCAACCTTGATACCGGACGAAGGTGTAAAAATTTTGTAATGATTTCATGATATTTTTTCAATCGAGGTTGTGCGACGGCGCCGTACTTGGGCAGGGACGTGTGGGGACGCCGGGAGACCATCATTGGCGGTATCCAGTAGTGCTCGGATTATGTCGCCGGTTGAAATAAATATATTGAGTTGAAAAAATGATTTGAATTATATTTTCATGGATGGTTATACTATACCATCTAATAGCCTTTCAGAAGACAGAAAAAAAAGTGATTGGATACTCACATTTTGGAGGATGGATATGAAAAAGACCTGTATCGTCATTGCCCTGGCGGCGCTGCTCACGACTTTCCTTGCCGGGGAGGGACGCGCCTGGATAGTCGGCGGCAGCAGCCTTGGAGGGGGATCCCAGGATGCGATCCTGAAAGCCCTGCTCCCCTACCAGTCCCAGAGGAAGCTGGCCAGGGGTATGGCAAACGCCAGCGTGTACTCCGCCCACGTGGCGACGCACCGGGGCT